>NZ_DS022298.1:1037433-1368497 GCF_000153805.1 Synechococcus sp. BL107 | reverse complement strand
CAACGAGGGGCACAAAAAAGTCACCAGGTTGGAGCGAGCGACTGTCGGTACAGATCCGACCGAGGGCCATATCAGGATCTGGAATTGGCCCCAACGGAGCTCCCCAGCAGGCGATCAGCTGACGAACAGTGATGGTCATCCCACTGAGTTGGACTCAAACAAAATCATGCCGCTCCCAACGCGAGCCGAGCGCCCCAAAAGCGTCTGCTGACCATCAACAAGTTGCAAGCTGCTATAGCCCAAATCCCTAGACCGCTGCTGCCAGTCTTCGGCGATGGAGGTTCGCACCGATGGCCCTAGGTTGTTCCAGGCATCCGAAACCTGGAGCACCAGTCGGTTTTGCGCCGGTTGGGGTGTGGCCGATGCCAACAACCCTTCAGGGGCCGATCCATCCAAGAACAGATCCAACAAGGGGTTGAGATCGAGCTCGGGAAGGGGTGGATCCTCGAAGTCGAGCAGCGTTGGTTCGGGCTCCAACGCTGGCTGCGGTTGCGGGGTGATCAGCGGCTCTGGGAGGAGTGGTTCCTGGACAACCGTTTCCGGAAGGACGCCATCCAGCACAAGCCCATCTCTGGCCACAACACCCGGCACTGGTTCAGGAAGGGTGGGATGGGCGCTCTGCCACCAGCGCAGACTGGCCAGAGGCACAGCCACCACCAAGACAAGAACGACAGGCCAAAAAATCGAAGCGAGGTTCCGCGGCCAAAAGCCTGGAACGGAGAGGTCCCCCTCACCGTTTCGCCGCCAAAGCTCCTGCGCCCGTAACTGCAGATCCGCAAGCAATGCCTGCAGATTGCGGGCAAACTCCAACCATGGACTGACGTAGGGAGCCGGGAGGTTGCCTGGCTCCTGACGGGGATCTGATTCGCTGCCGACCTGCACGCTCAAGGGGAGTTAACCAGACCGACGGCCAAACAGTCGGTTTAATGGATTCCGTCCGGGGGGCGTCATCGGCGCGGGGCTGCTGCTGGACGGTTCCATATCGATCTGATCAGCGCGGGACGGATCCGCGTCTTGGCCCCGGGAGAACTGCTCAAGCAACGCTGCGTCGGGAGTGGGCTCCTTGATGCCACAAACGTCTTTGTACATCAAGTCGTACTCCACGGCGGAACGATCCCAGCTGTAGTCCTCTGTCATGCCGCGTTTCTGGAGGTCTTGCCAGCTACTGCGATGGCGGTAAGCCTCCCAAGCACGCACCAGGGCCGTGTAGAAGTCCACTGGCTCGAAACGGTCGAAGCAAAATCCAGTGCCCCGATCCGCATTTGGGTCGTGGGGGGGAACGGTGTCGACCAAACCACCCACTTTCCGCACCACAGGCACGGAGCCATAACGCATGGCATAGAGCTGACTAATGCCGCAGGGCTCGAAGCGACTTGGCATCAGGAACGCATCGCTGCCGGCGTAGATCAGACGGGAAAGATCATCGTCATAGGTCAGAAAAACAGCGCACTTACCCGGATAGCGGGAGGCCAGCTGCCAAAGGCCTGATTCAAGGCCACGATCGCCCGTTCCCAACACCACGATTTGCGAGTCGGTGTAGGAGAGCAAGCGGTCGGCGACCTGCAGAAGGAGATCAACACCTTTCTGATCCACCAGACGTGTCACCATCCCGAGCAGGAATGCGTCATCGCGCACCTCCAGCCCCATTCGCTCTTGAAGCACCTTTTTGCAAACCGCCTTGCCGGTGAGGTCTGCGGCGCTGTAGTTCGCGGGGAGCGCCTTATCGGTGGCGGGATCCCACGCCTCGAGATCAATGCCGTTCAAAATGCCGCGCAATTTGCCCGACACAAAATTGAGCAGGCCATCGAGATTTTCACCGTATTCAGCGGTGCGGATCTCTTGGGCATAGGTGGGAGATACCGCATTCACCCGATCCGCATTGATCAGGGCAGCGGCCATGGTGTGATCCCCCTGCATGTACCAAGGGCACCAGGTGATCCGATCCAGCTTCCAGCGCCACGGACCTTGGTATTTGAGGTTATGGATCGTGAAAACGGTGCTGATCTCTGGGTCTTGATGCATCCAGACCGGAATCATGCCGGTATGCCAGTCGTGGCAATGCAGCACCTGGGGCTTCCACACGTTCCATGAGAATTCCGCCGCTGCGCTGGCAAAAAAGGTGAAGCGCCAATCTTCGTCTTCGCCGCCGTAAATGCGCTCTGGATCGAAAACGGGATGCCCCACCAGATAAATAGTCATGCCATTGGTGGGGTGCTTTGCCTCATAAACGGCAAATTCCGTTCCCATGGTTTGAGCCCGCCAGATCGGCTCATCAGGAATTTGAAGCTTGCTCCAAAGCTGGCTGTAGCCCGGCATGATCAGGCGTACATCGTGGCCGAGCTTGGCCAGGGCGGGAGGTAACGAGCCGACCACATCGCCCATTCCACCCACCTTGATCATCGGCGCGCATTCCGCGGCAGCGAACAGGATGCGCATGGATGAGATACAGCGTTAGCGCGGCGACTTTACGGGGGATTTGCCGATCTGGTCCCGTCTCAAGGCAGCACAGTGACTGGCGTTCCCAGCTTCACTTGGCCGTAAAGGGTGCTCACATTTTCATTCAGTAGACGAACACAGCCGTGGGACACCGCCCGACCCACCGTCCAGCGGTGGGGTGTTCCATGAAATCCAGTGCTGGTGCAGCCCTTAATCGTGATCCATTGATCACCGTCATGGGCATCACGGCCACGGCAATCACGGTGAAAGCCAATCCAGTGGCTGCCGAGGGGATTCGCACTGCTCTGGTCGGCAACGCGATCACCGGACACCGGATGCACCCACACCGGGTTGTCGATTTTTTCCAACACCTTGAAGCGACCGGTGGGGGTTTCCCAGCCGGGCATTCCAATGGCCACAGGGAACGCTTGTCGCAAGGCGCCACTCTCGAGCAGCAACACGCGACGGCGGTCGCGCAACATCACCACGTGAAGGCCTGGCTTTTGACGCAGCTGCTTGGGCACAGCCACCAACGCGGCCATCACTGTGTCCATCGACGCTGCCTGCAACAGCGGTATGGGCTCTGGCAATGGCGACGGAATCATTAAATCAAGGTAACCAGCCCGTTTGGCCGAAGTCGGGAGGACGTTTTTCAAGAAAGGCATCGCGCCCTTCCATCGCCTCATCCGTTCGATAGAAGAGGTGGGTGGCATTGCCGGCCAATTCCTGAAGGCCAGCCAGGCCATCGGTTTCGGCGTTGAAGGCGGCCTTCAAACACCGAATCGCCGTCGGGCTGTGTTGCATCACCTCCCGAGCCCAGCGCACCCCCTCCGCTTCGAGCTCTTCGAGGGGCACCACAGCATTCACCAAACCCATCTCCAAGGCGTCCTTGGCGCCATAGCGCCGACACAGAAACCAAATTTCCCGGGCTTTGCGCTGACCGACCACCCGGGCCAAATAACCAGCACCAAACCCCCCATCAAAACTGCCAACCTTTGGGCCGGTTTGGCCAAAAACGGCGTTGTCGGCCGCCAGGCTGAGATCGCACAGCAGATGAAGCACCTGTCCACCACCCATGGCATACCCCGCCACCAGAGCGACCACCACCTTGGGCAGGCTGCGAATGATCCGCTGCAAATCCAAGACGTTCAGCCTCGGAAGGCCATCGTCACCGACGTAACCACCATCGCCACGCACGCTCTGGTCACCGCCAGAGCAAAAGGCATAAGCGCCATCCTCAGCCGGACCAACCCCTGTGAACAGCACCACACCGATGGCCCGGTCATCGCGGATGCGGGTGAACGCATCACAGAGCTCATTCACCGTCTGAGGGCGGAAGGCATTGCGCTTGGCGGGGCGATTGATCGCGACCCGGGCAATCCCTTCCGCGGAGCGGTCCACCAAGATGTCTTGGTAGGTGCCCCACGGCTGCCATTCGGTCAACGACGCCCCGGGTAGAACCTGTTGCGATTCGGCCATAGCTCCTAAACCCCAGGCTCAACATTCTGGGCAGCCAAACGAAGCTTGCGGCGAAATGCAGCATCGGCATGGCGATCCGTGCACACCCGCAGCAACACCGGACCTTGCTGAGCCAAGGCCCAGGAGAGCGCCTCAGGCAGATCGTCGATCGCTGCGATGGAGCGACCTGGCACACCGTGGGCCGCCGCCAGGGCGATGGGATTCACCCGCTGGGGCATGGCAAACAACGCATCAAACCGCTGTGGCGAATCTTGTTCAATCGGGAGTTGCTGGAAGATGCCCCCCCCACCGTTATCGATCAGCAGCACCACCAATGGCGGGCCATCCGATTGGCCGTGCAACCAACCGTTGCTGTCGTGAAGTAAGGCTAAATCGCCCGTAACCAGGAGCATCGGACCCGTTTCAAGGGCGAGTCCCATGGCCAACGACAAGGTGCCATCGATGCCAGAGGCCCCGCGAAAGCTGAAACAGCGGCGGTTGCTTCCGGCCCGGCCGCTCCAGGTGAGCCAATCGCGCACGGGAGAACTGGCGGCAAGCATCACCGGAAGGCCAGGCGGCAACAGGTCTGCCAGTTGAAACGCCAAGGCGGGTTCAGAAACGGGACCCTCGGGCACCAACTGTTCTTCCAGCCAAAGACCCAAACCCTGGTCGCGCCGCAACCAAGCCGAGTGGTCTGCAGATAGTGGCCGCGAAGCTTGATCCAACGGCTGCGCAGAACACCACGCCGCGAGTCCACCGCTCCACTGCTTGGCCAACCCCAGGGGATCCAAGTAGCGCGGCTCCCCCTCTGTGATCAGCACTTGATCACCTGAGTTGCGCTGGAGCCAGACCTCTAAACGTCGGCTCGCGGGCAACGGGCCCAGCCGCAACACCTGCAAGGGCTCAGGGCTGGTGAGCTGCTCGAGCTGTAGGTCCCAATGGTGCAATCGTCCTGGCAGGTCGACGGGCAAAGCAGCCAAGGGATCGGCCAAAAGAGGCCAGCCGCTGCACACCAACCAAGCGCGAACGGCCTGCTGATAAACGGAGAGATCTTGAGACAGACCACGCCATGGGCCAGCAATGACGACACCGGGCCGCGATGGATCCAATCGGGGGACATCGCGATGGGATTGGGTCGTCGACGGCCGGAGGGGGAAAAGCAATGCTTCGTCGTGGGCTAAGACGGCATCCAGCAGTGGCTGATGCTCTGCCAGCGCTGCATGGATCGGTTCCTCCACGGGAAGGTTGAGATGCACGGGGCCCGCTGCCGCTTGATCTACCGCTTGATTCGACCCGTGGGCCTGGCTCCAGGCCTGAGCCGCAAGCTCAAGCACGGCAGGGGAGGCCATGGCATGCAACCCCTCAGGGGCACCATCGCCAAACCAACGACAGGCGGGACGCAAAAAGTGCTCCTGATTCACCGTTTGATTGGCGCCACACGCCTTGAGTCGGATCGGACGATCAGCGGTGATAACGAGCAACGGTTGACAGGACCGATCAGCTTCAATCACCGCGGGCAGCAGATTGGCGACCGCCGTTCCCGAGGTGGTCACCACAGCCACGCCGGTGCCACCAGCGGTAGCCAGCCCCAATGCCAAAAATGCTGCCGACCGTTCATCAATGGCAGTGTTGAGCTGAAGCTGCCCAGACGACGCCAGCAAACCAGCTGCTGTCGCTAACGATCCAGAACGACTCCCAGGACAGAGCACCAAACGGCGCAGACCAAGCTCGATCAAGCCCTTCAACAGGGTTAGAGAGGCATGGAGATTGTCGCGGGCAATCGACAGGGGAACAGGCCAAGCTTGTGTGATCTTCGGTCAACGATGACCAATCCCACGCCTCCTTCCAACACTGATCAGAACAAAGGCTTCTGGCGCAGCTTGATTCTCTGGGCCGTTCTTGCCCTGTTGTTGCGGTGGTATGTGCTCGAACCCCGCTGGATCCCATCCGGATCGATGTTGCCCACGCTGCAGTTGCAAGATCGAATCCTGGTGGAGAAAGTGCGTCCACGCGTTCAGCGGATTCAACACAACCACCTGCATCGCAATGATGTGGTGGTGTTCGAACCGCCCGAGGCCTTGATTGCTTCGGGCTACGACGCCAAAGCGGCTTTGATCAAGCGTTTGGTGGGCCTCCCTGGAGATGTCGTGGCCGTTGAGGGGGGCGTGCTGATCCGCAATGGAGAGCCCGTCAATGAACCGTGGCTGTCGGAACGCATGGATTACGCCATGGCAGCGATCACCGTGCCGGAGGATCAGCTTTGGGTCATGGGAGACAACCGCAATGCCAGCCTGGATTCCCATCTGTGGGGAACGCTGCCGGAACAGAACGTGATCGGTACCGCGATTTGGCGGTACTGGCCGCTTCGACGGTTCGGTCCGATACGGTTGTCCCCCACCTCAGATCGCGGTTGAAACCAAGGGCTTGGGTTAGTGTCGGGAAACGGATGCAGAGCACACGGGATGTTTAACCCCGAGTTCCTGGCCACAGACAACAGTGACGGACAAGCGGGAAACAGCCTGATTCAGTATCTGCAGGATCAGTCTCCCGACACCCTTCAACGTGTCGCGAAATCAGCCAGCAACGATATTCAAGACATCATTCGGCACAACGTTCAAGGGTTGTTGGGTGTGTTGCCCGGTGAGCACTTTGAAGTGAAGGTGACGGCCAATCGCGACAACCTCGCGAACATGCTGGCCTCCGCAATGATGACTGGGTATTTCTTGCGTCAAATGGAGCAGCGCAAGGAGTTGGAAGAAACCCTGTTCGCTGATGAGCAAATGGCCGTCGACGACGACGAACTCAATCTTTGATAGTTTGCCTTTTTTAAGGCAACCACATTCAAAGCTCGTTTGAACCTGGGAGCGCTTGGGCAAGAACGGTTGTAAGGGCCGTATCAACGCTCAAAATTCGAGTGCCGAGATTGATGCGTTGGGCGATCGTTGTTTCCGCCAATTGGATTTCAAACGGAACAAAACCACCCTCCGGCCCGATCATCACCACCGCTGGGGTTGAAGAGCAATCCGATAGGGCGATTGGGGCCTCCATATCAGCAATCCAACAGGGGCGTCCTGCACAAATCTGAATGAGTTGGTCTTCCACAAACGGTCGAAATCGGGGGCACAAATGAACACGCGGCGCGATGGTATCCCGCGACCGTTCCATACCAGCGACCAAGGCTTGATCAATTGCATCGACTTGTAATAACGGACTCTGCCAATAACTTTTTTCCACCCTGGCGCTGTTGATTAGGTAGAGATTTTGGACACCAAATTCAGCAACAGCGCGAAAAATTCGGCGCAACATTTTGGGCCGAGGCAGGGCTAAAACAAGATCAAAATGATGGCGAGGTGGGGGTGAATCGTGGAGTTCAACGCTTAATTGCACCGCACCATCCTGGATCGATGTCACCTCGCCTTGGCCTTGCAGGCCATCTCTCAAACCAACACGCAGTTGGTCCCCCACAGTTGATTTCAAAACATCGCAAATATGGATGGCACGTTGATCACGAAGTAACACTGAATGATCATCCAGCCAGTGATCCTTAGATGAGAGCAGAATGATATTCATCAGATTATGGAAACACGCAAGTGATCACTAGATCTGTTTTGGAACAACCCCTAAATCAAGGAGTTGTTGATCAATCGAACCCAGAAATTCCCAACTACCGGTGCTGGGAGCCCAATCTCGTTGGGTTAATTGGCCGCGTAGTTCCTGGATGCGCTCAGGGGTGAAACTGAGCGGAGCGCTGTAGTGGGCGGGCACCAGCCAGCAAAGTTCAGAGCGTTGCGACAGTTGATCTAACCAGGCCAAAAGCGTGGCCCGAGCCCGCGGCAGCACCAAACGCTCAAGCACCGGCGCCACCTGGAGGTGGGGCTCCTGCTCTCCCATCAACGCATTGGCGGCCGAACGCCAATCGGGCTCCCACTGGAACGGATAGAGGCCGAAATGGGCACGGGCGGAGCGCAAGCCAGGCTTCATCGCATGCCGTAAAACATCCGCAAACGAGGGAACCACCAAGGGTTCGGGCCTCAAATAGGACGCAAACAACACCAACCGAGCCCAGCCCCGGCGACGGGCCTCCAGGCTGTCGGCCAAAGGTTCATCGCCCCGCTCGCGGGAATGAAACAACAAGGGGGTTGGATCTCGATCAAAAATGGCGGGGGGGTTGGCCGCGATGCCAACCAAGGCATCCGTCACCACTAGGGCAGCGGACGGGCGATGCAAACAACTGATCTCCTGAAAGCGACCCACGCCGAGGTCCAGTGGACCCAGCGAAATCCAGTCGCAAACGTCGGGATGGGGAACGCCATCTTCAAGCAATATCCGGGTCCGACTAGACGGAATGCCAAGCCAACTCAGCGGAAGTTGCACCGGAAAACTCCACTGCCCGGGGCACACCCAAAGCTCGGACTTTGGGAACGCACGCGCCAGCGCCGACAACGGCAATTTGTGCTCCAAACCAGAAGCGGTGGGCAGCACGATCGTGCAGACGGGGCCATGCTCGGCTTCGAGTTCTTTGATCGCGGCGCATAACTCAACCGTGGGCGGCAACGGGTTGATCAACATCAAGCCACCGGTTACCTTCACCACGGTGAGTCGGATCGGCACGGCCACGTAATAAACGCCTTGGAGCTGCTCAAAGCTCCACACCTGTCCGGGGATCAGCTCTTCAACATGGGTGGCTCGCTTGCCGTAGGGGTACAACGGCAGCAGCGGCCACCAAGGCCAGCGTTGATCAGCTGGCGAGATGCCCTCAGTTGCACTCAGATCGCTTGCCATCACTCAAATCGACTGTTCCGTGGTATCAGGTTGTGCAAGTGGGCATAACCTTGTGCAAGTGGCTTTAGGGACATTTTAGGGATAAACTAGGCAGATAAGCCGCCCTGTCCCTAGATGACAGACACCACTGGGCAACGCCGAAACAGCGCAAGGCTGAAGCAGCTCTCCCAGTATCTCCGGACTGTTCATCCAGAGCGACACGGGCTGTCCCTCAGACGTAAAACCAGACCGAATGGTCAGGATTTGGTCTATCTCTCGTTCAGGACGCGACCTGATGGGGGTGGTGACCAGAAGTGGCTGAAACTCACCGCGTCCTATGAGGACACAGACCTTGCTATTTCTCGTGCCATCGATCAGGCACTAGCGGACTTCGACAGCAACATCAGCAGGAATGCAGGTGGTCCGGTTGGCAGTTCTTTGGGCATCCATCTACGACATGCATTAAGTCGCATCGAAACAGACGGCAACTCTGAGAAGCACGCTGCTCGTCGCGTGAAGTGGCTTAAGGGCTGCGTTCAGTGGCTCTCCGAGAACAACGGCAGGGCTACGAGCCGAGAGGATTTGCTGCGTTGGATCGCGAGTTGGCCAGCAGAAGCGAGAAGTCGTCGAGACGCCATCTCCGCTGCCTGCTTGATCTTTGGGATCGCGACGGATGGCAAGCAACTGAACCCTGGCAAGGAGTTTGCTTACCAAGAACCTCAGGCAGGGCAGGGAAGACCGATTGATCCTGATGAGGTACAGCGCGTCATTTTGAAACTCTGGGATCGAGCTGAAACCTCTGAGCTTGCTCATGCAGCCGCTTGGCTCACCTCTTGGGTCGCTCTTACCGGTGCGCGTGGAGCGATGGTGATGGCGTCACAACTGTTGTGGACTTCGCCAGGCAGCGTGGAAGTAGCCGTTGGGGGTTATGTGGAATGCCGTGACAGCAAGAGGGGTAGGAATCGACAAGCCCAACTCTGCCCTTCATGGAGAGAGCTTCTAGAAGCCGTTGGGATTGAAAAACTGAGCACTCCTCCTCAACGCCTCCGAGATGCCGCCAGCCCATGGGATGAGAAACCCAACCAAGATCAACAGAGGAGAACAGAACAAGAACTAAATGCCATTCATGGGTGGATCTGGAGAGAATTCTCAGAAGATCACGGATTGAAAGCTGATCGCGATCTCATCGGGCTACGCACTCTTCGGCACAACGCTGCAAGACGACTGCTGGAAGTGAAACAACTCGACCTTCTCCAGATTGCAGGACTCCTCTCAACCTCTGAAGACATGCTCCGGAAGACCTATTCCGACCATCACCGCTTCCGCTCGAACGAAATCATCCGAGAGGTCTTTGGTTGAAGGTTTGAAATTTCTGAGCTGTCGGACAAAACCTGAGCTGATGCGAATCCTGAATATCCCCTGAGTGGGGGATCTAAAAAGTCGAAACCTCCTGCATGCTCTTAAAAGCACCTGTGGGATCCATATGACAACGTCGTTTCCTTCTACCGGGACGTTTCCAGCAGAACCGACTGAGCTGCAACGGGGCGAGCTGGATGCTGTTTACCTCGAACTGCGCAAGAGCTATCGCAGCCTGATGGTGAGTCGGGGGCTTTACAGGGGCAAAGCCGATCGCAATCGAGCAGCGATGCAACAGCTCGAAACGAAGCTCAGAGAGATTGCCACCCGCGAGGCATCCATCAGACAGGAGGCCTACGAGATGCTGGAGATCGTCACCAATGTTGTGGGCGAACTGGAAGACGCTGGCGACGATCTGGTGAACGAATTTGGGGCCTATCAGATGGGGCGCCGGACTTACCAAGGCGGCAGTTTCATTGGTCGCCTCGTGAAAGCGGTTGCCACCTTCATTCGCCGCTGGACCTCGACGAAGCAGCAACTCGAAGCGATCGTTGAGAAACAGCAAACGATGCAGGCCACGCTCGAGGACGGAATCGATGGGACGACTCGCTGAAGCCCTCCGCGCCAACCTGAAATCCGTTGCGGAGTCCGACGCCAGAGCGCTGCGTGAGATGGACCAGGAGCTCAAAGCTGCAACCTCTGGAGTTGTGCCTGCTGAGGCTCAACTCACGGGCCAGGTGAATGCCAAAGCGCTGCTGGGCAAGGGCAGTTTCAAGCAGCAAACCGTGACCACGCTCAAGCGCCTCTGCAAAGAGAACGGAATCAAGGGCTTCTCCAAACAGAAGAAAGCGGAGCTGTGCAAAACCTTGGAAGCTCAAGGCATTCAGGCACCACCTCCACCGCTCGAGAGCTTCAGCAAAAAGGAGCTTGTGGCCATGCTCAAAACCCTCTTGGAACTGAAATGACAATCACTCCCCGTTACGGGGAAGCACTGCTCTGGACAGAGGCGTTGCATCGCAAACAACGGCGCAAAGGAAAAACTGTTCCCTACATCTCCCATCTGATCAGCGTTAGCGCGTTGGTGTGGGAAGACGGTGGCGATGAAGATCAGGCGATCGCTGCGCTGCTGCACGACGCCATCGAAGACGCTGACCAAACCCATGCTTCGATCACCAAGCGCTTTGGGGAGGCGGTGGCCGACATCGTGCGGGACTGCACCGACACAAGCCCTGATGCTGCATTTGGAGAAAAAGAACCCTGGCTGCTGCGTAAGACCCGCTATTTGGCGTCGTTACAGAAGAAACCATTGACATCCCTTCTCGTGACAGCGGCCGACAAGGCCCACAACGCTGGCGACATGGTGATGGATGCCCGCAAACATCCAGCGATGTGGAGCAAATTCAATGCTGGCCTGGAGGGTTCCGCTTGGTATTTACTGCGGATGCATCAGGAACTGGTGGATCGGCTACCTGAGAGCCGGTCGGTGCAAAAGCTGGAAGAAGCGGTGCAAGAAATTCTGTCCAGCGCGGTTTACCAAGAGTTGGTGCCTCAAGGCCAACCAACAGAAGCTTGGACGCAGAGTTATCCAGAGCGCCATCAGAGCTAAGAACAGCTCCTACGCCAACTCTCGAGCGTCCACTTTTTGCCGAATCGCTCCAAGTAGCTCACGGATTAACGACTGATCGGTAGACATCCCGCCGCTATGACGTTCTCGGCGCGCTTCAAAGAACAAGGCACAGCGAAGTTCCGTGAGTGTTTTGGCCTCTCCACCGTTGGCTAAATCGGCACAAGGTTTAAATCCACCTTGAACGTCGTAGCCGTTGATTGTGTGAGCAAAGCGACTCCATGCATCCCAATTGACATCGGGATCCGGGATGTCGTCCAACTGCAAATCCTGATTACTGATCGGGTTAATGGATGACATTCTTCGATTTGGACTTGTCTGATGAGTTTGGATCGAACAATGAATGACTAAATCCCCCATTTGGGTGATCTCATCCATTTAAGAATTGAACAAACTGATGAGGCATTGATATCGACCATGCCCGTCCGCTTGATCACACCGAGCCAGCTATCGATGTTTTCGATCAGCCCGGTGATCGGCGCGTGGTGGCAGGAGCTGGAAGCGCGCAAGCTGTTTGATGAGACCAAGCCAGCGGTGAGTGAGCTGGATCAGCAACTGTTTGCCGACGGCCTGCGCCATGAGCAGGTGTTACTTAACAAGCTGGAAAAGGAGGGCCACAGCATTGCCCGGCTCCCCGGCAAACAAACCGAAGCCGACTACGCCGCCACCCAGGCTGCGATGGCGGAGGGGTTCGACTTCATCCATCAAGCATCTATTTGCCACGGCGGCATGCGCGGCAGTGCTGATCTGTTGCGCAAGATCGAGCAGCCATCGGCCCTGGGCAATTGGAGCTACATCCCGATTGAATGCAAGCTGGCGAGTAAGCCCAAAACCACCTTCCTGGTTCAAGCGTCGGCCTACTGCGAACTGCTCACTCCGCTGCTGGGGTATCGCCCCAATCAGTTCGAGCTCTATCTCGGCGGTGGCAAGTTTCAGCGCTACGCCACCGATCAATTCTGGGCCTGGTATCAACTGCTGCGTCAACGCTTTGCGGCGTTTCAAGAGAGTTTTGACCCCAGCCAAGTGCCGGAGAATGCCCCTGGTGATCACGGCGGCTGGACGGCATTCATCAACGAACGGCTCGAGCAGCAGCGCGATCTGATGCTTGTGGCGGGCATGCGCCAGAGCCAACGCCAGAAACTACGCTCCGAAGGCATCAGCACGATCGAACAGCTGGCGGCCTTGCCGGCTGGCAGCAGTGTGAAAGGGCTGTCTGGCGAGACCTTGCATGAGCTGCGTCAGCAGGCGGAATTGCAGCTCACGCCTGTGGATGCCAACGGCCGGCCGGCCTATCGGCTTCGGCCGCTGGTGGAGGGCAAAGGATTGGGAGCACTGCCGGCAGCGGATCCCGGCGACATCTGGTTCGACATGGAGGGCATCCAGGATTCCGTTGCGGGAACCAAGCTCGAATACCTCTTCGGCGCTTGCTACCGCGACAGCCCGGAGGGCAAACCCCGCTTCAAAGGCTGGTGGGCCCACAACGAAAAGGAAGAGAAAAACGCCTTTGAAGGCTGGGTGGATTGGGTGGAAGCGCGGCGGCGGAGCCATCCCGGCCTGCACGTCCACCACTACGCGGCCTACGAAAAAACAGCGATGCGGCGGCTGGCGCAGCAGCATGCCACGCGGGAAGCGGAGATCGACGCTTGGCTACGCAGCGGCCTACTGGTGGACCTACTGCCGGTGGTGACCAGCGCGATCGTTCTGGGTGAGCCGAGTTACTCGATCAAGAAGGTGGAGCACCTTTATATGGAGCAACGCCAAGCGGGGGTGACCAACGCCGGCGATTCGGTGGTGGCTTACCTGCACTGGCAGCTCTCCGGCGAGCCGGAGTTACCCGGTGAAGCACCTAAAGCCAGCCCGAAGCTGCAGGCGATTGAGGACTACAACCGCGAAGACTGTGAAAGCACGGTGTACCTGCACGACTGGCTGCTGAAGCTCAGGCGTGAGCAAGGCCTGCCGGAACAGCCCCTGCAGCTGCCTCTGGATGAGGCTGATCAGGAGCCCCGGGAACCACAACCCCTCGAGCTGCTCAGCCAACAGCTGCTCGAAGAGATTCCCGACCACCTGGCAGATGAGGGTGCACTGGGGCCACGCGGGATGAGCTGGCGGGCCCAAAGGCTGCTGGCTCAGCTGCTTCCCTTCCATCACCGCGAAGCCAAGGTGGGCTGGTGGGCCTATTTCGATCGCCGGACCAAGGCCGAACTCAGCCCAGCGGAGCTGATCGACGACGGCGAAGCGATCGCCGACGCCCAATGGGTGGGGATGGACGAACGACCCAGTGCCCGCACCGGCGCCGACATCCACCACTTCCGCTTTGACCCCAGCCAACCGCTGAAATTGCATGCCGGTGCTGGCGACAGTCGGCTGACGGTGGAACTGCCCGCCACCGGCCTGAAGCTGGATGTGGATGCGCTCGATGCCGAACGGGGAACGCTGAGCCTGAAGCTGCCCTGGAGCAAACGCGATCAACGCCTCGCCAATGGCGACGGCGAAGGCATCCCCAAAGACGCCACCTCGGTGATCAAGGTGCCGGCCGACATCAGCAAGAGCCTGCGCGAACGGCTGGAGGAGCAGGCCATGGCGTGGGTGCACGAGCACCAGCCGATCCCACCGGCAATCCTGCAACTGCTGGAACGGCACCCGTTGCCAGCACTACAAGAGCTCAATGCAGCGATTGCCGGAGATCCCAACGCCGTTGCCGATGCCCTGGCGGGGTTTCTGAAGGAGCACTCAGGCATCAGTCTGGCGCTGCAGGGCCCTCCTGGGACGGGAAAAACCACCGTCACGGGCCAGGTGATTGCCCAACTGGTGGCATCAGGCCAACGGGTGGCGATCAGCTCGAACGGCCACGCCGCTATCAACAACCTTCTCAAGAAAGCCAGGAGCACCTGCAGCGCTTCGGGGGTGGCGGGCGAGGTGGTGAAGTGCAGCAACAGCAAGGAAGACGCGCTGACAACCGAAGGCATCAGCGTGGTTAAGCCCGGTCAACTCAGCGATGCCATGGCGGTGGTGGGCGGCACCACTTGGATGTTCTGCAAAGAGGAGCTGGCGGATCAGTTCGATTGGCTGGTTGTGGATGAGGCGGGGCAGATGTCGCTCGCCAATCTGTTGGTGATGGCACGTTGTGCCCGCTCGATCTTGCTGGTGGGCGATCAACAGCAATTGGCCCAGCCCTCCCAGGCCGATCATCCAGGGGATTCAGGTCAGAGCTGCCTGGAGTATTGGATGGAGGGGGCCTCGGTGGTGCCAAGCGATCGCGGCGTGTTTCTCTCCACCAGCTGGCGGATGGAACCAAGCCTCACCGCAATGGTGAGTGCGCTGTTTTATGAGGGCCGGCTGAAGGCCAGCTCCGCCAATTGCAGAAATCGCATCGAATGGGCCAAACCCTGCCAAAGCAGTTGCGGACAGCTATACCCAGGGCAAGGCCTGCTGTTTGATCCGGTGGAGCACAGCGGCAACAGCGTCTGCAGCGAGGAAGAAATCAACCGAATCGAAGATCTTGTCGATGCCCTACTAGGGGACTACTACCAACACGCCAAAGCCGGCGGCATCGCAGAAGGCAAGCTGACGCCAGACAAAATCCTGGTGACGGCGCCCTACAACGTGCAGGTGAACCGGCTGCAGCAACGGCTGAATGGCAAAGCCCGGGTGGGCACGGTGGACAAGTTCCAAGGCCAGGAGGCCCCCGTTGCCATCCACTCGCTCACGGCGAGCAGTGGTGATGAAGCACCACGGGGGCTGAGCTTTCTGCTGGAACCCAACCGCTTGAACGTGGCGATCAGCCGGGCCCAATGCCTCTCGATCGTGGTGGGTTCACCCAGCCTGGCCAGCGGTATCGCCAACACGGTGGCGGAGGCCGAGCAGATCAATCGTCTTTGCCGAATTGCCACCTCTGTCTCCCCCATTCAGGGGATGGCAAGAGCCACAACTGGATCTGAAATAGACAACAGGAACACAGAACCTGATTTGCTCTTTCAGAGCTCAGTGCCGATATGAATACGCCAAACATTTACGAGCTCTGCCGGCCACGGGCCGATGTTTTGGAAGGGAGGATCCGCGATGAGGACTTTGCTGCCGACCTGAGCCAGGTGCTGAAGGGCACGGCTCCAGAGCTCTACAAGAACCCGGCCCTGTTCTTCGCGAATACGCATCCCACAAAAGGCCTGCGGGATCTGTTCTTGGCGGTGGTGGACAGGCTCACCAGCTCCAGCAGCCAGTTGGGCAGCATCCTCCGGCTCGATACCAGCTACGGCGGCGGTAAGACCCATGCCTTGATCGGCCTGAACCATATCCTCACGGCGGCTGATCAGATCCCGAACCTGGCGGAGTTCATTGATCCCGCCCGCCTGCCTAGCCAGAAGGTCACGGTGGCGGCCTTCGACGGGGAGAACGCCGACCCGATGAATGGCCGGCGCATGGAGGGCAACGTGCTCGCCTTCACTCCCTGGGGTGAGCTTGCTGTGCAGCTGGCAGGCCCGGCGGGCTACGAGCGCATCCGCAACAGCGACCGTCTCGGAGCGTCTCCTCCGGGCGCTGAAACCCTGCGGGAGCTGATCGGTGATCGGCCGGTGCTGATCCTGATCGATGAGCTTTCGATCTATCTGCGCAAGATCAAGGGCCCTGCCGCTGGCCAGGCAGCCGAGCAGCTCACCCCCTTCCTCACCGACCTGATCAAGGCGGTGAACTCCTCCCCTCAGGCAGTGCTGGTGTTCACCCTGGCTCTTGGCAAGGGCGGCCAGACGGTGGATGCCTATGGGGAGGAAAACCAGCGGATTGATCGGATTTTCTCTGAGCTGCAGTCAGTTACGGGCCGGCAGATCACGGCTCTTACCCCCACCAGCGAAGACGAAACGGTTCAGGTGCTGACACGCCGCCTGTTCGAGTCGATCGATCACAGCCGGGTGGAGGAGGTGGTTCAGGCCTACCAGGACCTCTGGAGCCGCACCGCTGAGGCCTTGCCGCCGTTGGGGCAAAGCGATGATCGCGCTGCCAATTTGCGCAAGGGCTATCCGCTTCACCCGGAGCTGATCGACACCCTGATGCAGAAGACCTCCACCCTGGAGAACTTCCAGCGAGTCCGGGGCATGCTGCGGTTGCTGGCTCAGACCCTTGGCCAGCTCTGGCGTGAACAGCCACCGGGTGTCACGGCTGTTCATCTCCACCACATCGATCCGGGCAATACGCGGATTCGGCTGGAGCTCTCCACCAAGCTGGGCTTGCAGGCCTTCATCCCGGCGATCAGGGCAGATGTGTCCACCACACAGGGCGAGGGAGGAAATGCCCTTGCCCAGAGGCTGGATGCCCAGGAGTTCACGGGGATGGAGCCCTACGGATCGATGGCAGCGCGCACGGTGCTGTTTCACTCCCTGGCATTTAACGAACCGCTGAAGGGCCTTAGCCGCCTGGAGCTGAACTACAGCCTCTATGCCCCGGCAGTGGATCCGGCTTTTGTTGATAAGGCGGTGCGCCTCCTCCAGGAAGAGTCGGAGTATCTCGACGACAGCGGCAACAGCAAGCTGCGCTTCCTCACCGACGCCAACCTCAACCAAATGGTCAGGAAACGGGAGGGACAGTTCGATCTGGAAAGCGTGCGCGAGGAGCTGAACCGACGCATCGGCACGATCTTCGCCAAGCAACGGCTGGAGCCTGTGCTGTTCCCCTCCAGCCCGGCTGAGATCCCAGACGACACGGATGGGCCATACCTGGCAGTGATCCACTGGGAAGGCCACACCGTGGAACAGGCGAGCATCCAGCTGCCGGAACTTGTGCAGCGGCTGTTCAAAGAGAAGGGTGACAACGCCAATGTGCGCCTGAACCGCAACAACCTGGTGTTCGTCTGCGCCGATGCTCTGCAGGTGGACGACATGCTGCGCAAGGCCCGCACCTACCTGGCGCTGCAGCAGATGCAGCAGGGGGATTTATTCGCGAGCCTCCAGTCACACCAACAGGACCAGGTGAAAGAGCGCTACGGCCAGGCTCAGCAGGGTTTCGCCCTGGCAGTGCAGCAGTGCTATCGGCACGTGTTTTATCCCGAGCGGGGCCAGTGGCCCGAGGTACCTCTCACCCACGCTGCGATCACCGTCACCAACGCCAGCAGTGAGCCTGGGGTGGGCCAGAAACAGGTGGAGCGGGTGCTGCGGGAAGCCCGGGAGCTTGTGTTGGCGGATGACGCGCCGCCGGCCCCGAATTACATGGCCGACAAGACACCCCTCAAGCGCATGGGGGTGATGAGCACGCGGGATCTGCGCAACGAGTACTACCGCGATCCGGCGCTGCCGATCCTGCTGGGAGATGAAGTGCTCAAGAAATGCTTGCGCATGGGCCTGGATCAGGGCCTGTTCGTTTACAAGGAAGGCGATCGCCTCGAAAGCCAGGGCTTACCACCCGGATCCATCTCGATCAGTGAGGACGGCAAGGTTTACATGATGGAGAAGGCGCTGGAGGTAAGCGTCTGGCCGCCGAAAACATCAGCTTCAGCCGCTGAGTCAGGTGTGGATCAACCCACCGTCTTTGGCGGTGAGGGAGTAACAACTCCGGTGACCGGAAGGGAAGAGATGGGAACCACTTTTCAGGTAGGACTTGGCTCCATCAGCACCGGCGGTGGCGGAGCAGGCGTTTCGCCACCTCCAGGGCCTGGGGTGATCGAGCGCACCGACAACGTGAAGACAGCCCTCACCCAGCTGGCCCAGCAGGTGAGCAGCTCGGGCCAGGGGATCAAGAGCCTCACCTGGCGGATGAACAGTGGCGATGGCTTCCTTCCCATGGCTTTGCTCAAGGCCGAGCCTGACGCCACGGTGCGGGTGGAAATGATGGAAGGCGGCTGGAGCAGTGGTGACGGCAATGCCGAATGGAGCTTCGACTTCAACGGCACTCCCGAGGAGGCAACCCATCTGCGGGGCTTCATCGAGGGCCAATGGCGGCGAGGCGGGGAGAGGTCACTAGACATCACCTATCAGCTCCGATACGAGCCTCCCTTGCGCTGGGATGACGGCGGCGAGGCCTGGATTACGCGCCTCACCCGAGCAGGTCTCAGCGCCCAGACCGCCACGATCCGCCTGGAGCTCACCAACCCATGACGCAGGCGATCGCTTCTGGCCGCCCGGCCTACGAACTGCGCAGCAAGCAGCGCGGCCCCAGCGATCTGGAGCTGGAGGTGTGGCAGGTGCCCAGCACAGCTACTCCGGAGCTCAAGGAGCCCAAGCGGGTCGCTGGTTTGAGTGGACACAAACTCCTCATCGTTGAGGGTTCTGTTCTTCGGAAGTTGAAAGCCGAAAAGGTGAGCCTGGCCAAGCTCAAAAAGGGCGAGAGCCGGCGAGACGCTCTTTCTGAAGATCTCGCGATGGCGATAGGTCTGCTGTTCAAGCTGTTGGCTCCCATGCGCAACGTGTCATTCATGGAGAACTGCGCCCGAGGTATTGATGGCATGGCCCGTGAAGAATCGGCCTATTGGCTGGGCATGGCGATGCACCGCAGGAACCCGCGACGGGTGTTGGCGGCACTGCGTCTTCTTCTCTCTGCGAACTGAGTTCAGAACCATGACCAAACGTCTGATCGAAGAGTGGTTGCCAATTGCCGAAATCGGCATCGAAGGCGTGCGTGAACGGACGCCGATGACGCCCTTCCCGGCGCCGAACCGCTTGCATGTGTGGTGGGCGCGGCGTCCGCTGGTGGCTTCACGGGCTGCGGTGTTGGCGTCATTACTGCCGGCCGATGCTGATCGAAGCACGTTCATGCACATGCTCGGGATCCATGGGGATCCGGTGGCGGCGAAGAAGCGGATCGCCAAAGCAACGCGTGAAGGTGTCCGTCTCGGTGCCAACGCCTACGGCTATAGCCGTGCGTTCAGTCACACACCCAGCGAGAAGGAGCTGTTCTGGCTTCAAGAGGAAGCCCAGAAGCTCGGCATTTCTCGGCCAACCGTGCTCGATCCCACTGCAGGTGGCGGGGCGATCCCGTTCGAGGCCCTGCGCCTGGGCTGCACCACCTTCGCCAACGACATCAACCCCGTGGCGGTGCTTGTGGAGAAGGCCACCTTCGAGTGGCCGGCGAAGTTCGGCCCTGCCTTGGTCGATGAGGTGAAGCGGCTGGGCAATGAACTCTCCAGCCGCGTGCGCGAGCGCCTGAGCTGGGCTTTCCCACCGGAACCCTCAGCAGATTGCCGGCCTGATGGCTTCCTCTGGGCCCGCACCATCCACTGCCCATACTGCGCCGGCAGGGTGCCGCTGTCTCCCAACTGGAAGCTGGCGCCTAATGGTACTGGCGTGAAGGTGGTGCCGCAGTTGGGCGATGGCCCAGGTGATGCCAGTCGCCACTGCAGCTTCGTGATCGTGGGCAGTGCTGGCGAGCAGAGTGACGGCACGGTGAAAGGCGGCGATTCCACCTGCCCCTATCCCGACTGCGGCCGGGTGATTGATGCCTCTCAGATACAGGCCCAAGCTCAGGCCGGTGACATGGGAGAGCAGTTGTATGCAGTGGTGTTCAAGCACAAGCTGCCCACCCAGTACACCAAAACCGGCAAGCCCAAGAAAGACAAGTGGGAACGTGGCTACCGAGCCCCACTCCCGGAAGACGACAACAGCGCCGCGATCGAAGCCGCCATGGCGGAGAAGTTGCCGGAGTGGGAAGCGCTGGATTGCATCCCTTCGGAGGAAATTCCCCCTGGCCACAAAACTGGGGACCATGGGGATTCTGTGGGTACTGACTTACCTCTAAAGAGAGGCGACACACACTGGTCAAAAATGTTCTCCCGCCGCCAGCTGCTCTGCCATGGCACCAGCGTGGAGATCTTCCGAGCGCTTCTGAATGAAGAATCGGCCAAGCCTGGTGGGCTCACAGAAACCGCTCGATCCGCTTTCGGCTGCATCGCCCTCGCTCTCGACAAGCTTCGCGATTACAACTCGCGGATGACGCGTTGGCACAGGAGCCGCGAAGTCATGGTCAACACTTTTGACAGTCATGACTTTGGATTCAAGTGGTCCTATGCAGAGATGGCTCCATTGATCGTGGGCCTCGGCTACGACTGGGCCTTCGGGCAGGTGGCCAAGTGCATCGGCGAGCTCACCGACCTCATCTCTCCAGACAATGGGTCGGTCGCTGACGCAGGTCCCCTGTTTTCAGCGAGTACGGCTACAGCTCAGCCCAGCTCCACAGCTCCGGTGGTGATCTCCTGCGGCTCCGGTGATTCACTGGACCACCTCGATGACGGCACGGTAGATGCGGTGGTGATGGACCCGCCCTATTACGACAACGTGATGTATGCGGAGCTGAGCGATTTCTTCTACGTGTGGCTCAAACGCACTGCTGGCCTGCTCTACCCCGAGCTGTTCATGGCGCCTCTCACCGATAAAGACAACGAAGCCGTTGCCAACCCCGCCCTACACAAGGGCAAGAAGGGCGCGAAGGCTCTCGCTGGCCTCGACTACCAGCAGAAGATGGCCGAGATTTTCGCGGAATGTCGCCGCGTCCTTAAGGATGACGGTGTGATGACCCTGATGTTCACCCACAAAGCCACGGGGGCCTGGGATGCACTGACCAAGGGCCTGATCGATGCCGGCTTTGCCATCACCGCCTCCTGGCCGATCAACACTGAGGCTGAGGGCTCGCTCCACATCAAGGACAAGTCGGCCGCCAACAGCACGATCTTTCTAGTGTGCCGCCCACGCCCTGATCAGAAGCTAGAAGACGGGGTGCAGTACTGGGAAGACCTTGAACCCCGCGTGAAGGCGGCTGTGCGCCAGCGCATCGAGCAGTTCCAGGCCGGTGGCATTCGCGGTGTTGACCTCTACCTCTCCTGTTTCGGTCCGGCCCTGGAGGAGTTCTCCCTGCACTGGCCGATCAAGCGCGGCCAGCCCAAGCCCATCGAAGAAAAAACAAAGAAGCGAGGTCGTGCTCAGCTCACCCTCGATGAACTGCTCAAGGAAGACGACCCCTACGCCGTCACCCCTGAAGACGCCCTTGATGCTGCTCGCCGTGAGGTGAAGGCCTGGCGGATGGAGAAGCTCACCTCCGGCTCTCGCCGCGCTCAGCTCGATCCGCTCACCGAGTGGTTCGTGCTGGCCTGGGATGCCTTTGAGGCGCCGCAGTTCCCGTTCGATGAAGCCCTGCGCCTCGCTCGCGTCGTGGGTCTCGACCTTGATAAAGACGTGGTGGGTGTGCTGGCCGAGAAGAAGACCAGCAACCTGATCCTTTGGGACAGCTCCACCCGCGCCACCAAAGGCAAGCTCGGCTCCCCTGATGGCACCCGCTCCTGGATCGATGCCATCCACCACTGTGCCCATCGGGCCCGCAGCATCGACCTCAACGCTGCCAAGCAGTTGCTCGATGACAACGGCCTGGCTAACAGCGCCGACTTCCTCACTGCTCTGGAGGCCGTGCTGGAGGTGCTGCCCCTCTCAGCCCGCTACACCGGCTTTGATCCGGTGAAGGCCGCTGCGCCTGCTGCCTCCGACTTCGAAGCCCTGGAGAACCTGCGTCGGCTTGCCTTAGCGGAGGAGGTGCCGGCACCGAAGCAGCTGGAAATGGTGCTCGCGGAACTGGCTGAGGTTTAGGCAGCCATGGCCGGCCTTGCCGATCACACCTGGAGAGGGCGTTTCAGCAGCTCCCTGGAGAGTCTGCTGGAGGGCTTCTACAAACCGGCCCTGATGGATGCCGTCCGCTACTGGCGCGTCACCGGCTACTTCACCAGCCGCTCCCTGCTTCAGGTACTGGAGGGGGTAGAAAACCTGGTGGCTGCGTCACCTGATGGCCTGGGCCGCGGCCAGATGCGGTTGATCACCGGCGTGTTCCTAAGCGAAGCCGACATCACCGCTCTGGCAGCCGGAACTCCCTCTGAAACTGTTCTCACCGATCACCTCTCAACCCACTTCCCCTTCGAAGGTGTTGAGCCGGGTGGCCAAGGTGACGCCGCTCTCGGGGCCGAGCTCCTGGCGTGGCTGGTGAGCCGGGGCCACCTGGAGATCCGCGTAGGGCTGCCCCTCATCGACGGGCACATCGTCAATGACGGCGCCATCTTCCACGCCAAGGAGGGCGTGATCGAAGACAAGCACGGGCAGCGTTTGGGATTCAGCGGCAGCGTCAACGAAACCCCCAACGGCTGGACCAGCAACTTCGAAACCATCCAGACCTTCTGCTCCTGGAAGCCCGGTGGTGTCGAGGCCATTGATGATCTGGAGGCCGGCTTTCTGCGGCTCTGGCAAAACCAGGACGCCGGCGCCCGAACCTTCACCCTCCCTGAGGCAATCCGCCAGCAACTGGCCATTTATGCGCCGTCCGAGCAGGCACTGCCCCGTCGCCTTAAACCTTTCCTCAACGATCTGCCAGCACCAGAGCCAGAGCCCGTCGTTGAGATCGTTCCCGACATCGATGAACGGCGCCGCATCGTGTGGAGCTACGTGCTCCAGGCCGCCGCTAGCGATCTGCCTGGAGCCGAACGGGTCGGTGAAGGCACCAGTGCTGTCACTCCTTGGCCCCACCAACAGCGCGCTTTCCAGCGCCTCTGGCAGCAGTGGCCGCCCAGGCTGCTGATCGCGGATGAGGTGGGCCTCGGCAAAACGGTCCAGGCCGGCCTGTTACTCCGCCAGGCCTGGTTGAGCGGCCGTGCCCGCCGCATGCTGGTGATGGCGCCTGCGTCGGTGCTCAAGCAGTGGCAGCGGGAACTGCGCGAGAAGTTTGGCCTCGACTGGCCCATCTACAGCGGCAAGTCACTCGACTGGCAACCCACCCGTTTCCGTCCCGATGGGCTCTCTCGGCCGGTAGACCGGAGCAGTTGGACAGCAGAGCCCTACGTGCTGGTCTCCAGCCACCTGATGCGGCGGCGCGACCGCCACAAAGATCTGCTGGAAGCCGAGCCCTACGACCTGGTGGTGCTCGATGAGGCCCACCACGCCCGCACCCGTCGGGAGAACAGCAGCAGCGGTGGCGAGCGCCTCCGCCCCAACACCCTGATGCAGCTCATGCAGCAGCTGAGCCAGCGCACCAATGGCTTGCTGCTGCTCACCGCTACGCCCATGCAGGTGAGTGAGCTGGAAGTGTGGGACCTGCTCGCCCTGCTGGGCATGCCCCCCGAGTGGACCGAAGACGCCTTCGAGAGGTTCTTCGAGTGGGTGGAAAAGGAGAACCCGGATGAGGCCACACTTGCCTACCTGGCTGGGTTGTGGCGCAGCAGTGTGTCGGCGTTTGGCGAGGCACCGGACAATGCCATGCCGGAAGAGCTGCGTAGGACGCCGCTGCGCAAACGCAAGGCCCTGCGCGCCCTCAATGACAGGGACCCCCTCTCCCGCCGCAATCTCAGTGTCGAGATCCGCCAGGCCTCCCTTGCCCTGGCGAAACGCTGGACTCCTGTGCAGGGGCTGATCTCCCGCCACAGCCGCAACCTGCTGCGGGCCTACAAGCAGCAGGGATCGATGGATCTGGCCATCGGAACTCGCCACGTGGACGACCGCTTCCTGGAGAGCACGCCGCAGGAGCGTGCGTTGTACGACGCTGTGGAGGGCTTCATCTCCAGTCAGTACGCCCAGGCAACCGGCCAGAAGAAATCGGCAGTGGGCTTCGTGATGACGATCTACCGGCGCCGCCTCGCCAGCAGCGTGGCCGCCCTGGTCTCCACCTTGGAGAAGCGCCTGGCTGGCCAGCAGCAACAGCTGGAGGAAGACGCGGCTGCCGCAGAAGACGACGACATCAGCGACGAGCAGTCCTTCGACCTGGAGGGCATGCAGAGCGCCTTCCAGGAGCCCTCGCTCCAAGGGGAACTCGAAGCCATCGGGGTGCTGCTCGATCAGGCCAAGCCCCTGGTCGGCCACGACAGCAAGGGGGCCGAGTTCCTCAAGGCCATCGAGCAAATGCAGGACCAGGGCTACAAACAGGTGATCGTCTTCTCCCAGTACACCGACACCGTCGATGCCCTCAAGGAGCTGCTGATCAGCGCAGAGCGCACCAGCCTGATGGCCTTTACCGGTCGCGGCGGAGAGATCCTGCAGAAGGGCGGGGTCTGGAAAGCCCTGAACCGCGAGGCCACCAAACGGGGCTTCAAGGAAGGCAATGCCGAGATCCTGCTCTGCACCGATGCAGCAGCCGAAGGCCTGAACTTCCAGTTCTGCGGTGCCCTGATCAACTACGACATGCCGTGGAACCCCATGCGTGTGGAGCAGCGCATCGGCCGTATCGACCGCATCGGCCAGACCCATGAACAGATGCAGATCGTCAACCTGCATCTCGATGGAACTGTGGAAGCCGATGTTTATCGGGCGCTGAAAGGCCGGATTGCGATGTTCGAGCAGGTTGTGGGCAAGCTGCAGCCGATCCTGGCCAAGGCCTCCAGCTCCATCTCCCAGGCCACCCTCGTCGGCCGTGATCAGCGGGAGAAGGCGAGGGCATCAGCGGTGGCAGCTGTGGAGCAGGAGTCCGAGATCAAGGGCCTCGATCTTGATGATGTCCTTCAGGACCTTGATGCCATCCATGAAGTGGTGAACAGCCTGCAGCCTTCACCGCTCACCCTGGCTGATCTCGAAGCGATCCTCAGACAGCCGTCGCTGCTGCCACCGGGATGCAGCTCTCGACCGATCGGTGCCTACGACTTCGCCTGGACCCAACCCGGCCTCGATGAGGAAATGCGCGTGACCTGCAATGCCTCCTATTACGAGGACAACAGCGACAGCTGCGAGCTATGGGTGCCGGGGAGTCCGTTGTTTCCAACAAAGGCTATGGAAGAGCTCGCGACAGGGGAAACATCAATGAGCAGAGAAGAGTTCTTGCAAACAATTTCAGCAGCTTCAAATCACTCGACGTAACGTCAACAACGGCTGAGATCACTCACCGGCCTGGATCTCCCGTACCACCTCATCAATCTGATCAGCTACATCAATCTCACCGCTTTGCCCTGCCAGCTCGGCAAAACGCCGACCCTGCGGCAACAGCCGGCTTTGCGCTGAACCCACCGCTGCATTGAAGCTCTTGTTCAAGCGATTCAGATTGCTGCCGATGTCGTTGAACTTGTCGATGAAGACGGTAAAGCGCTTGTGCAGTTCCACTGCATTGCTCTGAATCTCATCAATGTTTTTGGCGATCTCTGCCTGCTGGATCGTCATCGCCAATCCTTTCAAGATCGCTAGCAGACTGGTGGGAAAGGTGAGGATGATGTTCTTGCTGAAGGCGTACTCCAGCAGCTGCGGATCACGCTCCAACGCCATCGACAGAGCACCTTCCACAGGGATGAACAGAACCACCCCATCCACCACCTGGCCTAGGGCGCTGAGCTTGCCGGCGTAATCCTTCTTGCTCAGCAGATCAATGTGGCTACGCACCTTTTTCAAATGGTGGCTCAGAGCAGCCTCTCGTTGTGCATCATCAGACGCCTGTAGTGCATCGAGGTAGCTCTCAATCGGTGCCTTGGAATCAACAATCAAGCGCCTTGACCCAGGAATTGTGATCACACAATCCGGCCTGTAAGCACCTTCATTGGTGTCGATATGAACCTGCTCATCAAAATCGCAGTAGCTAATCAGCCCAACGAACTCAAGGATTCGGCGCAGGTTCACCTCCCCCCACTGACCCTTCACATTCGGTGAGCGCAAAGCGGAGGTGAGCTGTTGAGCTGCACCTTGTACGTCTTCGCTGCGCTGGCGTAAGTCCATCGTTGTTTGAGCCAGAACGCCAAGTTTTTCGTTGGAGTCTTTTTGAAGAGCCTCCATCTGCTGGCGCAGCTGTTGCACTTCTTTCGCGAACGGTTCACTCACCGTTTCCTTGGTGCTCTTAAGCAAGGCATCACGGGAGCCATCGAGCATCTGTCCACTCAATGAACGGAATTGAGTAAGGAGATCTGTGCGGGCCTTCGCCAGAAATTGCGTCTGACTTTCTTGGGAACGCAGCTGCTCTGCCACCTCAGCCATTTTTTTGCTTAGAGACTCCTTCTCCTGTCTGATCTGCTCCATCGCAGCCAAAGCAGTGGCATGTGCAGCTTTGAGCGCATCTCGCTCTTGGCTGACCCCTTTTAATTCCGTATTGCTTACAGCCGCAGATTCACGTGCCTGCTGTGCTTCGTGCTGCACAGACTGCAAGTCAGCACTTTGTTGTTCAAGCTGCCTGCTGAATTGCTCTAACCCCTGGTCCGCCTTCAGCAACCGCTCCTCCAGCAAGCGCGCTTCACCAGAACCACCACTGCTGCGGCCTTTGCTAAACACCCGGCTGAGGATGAAGCCAGCAATGACGCCTGCAAGCACGCCAGTTATAAAGAGCAGTATTGGGGCCATTTAGAGAACGTTGCTTTTGCCAGTCTCTTCTTAACTTGACCCTTAGACCTCCCCCACATAGGGGATAGAAAATGAGAATTGCCTTAGAAAACTCAAATCAAAATAGTGGCTGTGTAAGCCACGAAGGCCAGCGTTGATCTGCCCTTGTCAATGAACCGGGTGAGGCACAGACACCCTCGGATCTTTCCAATTCTCCCGCAGGCTCCAAACCATCCGACTGGGCCATGCCCCTGACCATGGAGAAAGGTTTGGTTCACCAGCGACATCCATATCAACGTCCTCAGATGAAAATCACACTTGTCGATCGAAAAGTGCCACCTCGGCGCTTAGGCCAGGGCCAAAGGCCAGTGCAAGACAAGGACCGGAACATTCCCGCCGCCTCAACCGCTCAAGGATGAACAGGATTGTTGCCGACGACATGTTGCCATGATCCTGGAGAACGGCTCTGGAATCGAGCAATAGGTTCGGCTCTAGCGACAAAACCTCGGAACAGGTCGAAAGAATCTTTGGGCCCCCTGGATGCACAGCCCAGCTCGTCACCGCTTCAAGCTCAATGGCCTGCTCTTTGAGCCAATCTCGCAGCCAAGGCAACAAGGCAGCTCCAACCGTTTCAGGAACAAGGGGCGACAAGCCCATGGCAAAACCGTGATCACCAATCTCCCAGTGCATGAGATCTGCACTATTCGGAATCACCATCGAGCCACTACGTCGCAACGCTAAGGACTGATGGGTAGGGGAAGGATTGGCGGAGGCGACAACGGCAGCCGCTCCATCGGCAAACAAAGCGTTGGCAACAACCTTCTCTGGGTGCCAGCCATAGGCCATATGGAGGCTGCAAAGCTCTACAGCGCACAGCAGAACAACAGCCTTGGGATCCATCTCCGCAAAGGCGTGGGCAACACGCAGTCCATTCATGGCACCGTGGCATCCCATGAAACCGATATGGGTCCGCTGAACACTCGGCGCTAGCGCGAGCTTTTCGATCAAATACAGGTCAACACCAGGCGACTGAAAACCGGTGCAACTAACGGTGACGAGATGCGTGATTGCAGCGGCTGAGAGATCGCTATCGCTTAACGCCTTTGCAGCGGCCTCAAGAGCCAATCCACCGGCGTAATCATCAAACGCCTGCATCCGTTCGGCGGTACTCGGGCTTTCGGCGCCGTAGAAACTGAGACGCTCCTGGATCGTGCCATCGTCTCCATCCTTCTCCAGCAGCACACTTCCACGGCTGAGCACCTTGGTTTTCTGATAAATCCGCGATAACAGCCTTGTCTGCTCAGGGGTTTCGGCATTGATCCGATGCGCCACCTGCACTGCGTCTGCCTGGCTCAGTCGCCGAGATGGCACCGCCGTACCAATGCCATGAAGGATGAGAGGCATGGATTAGGAGCTCGCCATCAGGGGAGACACCCGATTGAGGCTGCGAATAACGCGCTGTGGGATCGCAGGCCATTGGCACCCGAGGCTGAACAACGCGTTTGTGGTGAGCGGTTGTCGCAACAACGTCGACAACACACTGCAAACCCGTTGACGGCTAATCGTCAGATCCACCAACCTCCTTTGCCAACGCCGCTCGAGATCCACGGACCATCCCCCCTGAGCTTCCTCCACAAAAGGAGCAACCGCCGCCCCAGCGGCAAGAGCCCAGGCCATGCCCTCACCGGTGAAAGGCTCCACATAACCGGTCGCGTCGCCAAGCAACAAAAAGCGATCCCCTGCAAACAGACCAGCACGACGGGTGAGCGCAGGAGTTAACTGCCAGCGAGACGACTCCAAGCTTCGAGGCAAGGGGAAGCCAGCTTGATAGAGAACGTCTTCTGCCGCACGGACCACACCGCCAGACGACTTGACCACAGCGCGGTCGAAAGCGGCCGCAAGGTTGAGAGCACCATCCTCACGTCGAACCAAGCCGACATAGCCACGCTGGCCAATGGCCATATGGATTGCCCCAGGCTCGTAAGAACCGTCGTCATCATTGATGAGGCAACCTGCCCCAAGCCTCGATTCCGGCGTGCTCCTCGAGCTGGCCGCATGGGTCGGAGACATCACCTGGTGCTGCAGTCCGGCT
The DNA here is from genome assembly GCF_000153805.1 of Synechococcus sp. BL107. Classification (NCBI taxonomy): domain Bacteria; kingdom Bacillati; phylum Cyanobacteriota; class Cyanophyceae; order Synechococcales; family Synechococcaceae; genus Synechococcus; species Synechococcus sp. BL107. Next base: position 1,339,549 of record NZ_DS022298.1, on the reverse strand, counting down.
GCAACGAGCACCACACGGGCCTTGATCCGTTCAATGGGAGCATCACCCGGCGGTCGTAATCGCACCATTCGCCCATCGGGAGTGATCTCCTCAAGCACGGCACTGGTTTGAAAGCGCACTGTTGCGCCAGCAGCCTCAGCCGCGTCGACCAAAGCCTGATCGAAGCGCTCCCGCGAAAGTGCCCAACCGCCTGGCAAGTCAAGCTTGAGCGCCTTACCACCCCAACCAAGACGAAGTTGATCGAGGGGCACAGCACCTTGATCATGAAAGACGTTCGGAAGGCCTGAGGCCGTGAGTGCTGCGAAGGCATTGGCGTTAAAGCAGCAACCACACACCTTCCAGCGGGGGAAGGAACGTTTTTCGACCAGCAAAACTCGTAGTCCGCGACGGGCACAATCAAAGGCGGCCAAGCCACCGGCAACTCCTGCCCCAATCACGATCACATCCCAGCTGTTCTGCATCTCAGGTCTGCATCTCAGTGGGGTCTCCAGCAGAGCCGGTAGCGCTCAGGCCAGGTCCGTTCCAAGGCACAGTCGCGCAAACCAGCTTGCGAGGCGAGGTCCAGGATCTCTGAAGGAGTAAAAGCTCCCTTGACCGACAGTGGACCATCGTGATGAACCACCCAAGATCGGCTCAGAAGTCGCGTACCCATCCAAGCCAAGGAATACCCAAGACGGCTCCTAATTAGATCGTCAACAATCACAAGTCGACGAGCCCTAGCTGCCATCCCTGTGAGGAGTCGCACCACATCGGGTGGATCGAGATGGTGAACAAAAAGGGTGCAGTACACCACGTCAAATTGTTTGGATTCAGACGGGTCCAAAGCATCAGCAACAAAAACACCAACGTTGCTGTCTGATCTGGCCACATTGCGGCGGGCGAGACGCACCGCTTCAGGATTCAGATCGCAGGCTTGAACCGATACATCCAAATCGCGTCTTCGGGCGAGCGCAGCAAGCTCGATCGCCGTATCGCCACCTCCGCAAGCCAGCTCAAGCACGCTCAATTGAGTGGCGGGACTCTCACCTGCGAGCGTCTCAACGTGACGAAACAGCCCTGGCACACAGCGACTGATTCCATTGATCCGACGCAGACCTTGAAGGGCTCGGTCATGCTCGGCTGGATCGAGCCCCGGCTGATCCATGACTTCGGGCCGCCGATCACGTTGCATCGAGGTCCAGCCCAACGACATGTGCTTTCACATTGCTTTTACAAGCTAGGAAGAACGCTGCCGGCGTCGCTGATTAAGGCGCTTCCCATTACAGGCGCGCAAAGGGATGGTCCGGTTTGAGCAGAATCGTCGTGGCGTGATTCACCAACTCAGACCAACGAGCTAGTACTGAACGAGAGAGCAAAAGTTGTCATGCTGCAAACCAGAATCAGCCGATTGATCCTGCTGCTGATCGGAGCAGGTCTAGCTGTCGTTGGTCCTGTTGAAGCAGGTGAATTAACGAGTTACTGCGAATCCAATGTCGGATCACCAAGTGATTTAAAGGAGCTGAAGCATGGTCTTGTGCAGGGCTACCTCGCTCCAGAGACTCTTCCGGACTCCCTCAAACTGCTGGCTCCACCGCCGGCTCCAGGATCAGCGGCACAGGCACTTGATGAGGACATCGCCAGGGCGAATTTTGCACTTGAAGCCACAGCACGCTGGACACAAGCAAGCAAGGATGCCGATCTCAATTTTCCTGCAGCCGCGTCCATCTTTTCCTGCAGCGTGGGAATTGAGATTTCCGAAGAACGCACACCGAGGCTTTACACGCTCCTGCGCCGCTCACTCACTGATGCCGGACTTGCCTCCTACAAAGCCAAGAACCATTACCAGCGAAGCAGGCCATTCATGGGCAATGGGCAGGCGATCTGTACTCCTGACGATGAGGCGATACTTCGAACCGACGGCTCTTATCCATCCGGGCACACCTCAGTGGGCTGGGCCTGGGCTCTGATCCTCAGTGAGATAGCTCCAAACCAACAGGATCAAATCCTCCAACGGGGGTTGGAATACGGAAGGAGCCGAAACATTTGCAATGTGCACTGGTACAGCGACGTGCAAGCTGGGCAGCTCATCGGGGCAGCAACCGTGTCCCGACTGCATACGAATGAAGTTTTCCGAGCAGATTTACGTGCAGCTGCGGAGGAGATTCATGCCCAGACATCACTCGGAAAAACTAGAAACAGTGACGACTGCAAACGAGAGAAGGTGGCTTTAGACAACAACCCTTAATTCAATTAATTTAAAAAAAGATTCCACTCAAAATTATAAATTTAGCGACACAATGCCCTCAACTCTAGTTCTCAATGCCGATCAAAATACTTGTCCAGCGCTTGGAACCTGGGTCAGCAACAACACCAAAATCCTCTCTGGATTTTCATTACTGATTGCAGAAGATATCCTCCAACAAATAGGCACACAAGAGAGTCTGAAAGATCTATCAATTACCCCTTGTCAATCGATCCGTAAAGGTGGTGATATTGCAATGGCAGCAAAGATCCTCCAAGGAGAGATCAGTGCGCTGATTCATTTCCCAGCACCACCCGAGGTTCAAGCCAACAGTGTTCTAACTGAACCACTGATTCGTGCGGCGCTGCTAAACGACCTGCCAATCGCACTGAACCCAGCCTCAGCAACAGGTCTTCTACAAGGTATTAAACGAAGTCGAAGAGGTTATCTCATCTTCAATCCAATCTCTGGTCAGGGGGATCCTGACATCGAACTTGCTGAAATTCGCCGATATCTCGAACCACAATTCATGTTGCAAATCTGGAAAACTCAACCCGGTTTAGACCCAGCCGAACAGGCAGAAGACTTGATCAAGGAAATCAACGCTTTCGATGGGGAAGATGGCGGTGATTCGATCATCATTGCTTCGGGTGGCGATGGAACAGTTGGAGCTGTAGCCAGTGCCATTCAAGGGAGCGATATCCCCCTTGGAATCATTCCACGTGGCACTGCTAACGCATTCTCAGTAGCACTCGGAATACCAACAGGATTAAAAGCCGCCTGTACCAATCTGCTGCTCGGCAATCTCCGTCAGGTCGATGTCGCTATATGCAACAACAAGCCAATGATCCTATTGGCCGGCCTTGGTTTTGAGGCGGGAATGGTAGACAAAGCCAACCGAAAATTAAAAAATATTCTTGGACCCATGGCGTACATCTTCTCGGGTGCGCGACAAATTGTGGATCAGAAACCATTCCAAGCCACCCTACAAATCGATGGCAAAGACTACCGCGTTGATGCCAGTGCAATCACAATCGCCAACGCCGCTCCTGCCACATCAGTGATGGCACAAGGATTCGGCAAGGTCATCCCTGATGATGGCTTACTCGATATCATTGTGGCGTCACCCAAAGACACCATAAGCGGCCTATCTGTGCTCTCCAGTTTGGCCTGGTCAGCTGTGATGAGTAGCAACTCAAACAACAATGACCTGGCCTGTTTTCGTGCCGACCAAATCAAGATTGAATTAAACGAATCTCAGAAGCTGGTCATTGATGGTGAAATTCTTGATGCACAACATGTGATGGTTACAGTGAACTCAAGAGCGTTGCAAGTTGTTGCACCAATACCTCTGAAATCTTGAACTTCGCAAGCGATCCGCCGATCCAAAAGAAGATCAGCAAAATGGCCGCTCGCGTGCGCTGGAAGCATCCGGAGTTCATCCGACAAGGGATCGACCAGACACGACTCGTTTTTGATCAAGAGTTCGAGACACCAGCAGGAGACGACGCCTTTCACTTTTTAGTGATCGGCGATAGCGGCACCGGTCGCCACCGCTTCAACAGTCCCCCCCGTCAAATTGCCGAACGTCTACTACCCCATAAAGCGAAGGCCGCCTATCTGCTCCACACCGGAGATGTCGTGTATCTCGTTGGAGCCGCGGATCAGTACCGCAACAACTTTTTGAAGCCCTATCGGGAATGGCTTCAGCACGGCAAGGATTGGGACACCATCAGCCATCGAGGTCTGGTCTTCAACAAGCCATTCCTCCCGGTGCCGGGGAATCACGATTACTACGACCTTTCCCTTCCCATCGCCTTACTGGCGGGCCTAACCCTTCCCCTACGTCGCCATCTGCAATGGTTCCACGACGTCGACATGGGATGGCGCGGTTCAAAACAAGGAGGAACCTATGCCAGCGTTTTTCTGGATGTGCTCGACGACATTTCTCCTGCTCAACTTCAAGATCACCTCAACACCAATTACGACGCGACGTGGAATAGGCAGCGCTGCATGCGGTACAGGCCCGGCACCAACACCCATCTGCCCAATCGCTACTACCGCTTCCAACATGCCGGCGTCGACGTCTTCGCCCTGGATTCGAACACCCTGATCACCCCCGAGCAATCAACACAGAATCGACTCGAGCTGCACCGTGAGTTGTCGAGTCTTGAGCAGCGACAATCCTCTCTTTACAAAGCTTTGGCCAACAGGAGCTTGGAGGAAGAGAAGCGCGACGAATTGTTCGATGAACTAGAGACGCTCCAGGAGCAATGCTTCGACCTTCAGCGTCGTATCCAACACGTCGCAGTGGTGGACCATGAACAACTGGATTGGCTGAAACAAGGGCTGATCGAATCCCACCGCGACACCAAGGTCAGGGGTCGGATTTTGACCATGCACCATCCCGCCTACGTCACCGAAAAAACAAAATGGAATCAGGCTGACACGCACGCCATCCGACGTCAGTTGCGAGCAGTTTTTGATGGCGTTGCCAGATCCCTAGGGCGAGACCTCAAATCCGCGAAGCCTGTGGATCTTGTGCTCAGTGGCCATGCCCATTGCATGGAAGTGCTGCGCACCCACGACACTGGACATGCCGACAGCCACCTCAACTGGGTGATCTGCGGTGCAAGCGGTTATGGCTTGAGAGATCAGCGACAGGAGGGAAACAAGCTCATGGAGAACGACGCCGACGGGGCCAGCAAAGTGGTAGCCGAAAGCCAACTGTTTATTGGTCGAAAATGGCAAGCCGCTGCAGACAAACCTGCTTACAGCGGCCTTCGAATCGATATTGAGTCTGGACGCCCCCTCAGCATTCGATTAACACCACTGGTGTGTGTCCGCGACGGCTCGACCTGGAACGACGTTGACCCTGATCCAATCACTCTGGTCCCTTGAACCGAAGGTTCAAATGGGGGCACCTAAAAGCAAACCTTTTTCGCCGTTACAGAAACAGCCTCCTACTAGCGATGTTGTATTCAATGGCCTGCCCGCCGTAATGCTCGGCATTGCTGACCTGCGCATTTGATTCAGCGGCAAGAATCATTTGAACGGCCATAATGAGAATGATTCCCATTCCGGCCTAATTCTGAGGCGGGGCGCTGACTTGAGCCTTTCACCATGCAGCAGACCTGGTTGATTACGGGCCCGCCTGGCTGCGGAAAAACCAATTGGATCCGCGAAACCCTGCTGAACCATGGCGGCGCCTGCGTTTATCTCCGTCTCGACGGGTCGACCCACGACGGCCTGGAACTTGGCCATAACGCAGGTATCGACCGCAGCTGGCTGATGGACCAGATCCCCCAGCTGGAGGATGGGTCCGAGCCGCCCTCCGATTCACAGCTGTCTTCGGATGAACGCTTCGTGCTGATAGAGGCCCAACAATTTTCTTCAACAGCCCAGAACGACGACGAACTTGATCCGCAAATCAAGCAGCAATTGCAGCAGTTCAATCTCACGCCAGATCGAACGCTGCATTTCGGGGTGGACCCGGAACTCCCCAAACAAGACACTCTGGACTTCACCAAACTTGAGGCCTGGCACCTCGATCTTCAGGGTTGCGTTTGGGATCCGAACAGCCTCAGCAGCTTCTGGTTCGAGTTGGTGAACGGAGCCTATGGGGATGTGTATCGCGCCAAGGCACTGATGAACATGCCGGATGGGCGCTCTTTTTTCTGCAACTGGATGGTGAGCCAATCGGGATCTCAATTTCTTCCTTTGCAGTCGGTGGTTCCGCCAACCGGCAGGCCCAATCGTCCATCTCACCTTGTGATCCAGGGAAAGGGCTTGATTCCGGCAGGCATCGAAAGCACGATTCACGACTGCTTACTCAGCGACGACGTGCTGGAGCTTCAGCAGGCACCGCTGCGGGACCAACAAGCCAATCTTCAACCCACTCTTTAACCGCTCTACAAACCACTCATTAAACCGCTGCTTAACGATGGCCCACGCTGTGATCTCCTGCCTACACGCCAACCTCGCGGCTTTTGAAGCCGTACTGGACGACATCGACCAACAAGGCATCAAAACCATCACCTGCCTGGGCGACCTGGTGGGCTATGGCCCCCAGCCCAATGAAGTGGTGGAACTCGTACGCCAGCGCGCTATTCCCACCTGCCAAGGCTGCTGGGATGAAGACATCATCGATGGCCTCAACGCCTGTGAATGCAGCTACCCCTCCCAGTTGGCCGAGCGGCGGGGCCATCACGCCCATCACTGGACAGCCGACCGTTTAACGGACGACAACAAAGCATTCCTCGCCCAATTGCCAACCACCCTGCGCAGGGACAAGTTGCTGTTCGTGCACGGGAGTCCCAACAGTCAGCACGAATATTTGCTGCCAGACATGAATGCTTTTGCAGCCTTGGAACGGGTGGAAACCGCAGGAGCCGAAACATTGTTCTGTGGTCACACCCATCAGCCCTATGTACGGGAACTGAGCGGTGGGTCAATTCGCGTCAGCGTGCAGCAACGCGGCAACGAGCCAGCCAGTGAACAGGAGATGACACTGCCGATGCGTCGCATCGTGAATGCTGGCTCCGTCGGAGAACCCAGGCACGGCAGCACCAAAGCCACCTACGTCGTCCATGACGACAACACAGGCGACGTGAGCATTCGTGAGGTGGACTACGACGTGGCCAAAACCTGCCGGGCCATTGTGGAAGCAGGCCTACCCGACGTGTTTGCCTGGCGTTTGAGCCATGGCTTCGAATATGCCGAGCGCGCCGAAGATGCCAGTCACGTGTGCGAGCGATGATTGAACGTTGGGCGCTGGTGAGTGGACTTTGCGGAGATCTTGATCTCTACGAGCGGATCCAATCCGACCTCAAAAAGCAGCGTGGGATAGCCCACCTCTTTGTATTGGGCGACATGATTGGCCCAGATCGGAATTGCGATGCGCTATTGACGCGCTTACGCCAACCGAAGCGCGGCGATCTGCAGCCCAACTGCATCTATGGATGGTGGGAAGAACAGCTATTGGTGGCGTACGGCTACCGGGGGGAACCGGCACAAAGCACCCAAAACAGAACAACATCGATTCAGGAATTGCGGAAGGCAGTAGACCCAGCACACGTCAGCTGGCTGGCTTCGCTGCAGTTCGGCTTCATCGAACTTGATTGTGGACTCATCCATGGCAGCTCCGCCGATGTGGGTGATCAGTTGAAGGACACCACCTCGCCACTGATCCTTTTGGATCGTTTAACGCGCCTAGATGTCAATCGACTCTTTACTGCGCGTAGTGGCCAGCAATTCCGATTAACGCTGACAGGGGGGCAGATCCAATCGAACGTGAAAGATCCCACCGGGGAGCAACAAAACGAGCAAGCGGTTCCCAAACGCAGTGTGGTCGGCATCGGTTCTGGAACGAATTACACCCTGTATGACCCAGCCAGTGACCGCATTGAATTTCTCAGCGTTGTAGGCAGATCAAATCCGTTAAAGCTTGGCTTTGGATGAACTTAAACAGAGTTATGCACAACGATCTTCTAAGCGCGAAACATTCCAGCCAATCGGCATCTGAATCACTTGCCTCTTCGGCATCAACAATTCAATTTCATCGCACGCTTGGGAATAGGCATAAAAACCAGACATCCGTCGCGGATCAGACCGGCCATTTTTCATCACAGCTCGATCAACAGTGACTCCCTGAGTCTCAGCATTTTCAAATGCATTGAGCAAAGGAATTTCGGTACGCAGCACTTCAATATCAAAGCCCTGCAAAATATCCCTGCGAATTCGATCGAAGATTTTTTTCTAGCATCAGCTTCACGATCAGTGCTGCATAGGGGATATCGAACTTATTCAGCATGCATGCCATTTCAACAGTGAGCTCAATGGATCGACTTTGCGCTGTTGTAGGAAGAATAATGAGATCTGAACCTTCAACTAAATTCTTTAGCTCTTCTTCGTTGCTACTGGCCTGACCATCCGTCACCACAATATCGGCACTTCTTGTAGCTTTTGCCGCCGCTTCCATTGGAACGACAGAGAATGGAAGTAGCCCCCTTGAGGCATAGGCGGTGGCTGACCGATTGCGATCAGCATCAACCAACACAACAGAGCGATCAGTCTTGGCCCAATGCGCCGCCAAATGGATGCTGGTACAGGTTTTAGCTACGCCACCTTTTTGCCCAAAAGTAGTGACAAACACAATGAGACTTCACAGTGATTACCTCTTTTACCTCATTATTTGATCAGCGCAAGAGTGGCGATAAGAGGATTCAAATGGCGCGGCACATGCCCCGTGGGATTGAGACCTAGAGAATGAAGGTGATGTTCACCTTGATGGCATAACTTCAAGGTGCCATCAATCCTGGTGGGTCTTTACGACCCGTTCAGACGGTTCTCCCCATGCTCAAAACCAGTTCTTTGAAAGAGAGTTAACCCACGTCATGAGAGGGCGGGCAAGACCTCTGGGGTACCCACTCCCCAGAGGTCTTTTTTTGATCTCCTAACCCAGCAGCAATTTTGTACTCATCCCTACAGGGGTTCTTGACTCAGTGCATAACAATCAACTCGTCACCGCAGGGGTGACGGCGTCGAGCGTGGGGAGGTCTGGGGAGACCTCCCTTTTTTTTATGAGCAACACACATTGTCCCGAGCGTTGACAAACGAATCTTCGGCACAATTCAAGCAATTGTTCAAAAAACCAAAAAGGGAGCGAAGTGCCCCCGTGATTAGCAGCTTCAGTTGGTCTCGGTCACTGCAGCTGGAGCGGCAGCTTTGCCGGACATTTCCTTCAAGGAATCAGCAGCACAAACACTCGAGAGAGCGATCACAACGAGGGCAACTGTGTTGACAACTTTGAGGACAACAGGCAAGTGCGTGTTGACCATGTCACGGACGTTGGACATCGGAAAAGTTCAGAATGAACAATCCCATGGTGCAGGGTCCGTCAAGACAACCAAGAAAACACGAACGAGATGAAGCCTGCGGCAAGGCCAGTACTGACCAATCGAAGATCAGTTCACTTGTGATCCTCTATCGATCAGCACTTTGTACCCGTCCCTACAAAAAAGTTCGAGACGATACATAACAATTGGAAAGTCCCTGAGGGAACGGGGATGCGTCGTACGGGGGAAGGTCTGGGGAGGCCTTCCTTTTTTATGGCCTGAGCCCTTTCGCTGCACCCCAGCCAACTAACTCGATAGCCAGGGCCACTGAATCCCGAGGGATTCGATGGGATCCATCACGAGTTTGTTGAGCGCACGGCCGAGCACCACTTGAGGTTCATCGGCGCGGATCGGCAACACGGGGTGTTGCTGGCCTGAGGATGCGTTGCTGCCCTTCACGATTCCTCGGCGTAGCAACGAATTAGCAGCTTCCAGCCCACTCACATAGGCCCGCTCCTGGCAGAGGCCTTTGGCACCATGCTCTCTTTCGCCCATTCGCACCCAATCTCCGGCGCAAACCACGGACGCCAAAGAGGTTTCCAGTGGAGGCCGCTGAATAAAGCTTCCTGGCGAAAACAGGGACACCGATCGGGGGTATCGACGCACCTCCTGATCCACAACCACAGCCCCACGGAAGGCAGGCTGCGCCATCGGCAGAAGATCCTGCATCAGGCAATCGACAACCTCTTGATCGCTGAGTTCAGCGATGGCGGAGGCGTTGTAAAAGTCGCTTGCGATCACCGAACCCTGTTCAGGCTGATCCCCCCAGAGCGCCTGCTTCGTGTCGTGTTGCAGTTGATCCAGCATGAAGAACGTGGCTCCAGCTCCCTTCAGCGCACTGAACCGTGAGAACACATTGGCGGGATCGGCAACTGAAATCGTGCGATCCAACCACAAACGCACCGACACCACATCGATCGCATCAAGGCTGCCGGCTCGCACCAGCTCGGGCGTCAACGCCGCGCACTCCGGCGAGTTGGCCATCAGCGCTCCCATCCCTTTGGCACCCACAGCCAGCACCACGGCATCGACGTTGTCGACGACACTGCTACGTCCAGTCGTTACCGATCGGGTCTCCACTGACCGCACGCCTCGGGTGTCGGTGGACATCTTGAGTGCTGTAGCCAATGTGCCTCCCATCACCTGCAGCTGATGCTCGTCCTGAAGCCGCTCACTCAAGGGGGCAAATAAGTGCTCGGCGATGCTCTTGCTCTTGATCCAGCGCACATCAAACGAATCTTGATGCGCCAGTGCGTAGTAGTAGAGAAGCTCCATCGTCACGGCTGCCGACAACTCCTCAGGCGGCTTGAACAATCCCACCAACAGAATCGGCCGCAGAAAATCATCAATCATGCGATCACTGATACGGAGCTGCTGAAACAGCGTCAGCGCACTAATCGCGTCGTACTTGCGATACACCGCATCACTGCGATTGAGATCGAGGATTGCGTAGAGCAGGCCCGCGATGCTGAGTCGATCCTGAACGGGTAGACGCTTGAAATTGCTGACCGTTGCAAAGGCCTGCCCCAAAGGACTCGGCAACGCCACGGCGTCACCGAACACAGGAGCCGTTGCCTCCAACCCCTCGGGCGACCAAAACGCACTGGTGGTGAAATCCGTGAAGATCGAACCGAGTCCGAGCTCTGCCGTCAGGGCATCGATATTGGGGTAGTCCTTCCAAAAACCTCGGGTGCCAGCCTCAAACGGCTTGCCGCTTGTGGTGGTGATCGGCTGACTGCCAGTGGGATCAGGCATCCCATCGATCAAGGTGACGCGAACACCGGCTTCGCAGAGAGCCTTAGCCGCCCCCCAACCGGCCCAGCCGGCCCCAACGACAACCACGTGGGATTGAGCTTTGTCAGAAGCAGCCGCGTTGGCCATGGAGCTGTGTTGCATCAACCCAAGCTAAGAAGACAGGCGTGGGGCGAGACGTGCGACCACCAACAGACACCTGAAAGCTTCGCCTTCCATCATTGATCTACGCAAATGCGCATACTCCAGAACACTTTTTATCTCAATTCGTTCTAGACAAAAAATCAATTATCACAATCAACTCAAAACACAGCCGCAAGGAGATTGAGCCCTGCCAAAAGAACAACGACTCCGGACAGCAAAGAAGCAACCAAAAAGTCAATAATTAATAACGAGAGCGCAACATTACTGAACAGTATCAATAATTTCTTCTATCCCTTGGATTAGACGCCGAAGACCATAAGTTTCTTCGCAGCGATCGGAACTTGATCGATAACAACGCTCAGCACCATTTCGTATCCAATGCACAGAAATGAGAAGGTGGACTTGAGGTTGTTTGTTTCCCTTGGCTTCACCCGCGCTCCAGCCACTGATCAACGCCGTTGGTCAGGTCTTGCTCGGCAAGGAGCAGCAGATACGACTGGCCTTGAGTTGTCTGCTGGCAGGAGGCCATCTTTTGATCGAAGACCGGCCTGGCATGGGCAAATCGACCTTGGCCGAAGCCCTCGCTCGGGTGTTTTCCCTTGGATTTAAACGGGTGAGTTTCACCAGTGATTTACTGCCCGCCGATCTCACTGGGATCAATGTGTTCAACACCGCCGAAGCATCGTTTCGCTTTCAACCCGGACCACTATTTACTCAGGTTGTCTTGGCCGATGAAATCAATCGCGCCAGTCCACGCACCCAAAGTGCACTGCTCGAAGCGATGGCAGCGGGACGGGTCAGCTTGGACGGCATCAGCCACGACCTTCCCGAACCATTTTTTGTCATCGCGACGCAAAACAGCCTCGATCAGGTTGGGACAAGCCCGCTACCCGAAGCACAGCTGGATCGCTTCCTCATGCGAGTGAGTCTCGGTTTTCCGGATCGTGAATCAGAAAAGGAGCTACTGCGCGGACGTTTCTCACCAGCCGCCACCACACCTCCATTGCTCGATGGCAAGTCTTTAAAGCAGTTGCAACAGCAATGTGCTGCTCAACATTGCTCAGATGAGTTGATGAATTACGTGCTCGATCTTGTTGCCGCAAGTCGCCATGGTCAGGAGGGTTTATCGCCACGGGCAAGCCAGGCGCTTCTCGCTGCCGCCCGGGCCTGGGCCCTGCTCTTCGGCCGGGATTACGTGACCGTTGAAGACGTTCAGTCCGTCGTGCCAGCGGTGGTCGAGCATCGTTTGGATGCCGGACGTCCGGCAGGTTCAGGGACTCCGTTAAGCACGAAGCTGCTGGAGCAGGTGAATGCCCTCCGCTGAACTCACGCTCGGACTCCGCAACCTGTACATCATTCCGAGTCGCTTCGGGGCTCTTTGGTTGGCAACCGCAGCCCTTCTGCTCTTAGTGGCGATTCAAACCACCAGCAACAGCACGCTGCTGCTGGCCTTTGTGATGCTCGCCGTGATGTTGCTGGCGATGTTTCTCACCCACGACACACTTCAAGGCCTTGTACTGCGCTGTGGTGAACCGGCGCCAACCTTTGCCGCTGAATCAGCCATCTACCCGCTGCTGATCGAAACGCGCCATCGGCGACCTCCGCTTCGTCTGCGATTCCGCAAGGCTCCGGAATCTGCGTTTGTCCAACTCTCCGCTGGTGTTTCGCTGGTTGGGCTGAGCTGGACACCGAAGCGGAGAGGCTGGCAACAACCTCCTCAGCTGCAGATCGAAACCATTGCACCGCTGGGCCTTTTCATCTGCTGGACGCGCTGGCGGCCCCCGACACAACAGTTGATCTGGCCGCGTCGGAGGCCGGGTCCAGTGCAAGAGCAACATCCTCCGCGATGGCGTGATGGCCTCGATGAATGGCAAGACCTACGCCCTTTGCTGCAGGGTGAACGTCCCGCGGTCGTCGACTGGGCAGGGGTTGCAAAAGGGCGCCCATTGCAGGCCAAGGTATTCAGCGTTCCTGAGGATGTGGAGCGGATTCTTAAACCAGCTCCTGGAGTTCCGATGGAGCAAGCAAGGGAGCACTTGGCCGATCGGATCTGGACCCTTCAACAGCGGGGTGAACGCTATGGCCTGCATCTCCCTTCGAAATCGTTGTCGCCAGGAAGGGGGCTTCAACATCGCAATGGTTGCCTCGAGGCGCTCGCGACGGAATGAACCGCACCGCTCGTCAGCGTGTCCTCCAGCCGGGAACTTTCGCCTGGCTGGCCATCCCACCACTCTTGCTGCAATGCCTTGCCCTGAATTGGTCCGCAGCACTCACCTGGCCGACCTTCGGACTTGTGATCTGCGCTCTACTCAAACTTTGGCGGGGTAGCAAACCCTTTGATCGAAGGCTTGCGGCCCTTTTGCAGCTGCTCTCCGCAGGGCTTCTCACCTCTCAATTACAAGGACTTTTGGCAACGATCCTGCAGCTGATCGCGGTCAGTGCAGCCTTTGCTGGTCTCCTGGGCCATGAGCTCGGCGGAATGCTCTCACTCCGTGGACTGTTGCGACGCAGTTTGCAGCTTTTGCTTGCAGCCCTCCCATTGGCCTTGGTGCTGTTTCTATTTGTTCCTCGAATTGCTCCTTTATGGACCACTGAGCTGGGGCCAAAGCGTGGTGCTGTAACCGGCCTTTCATCCAACCTGGATCCACTCAGCATCGAACGATTGGCCACCGTGAATGCATCCGCCGCCAGGGTGAGCCTTTCGGGTGTGGAGACGTTGCCCACCAACGCCTACTGGCGAGTCTTGGTGCATGAACAGTTCGATGGCCGGCGCTGGCAACACCGTGACGCAGCCTTTGCTCGGCAGCCCAACCGAGGATTACTCAATGACTCTGAGATCAGTCAGTGGTGGATCGTCGAACCGTCCTCAACCCGTGCGGTGCCCTGGGATGGCCGCTCCAAACCAACTGCCAAAGACCAGTGGGTGACATCGGAAGGAGAGTTAATGGTGGGAGCAGCGTCACGACAAAAGCGTTCCTTTCGCCTGAGCAAGGGCTCCGACCCAATGGGCTGGCAACGCCGGCCTCCGTTCAAGAGTGAACGAAAGCAGCCACCTGCTTCGTTACCGCGCTTGAACGAACTTGGCGGTCGATTTCGATCCCTACCAACAAACCAAGAGCGGCTAATGGCCGTCGAACGCTGGTTCAAGAGCCAACCCTTTCGTTACAGCCTGAGCCCTGGCTCGATGACGGATCTGGACAGTTTTCTATTCGAGAGCCAGGTGGGCTTCTGTGGCCATTACGCCAGCGCCTTAGCCGCAGTCATGCGCTCGGCGGATGTACCAGCACGGGTTGTCAGTGGCTACTTGGGTGGCCGACAGATCGATCCCATGACTGGCAGTCCTTATATGGAACTGCGGCAAAGTGATGCCCATGCCTGGGTTGAAGTCTGGCTGGAGGGCAGCGGTTGGCGGCAAGTGGATCCGAGCCTCTGGGCTGACCGCAATGCCCTCGACAATGTCAATCAAGGACAACAGCAGACAATCAATCCTTGGTCTGATCCTGCGAATTGGTCGCTAGGGGAGTGGTTGCAGGGTCAGTGGTGGGGGCTTGATATGGCCTGGACACGCTGGTGGCTAGGACTCGACCAAGCCAGCCAACAGGCCTGGCTCCAAGCCGTACTCGGTCCACATCAAAGGTGGCTAGGACTTCTTGTTGTGCTGGCCTGCATGGCCTCCTTATCGCTGGGATTGGTGATGACGCAGCTGCGATTGGGATCTCGCCAGCCCCTGGAGCAGTCTTTGCGCTTGTTGGCAGATTTAGGTGTCACACCGATGCCAGGAGACACTTTTTCTGAGCTCTGCCAGCGAGCGGCCATAGCCCATCCCGATCGATCACGATTGCTTGGCGCCATGGCCCATCACCATCAAGTGCTCACCCACGCCTTACTCAGTGCCGATCAACGGCGAGAACATCTATGTCAGTGGTGGAGGCTCCAAAGGGAACTTGCATCGACGAAGCGAAGAGGGGATTGAACGCAACGAAGCTTCCCCCTCAAAAAGCAACGAAAGCACTAGCCACAGGCAGTGAGACAGATCCATGGGTTAAACCATCAATCCACCCTGCATATGTCTGTGGGCGCCATGCCAATCGCGAGGGAACGCCGATTTCGCCGCTTAATCAACGCGTTCACAGCGGTCACGATTGTTCTAATCGTGACCCCAGCAACGCCTTTGCCAGCCCAGGCCCATCGCAAGGGGATCTACGCGAGCGAAGCTGAAGCATTCAGGCAAGCAGACAAAATTGGTTGCACTGAGGTTCACGAAAACAATGGCCGCTGGATGCCCTGTGCCGATGAGCGTCAATTGCATCAGCAGATGAGACGACAATGAACGGTCGATCCACAGCCACCCAACGCCGAGCCCGGCGCCTGCACCGATGGGTGGTCCCCCTAGCCGCCGCCCCCTTGCTAATCACGGCAGCAACAGGATCGCTATACAGCCTTTTACTTGAGCAAAACATCGACGCCTTTTGGTTACTCAGGATTCATACCGGCCAATTCGGATGGTTCAACCTTCAGCCCTTCTACCCAATCGTGCTAGGGGTTCTCACAATCCTTGTGAGCATCTCAGGCCTTGCATTGCTCCTCAGACCAAACAACTAAGCCCGCGATTCTGAATTACAAAATCATTAGACAAGTTCCAAGCCTAAAAAAAAAACGACTCGTCAAGATTGAGCACAACCTGCAACCATGAACCAGGCTTTGTACAAACCGTCAGCCTCGGCTTCCGTACTGCAATCCAGACAGCATGAGCATGGAAACACTCACAGCCCTGAGTCTTCATCAATGCAACTTTGAGCAGTTTGGTACGGCGATTTTGCCGGTGGACGACATGACACCCCACAGCAAGCGTGATGCCGAACTGAAGTTCAACGGTGCCAATTTGCGCTACTACGTCATGCGTCTTCGTCGACGCCCTGCGGTACTCGGAAGCATGACGCGACACACCTACTCCACCCAATGCTTGAGCTCTGCGGATGCCCAACCCTGGTGGTTAGCCGTGGCTGCAGCGAACCTTCAATCCGAGCAACTTGACCACAGCACCGTGCGATTGGTGGAAGTCCAACCAAGCGAGGCGATCAAACTGCATCAAGGCACCTGGCACGCAGGGCCATTTTTTCTTGCCCCAACCGCCCTATTTTTCAACCTTGAATTAAGCGATACCAACCTCACTGACCACAACTCTCAACCTCTAAAAAAGAAACTCAAGCTAAATCTCAATGGAGAATAGATATCCAAACAAATGAGATTCCAGGAAACTTAAATCAATCAATCTCATTAGCTAGACTTCAAATCATTCTCAAATTCAAGGTATAACGCGCGAGCATCTTTTGGCCGCTTTTCATCAACTAGTAATTCAAGGCGATCTTTCCACCAAAATCCTATTTGCTCATCACGCTCAGCCTCGGGGACTTCACCAAATGGAATCGTCATGTACTGCTAGCAACCCCATTAACGATAGAAAAAGAGAAGCAGCAACTGTGAACTGTCAAATCAGAATTCAGTAGTGATCACTACATCGCACAAATTAATCAAGGACCGCTCTGATCCCCATCAGCCTCAACTCCAAAGCCCTGCAATGGATCTGGTTCCCCGAGGGAAATCGCACGGGCCCGTTGATAAAACATCGTTTCGGTCAAACCAGCAGCTTCTAACCGTGCTGCAACACGAATCCAATTGTTAATTTCTGATTGATGCATCTCAATCCCAGGAATTCAATGATTCAGATGAAAACAAGAACACTACGAACCATCAGTAACACAGGCAACACTCTCTTCTGTAAATCAGCATTTCGAAAAATAGCGCCTCACAAAAGTAGGCCTTGAAACAATTTCAAGGGGTAATAATATAATTTTCGATGGATTGTCAATCAAGTGATCCTCGATACGGTTAGAGCAATCATTCCATTAGTTCAGAGTGAATGATCGACTCCTGCTGCTCCTTTTGATTGCGGTACCAGCCGTCGGCAGAGCAAATCCAACCCAAATCATCGACTAAATCTGTTCTACAAGAGTCTTCCCTCCAAGAACAAAACCATCCAGCATCCAATCTCAAACATCTCGGTGTCGGAATAGCGAGTTGGTATGGGCCTGGTTTTTATGGACGTCGAACAGCCAATGGTGAAATATTGCAGAAAGGAGCGTTCACGGCTGCACATCGCACGCTTCCCTTTGGAACAATTGTTCGTGTGACTAATTTAGAAAATGGAAGATACGTCAATGTATGAATCAATGACAGAGGACCATTTAAATATCACCGCTTGATTGATCTCGCCCATGGCGCAGCCAATGAATTAAAGATGATGCGTGCTGGCGAAATCAATGTCAGCCTTGAATTGATTAATTGATTGATTAGGAGCCCAATAGACGCCGTCTCACCAAGACATCCCAGAGGGCTGAAGGAACGAATGGTTGAAGCAGCACCGCTTCGGATTCACTTCCGCACAGATACCGCGATTTTGGCTGGTTGGTTTCAAGCGCCGTTGCGATAGTTCGTGCCACCAGCTGGGGGTCTGAACCCTTGCGGAAGCTCTCAGCCCATCCGGCGGCCACCCGTCGCATCATCTCTCCCCAAACGGAATCCTTCCCTGCTTCATCCATCGATTCAGCCGATGCTTGTTCGAATCCGGTGCGGATTAATCCAGGCTCGATAAGCACCACTTGAATTCCGAATTGATGCAATTCGAGGCGCATCGCATCACTAATCGCCTCCACGGCATGTTTACTGGCGCAGTACCAGCCGGCACCGGGAGTCGCGAAGCGACCAGCAATCGATGACACGTTGATAATCCGGCCACGACAGCGATCACGCATAGCGGGCAACAGCAGCTGCGTGAGCCCCATCAACCCGAACACGTTCACTTCGAACATGGATCGGGCTCGCTCCAACTCCATCGTTTCCATGGGGCCCACCTCCCCATATCCAGCGTTGTTGACCAAAGCATCCAGCCGTCCTCCGGTCCTGTCGTGAATCTCTGCGGCGAGATCTTCACGGGATCGAGCATCAGCAACATCCAGGGGAAGCACCACAGCCCCACGACGCTGAAGATCGTCCATCGCCCCCTGACGCCGTGCTGCAGCAAACACGTTCCAACCTTGATCCAACAACAGATGCGCGGTGACAGAACCAATGCCGCTGGACGCACCGGTGATCAAAACGGTGCGACGGGAATCTGCCATAACAACGCATGCAAGCAGTGCACTCTGGCGCGAGAACAAGAGGGATGACGACTCCGACTTGATTTCCCAACGCCAAATCCAAAGGCTTTTGCACCTTCATGCCCCAGAGGAAGGAAACAACAGCAAGGCACCCCAACGGATATGGACCCAATCATCTCTTCAAGAATTAGCAAAATTTTCGCGATAGCTTGATACAGATAGAGCCCATTAGTTGAGGGCCTTAATCAGATATTTACGAGCCAGAAAAATATTGATTAATCTCAATTGCTCCGATCAATGATAACTCAAACAAATAATCATTGACATTTACAGACATGGAATCGTTGGCTCAATGTGATCCATAAAAATCAATTTCAACCATCGTGCCGTTGTTGGCAATCGAAAAGACAGAAAAAGGATCGGCAACCATTCCATCAACCTCCATACCAGGGGAACCCATGGGCATCCCTGGAGCCGCCAGACCCTTAATTTCAGGACGCTCCTTCAGCATCCGTTGGATCGATGCAGCTGGAACATGACCCTCCACCACATAACCGGATACACGCGCGGTGTGGCAAGACGCCGAATCTGCCGGCACTCCCATCGCCTCTTTAATGCCATCCATGTCGTCGGCGACATGGTCTTGAACCACAAACCCTGCCTCAGCAATATGGGATTCCCATGCTTCACAACACTCGCAATAGGCTGAACGAAACACCACAACTTCCTCACCAGCCGTGGAAGCCATCGCCGCCGCAGGAGATCCAAAACACAGCAGCAATATCGCAATCATCCACATCAAATGCTGACGCAATCGTGTGATCAAGTAATTGGGGAAGACAAGGTATAACCAGGTGAGAAGCTGATATTTACGGTCTAATAAAATCGATTCAGCCATGGCTTCCATTGCATCGAACTGCCAAATTTCTGTCCAAATGACCAGCATTCAATCCCGTCAGGACATCCCATAAACCAAAGGTGAGCCCTGTCATTGGACATCCTCCTCCCCACCCATGGGCCTTGCATGAAAATTCCAGCTTTCGCCATCTTCAAGCCAAAGCTCCCAAGCGAATTGTGAGCCATCCTTTAAAAACAACTTACCGCCAAACCCCGCCGGTGATGGTTGATATAAATCTTCGATGGCCAACGCAATTGTTCCATCTCTCGTGCACAAAGAGTCAACTGTTTTTCCCAAACGAGACGTGAGATCAGCTTTTAAATCATTAATTGTCATCCGTTTTGTGAGCTCAAGGTTCGACCGTTTGAATCAAGCTTTGGAAAGCATGCCCCGATCTTCAATGCAACGAACACATGCACCCTGTTTCTTCCAGATTCTTTTTAACGACCTGGGAACTCTCCTCGGCAGTATGGAGAGAAGAACAAGGCTGTAATGCTGAACCGATTGCAAGCAGCACTGATCAGCCTGATGGCATCGCTGATCATTCTTTGGGGTCTCCAACCCGTTCAAGCCTGCGTTGAAGGCTTGGCCTGGGGCATGCCCCTCGACCAAGTTCACGCCCATCTCGGTGAGATCCACCAGGCCAATACAACGCATCCAGAACGCTTCTTCGCGCGCAACGTGATGCTGGATCGCCTACCCGTATCGCAAGTGACGTTTGACCTCACCCCAGATACTGGGCTCCAATCGTTGGCCTACGAATTCGCCATCGACGACATGACGGAAGTGTTGGCAGGGCTTCGTGCTCGCCACGGATCTCCGCTCAGCACCAGCTCCATGGATCCAAAACAGAACGAACAAATTTGGGTATGGAACACCGGAGAAGACCTCATCACCGCCGTTAAACACGACGGAACAAACCATCAACAATTTGTGATTGCTTATCGCCCCAGCCGGCTTCGACCAGAAACCCTTTAAAGGTTGGAACAGCTAGCCGGTCTTAATCCTTTTGCCCCGGAAACATACGATTGAGCCTTTTCCGCATGCGACGCATTTGGGTTCGTTGAATCTCATGACGCGTTGTCCGTGTAAATCCGTACAACAGCACCGTGGCCGTTGATGCCAAGGCAACGCAGAAGAGCGTGATCGAAATAGGATCGAAATCGTCCATGGGATGCAGACTAAGAACCGACCACAAATCCACTCGTACATTTTGGACTTAGCCCATCAGTCATGTACGCCATGCCAAATCGGGGCTCCCAAGCTCACGACATCAGAACTCGAGGCGGCACTCCCTGAACTCCCCGGTTGGTCGGTCATCGACAACCACCATCTCAGTCGAACACTTCGCTTTAAAGACTTTCAAAGTGCACTTGATTGGGTGAACGCTGCGGGTCAGATTTGCGAACAGGAAGGTCACCATGCTGAATTCAGCCTCGGCTGGGGGCGTGCTGATGCCACGATTTATACGCACAAAGTGAACGGATTAACACAAGCTGATTTGGTGCTCGCCGCAAAATTTGTGGGAATCACACCCCCACAACTCTGAGCAGAACAAGACCGACTTCCACCGCAATTCTGCCCGCAATCGTTGAGCTTTAACAGTGCTCAAAAACACCTACTCTTGTTTCACTTGCTTGGCTGGATTGTTGACGCCTCTCAGCGAGAAAAGCCTCATCAGCCGCACTTAAAGCATCTTTATCGCTTTGAAAGAAACACCGGTACATCAAATTCTCAATCCGATCAACATCGAGATTGCGATCAGCAACGTCTTGCCAGAGCCGTTTTGTCAGTTCCTGATCGGCAAGCTGAAACTGTGCAACCACCAGATTGCGGGCACAACTGAAGTACTCCTCCTGGTCTGAAGTCACCGGGGAGTTGTATCGAAGCAAATTCGTTTGAAGGGTGTGCAGAAATGCCATACGTCAAACATCGCTACACCAAGCCTGCGCCAAAACGTTGCGGGGGGTGAGCAGCCTTAAGACCAAATCAATGATTCCCTTACGCAGACACTCCATATCCCCCCCCACCGGGCGTCAACATCTTGATCGCCTCCCCTGCCTTGAGCTCCAGCTGAACCAAACCAGGTAATCGCTCTTCCGTTCCATCGGCACGGATCAACTGATTCTCGCCACAAGCACCGCTCGTTCCTCCATCGAGTCCAAAGGGCGCCACTCGCCGTGACCCACTGATCAGGGAGAGGCTCATCGGTTCGAGGAAACGGATGGTGCGCTCCAGCCCATCACCACCTCGCCAGCAGCCATCACCACCGCTACCGGAACGGAGTGCAAAACGCTCTAAACGCACCGGGTAACGAGCTTCCAAAACCTCAGGATCCGTCAGCCTTGAGTTCGTCATGTGCGATTGCAAGCCCACGGAGCCAGCAAAGCCCTTACCGGCACCACCGCCGCCGGCCACCGTTTCGTAGTACTGACAGCGCCCATTGCCAAAGCTGAGATTGTTCATCGTGCCTTGACCAGCAGCGAGCACGCCAAAGGCACCAAAAAGCAGATTGCACAGAGATTGAGACACCTCCACATTCCCAGCCACCACAGCAGCCGGTGCCTCCGGATTCAACAGGCAACCCAGCGGAACGCATATCTCCAACGGTGCAAAGCAACCTTCATTCAATGGAATGTCGTCGTCGAGCAGACAACGGATCACGTACAACACAACCGCACGGGTAACCGAAAGCGGTGCGTTGAAATTTCCCAGCTGCTGTTGCGATGTTCCACGAAAATCCAGCAGCAGTTTGTGTTGATCGCGGTTCTGTTGATCGCGGTGAATGCCAATCTGCACCGCCAGGGTGGCGCCATCATCCAAGTGCAGCTCATGGCTCGCATCAGCCAAACCAGAGATCAGACGCCGAACACAGGCCGCCGCATGATCTTGCAACCCCTGCATCTGTTCCTGCACCATCGCCTCTCCCTCCCGTTCGACCAAGCGTTGGAGCCCTTCGATACCCGCTTGGTTTGCGGCCACCTGGGCCTGTAAGTCGGCTAGTAATTCCTGAGGATTGCGAGGGGGTATCGCCATCTCTCGAAAGGATGTCTCCAAGCTTGAGATGTTGATCGCACCATTGCGCACAAACAACAGATTGCGCAGCAACAGACCCTCGTCATCAATGCTGGTGCTGAACGACGGCATTGAACCGGGACTGATCCCCCCAACATCGGCATGGTGACCACGGCTCGCCACGAAGAAGCTGGGATTCAGACCACCACAAAACACCGGCGTCATCGCCGTGATGTCTGGGAGATGGGTTCCGCCATGGAAAGGGTCATTGCTCAACAGGGTGTCGCCAGGTTGCAAGGGGAGTACCGCGCCAGCAGCCACCTGCTCGAACAGATCACGCACGCTGTCTCCCATGGAACCGAGATGCACAGGAATGTGCGGTGCATTGGCGACCAGTCCACCCTGGGAATCAAACAGCGCACAGGAAAAATCAAGCCGTTCGCGGATATTGACCGAACGACTCGTCAGACGAAGGCGCTCTCCCATTTGCTCAGCGATCGCCATAAAGCGATGGCGATATAGCTCTGCCAGCACAGGATCATCCTGGTTCAACGCTGACTTCTCAACATCTAATTGCTCAGCATCTTTTGAAGCGATGGGCCCCTGTTGCAACACCAAAGCGGCGGCACGATCCACCCGCGCTGTCCAGCCGCTCTCCACCACGACACAACCCGTGGCCTCAGCAATCAAGGCAGGCCCCTCGATGCAAATCCCAACGGGCAACTCCTCCCGATCGAACAAGGCAACGCTCTGCCAGCCCCCATGCCGCAGATGCATGGGTACGCGCTGGGGCATCAAATCCCGAGGCGATTGGCCAGCGTTGGCGCAAAGTTCTGGCGGTTGAAACTGTTGGGGGGCAGCCACCTCCACATTGAGCATCTCCACAATCAACAACTGCTCAGAACGGATGCAGTAGCCAAAGCGCTGCCGATGCCTCTCCTGAAATGCCGTTACCAAGGCAGACGACTTCATTCCCTTCTCGAAAGGCAGCATCAGAGTCTGCTCAGCACCGGGGTAGCGCAGCTCCAAAGACAGCCAAATTTCCGCTTGGTTATGGGAGCGGTCCGATCCATCCCCCTGATCGATCAACTGTTGGCGTGCTTGCTGCGTCAGCTCTTCGGCCCGCTCCAGCAGCGTTACGAGCAACGCATCCGTGAGCTCCGCACCAAGGTGAAATTGCAAGCGTCGACGTTGGCGGGCCTGTCCCATCCCGTAGGCAGACAACACGCCGGCCATGGGATGCAGCAACACCGAAACCAATCCCAGCTCTTCGGCCAGCCGGCAAGCATGCTGCCCGCCGGCACCGCCATAGGCCACCAACACGCCGCCACGGATATCCTGCCCGCGATGCAAGGAAACACGACGAATCGCAGCCGCCATTCGCTCGATCGCCAGTTGCAAAGCACCCTCCGCCAACTGCTCTGGGCGTTGGCCAAGCTCGGTTGCCAACTCCCCAAACTGCTGTTGCACCACCCCAAGGTCTGGCGGTTGATCAGCATGCACACCAAACACACTGGGGAAACGCTGCAGCTGTAGCCGCCCCAGCAGCAGGTTGGCATCGGTAATCGTGAGCGGTCCTCCGGCTCGATAGCAGGCGGGTCCAGGCCGCGCCCCCGCCGAGCGTGGACCCACCCGCACGCGATCGCCGTCCTTTTGCAGCACCGACCCCCCACCAGCAGCCACCGTTTCAATCGGTAAGCGTGGCGCCAGAAGTTGGAGGCCAGCGATGTCGGTTTGCTCCTGCACGAGGCGCAACGCCGCATCTTCAGCCGACTCAACACAAAACACGTCTGTCGACGTACCCCCCATATCGAACCCCAAGACGGGCACTCGCTCAAAGCCGGAGCCCCGTGCCGCAGCGATCGCCCCCACCATCCCAGCAGCAGGGCCCGAAAGAATGGTGTCTTTGGCCATCAGGCCCTTAATCGATTGCAAGGCTCCGCTGGAGGTCATCACTCGAACGGGCGTCGATGACCCAAGCGCCGTTTGCACCTGTTGCAGGTAACCATGCAGCACCGGAGCAACAGCCGCCTCCACCAGCGCCGTCTGACCACGGGGCACCAGGCGTGGCTTGACGCTGACCTGATGGGAACACACCACCCGGTGAAAACCCAGCGCCGTCAGTTCGTCGGCACACTGCAACTCGTGGGCGGGGTTGCGGTGGGCATGCAACAACGCCACCACCACATCATCCAAACCACGGGCGCGAAGCGCCGCGAGACGGTTGCGTAAGTCGTCGTTCCAGAGGGACGACTCCAACTCAGCACCATCGGCATCCAAACGTCCCGGCACTTCGACCACCTCGCTGGCCAAAAATGGGCGTTCCGACTGGACGAATGCAAAGAGATCAGCGCGATGTTGATCCCCGATGCGCAGCAGATCAGCCAAACCACGGTTGGTGAGCAACACCAGCGGTGCACCACGGCGCTCCAATAAGGCATTCGTGGCAACTGTGGTTCCCAACCGAACGCTCTCAATTTGTCCAGGCCCGATAAGTTCCCCGGTCGAGATCCCCAAAAGCTCCCGCATTGCCTGCACTGCTGGATCTCCCTCACCCCCTTCAGAGAGCACTTTTCGGATGTGCAGTGTCCCGGTGGGGTCACAGCCGATCAGATCGGTGAAGGTGCCGCCGCGATCCAGCCAAAAGCGCCAAGCAGCCATGGAGCCCAGAGCCATCTGCATCCCAGGATGAAGCCTTGCCGCTTTCTTTTTCGCAAACGACCTGAGAAGGTGAACACACCTTGTTGGCGCCGAGCTTGGAGAAAGTCTCGACCGCCTGGGCGATCTTCCAGGGCCTCTTGCTGGAAGCCATTCCCTTCCTCTTGTTGGGGGTTGCGATCGCGGGGATGGCGCGCTGGCTGGTTCCCCAGACCGCCTGGGTGCACAGGCTTCCCAAAAACCCACTGCTGGCTCCAATCACCGGGGCCCTGATGGGCTTTGCACTTCCCGCCTGCGAATGCGGCAATGTGCCGGTTGCCAGAAGGCTCCTGGCGAGCGGTGCACCCATGGGCACGGCATTTGGCTTTCTCTTTGCGGCGCCGGTTCTCAATCCCATTGTGTTGGCGAGCACCTGGGCCGCTTTCCCGGATCAACCCTGGCTGTTAATTGCACGGCCATTGGGGGCCTTTGTGATTGCCGTTTTGCTGAGCTTGCTGCTGGTCCAGCTACCGGAAACCCAATTGCTGGAATCGGCTCTTCTCAGCGAACGCAGGATGAGCCAACCCCTAAGCAGGATTGGGCTTTTGCATCGCAGCAGCGGTTTAATCGGTGATCCCCTCAGTGAGATTGCACCAGCCCAACCCGAACGACTCCGACCTTTGGAAGTGCTGGAGCAAAGCAGCCGCGAATTTTTGGATCTGTTAGCCCTGCTCGTGCTGGGTTGCCTGATCGCCGCCCTCGTTCAAACCTGGCTACCGCGCAGTTGGTTGCTCGCCGTGGGTGGGGCCCCAACGGGGTCAATTTTGGCGTTGATGCTGCTGGCCGTGGTGGTGTCGGTGTGCTCCAGCGTTGATGCCTTCCTCGCCTTGGGCTTTGCGGCACAGGTCACTCCCGGTGCACTGCTGGCGTTTCTTCTTTTAGGACCGGTGGTCGACCTAAAACTGGCCGGATTGTTCACTGTTTTGATGCGTCCGCGCGCCATTGCCATCACCGCCATCGCCGCCAGCCTTGGCGTGCTGCTGATCGGCCAATGGGTGAATCTTTGGCAGCTATGAGGCGCAAGGCATGACGCGAGCCGCACTGCTGATTGCTTGGGGCTGGATTGTGCTCTGGAGCGTCATCTCCGGACGCCTCGACTTGCTCCTTCGTGGCGTGTTCCATGGCCTAGTTGGGGTTGCGGGAGCTGCGCTGATCTTGGCGGGAGTTGTCTTGTTGATCCGACGTCGCGGTCGACGTGAACGGTTGCCCTGGCCGTGGTGGAGCAGTGCAGCCATCGCACTCCTTGTCTTACTGGTACCACCCAATCCATCCTTCAGTGATCTCGCCGACAGCCGACCGCAGGGATTACCAGAGCCCCCTGAACTTGCCTTCGTCTTACCACCAGAACAACGAACCCTGACGGAATGGGTTCGACTCCTGCGAAGTCAGCAAGATCCCGATCTTGTGGACGGGAACCCTGTCAACATCAGCGGTTTTGTTTGGACCCAGAAGAATGGCCCAGCTCTGATTGCACGCCTGACTGTGCGGTGCTGCTTAGCCGATGCCACCCCGGCCGGCCTCGCCGTGGATTGGCCCGATGGTTTCGAACCAACAACGAATCAATGGTTGGCAATCCAGGGTGAGATGGCGGTGGCCATGCGTAATGAACAACGGGTGGCTGTGGTGATGCCAAAAACAATCACCCCAATTTCCCGTCCCAAGCGACCGCTCGAACCATGAATCGTCGACTTGGACTCCTGCTCACTCTCACCACAGCGGCGGTCTTGGTGCAGCAGCAGATTCTGCTGCGCCGTCCGCCCCGTTTGGTTCAAATCAAGCCGCAACACCTTCACTCCGGCAGCGCTGGCCTGGATCTGAACTTCAGCAGGCCGATGCAGCTGAAGGCGGTGGACTCGCAAAGTCATCTAGAGCCTGCGCTTCGTCATCACTGGCTGGGGAGCCATGCTGCACTTCGGCTGATCCTCACGCCAACGACTGCCATCAAGGCGCCTATTCAGCTGCACTTGGCGGGACGCGATCAGCGGATGAATGCGCTGACAGCACAAACCTGGTGGTGGGATCCAAGACCATGGCTGCTCGTCACCCGTGAACTGAAGAACGGGCAGCAACTGCAACTGCTCGATCGCCAGGGGACCTGGCGCCCCGTCAGTCCCATTTGGACAAAACTCTCTGCAGTAGTCCCCCTGGGGAATGGCCGTGGTGTTGCCGTCGTGGCAAGTGACGACAACCGAAATGAACAGATCTGGTTGCAACCTCTCAAGCCTCGAAGCTTGCAGCACGATCGCAGTGCTCTGGAACCACCCGAACGACTGCCAGTGCAGCAGTTAATTAATGAGAACGTCTTATTTGGCCATATCAGCAGCAACCTGAACGGCGATTTATTGGTTCAAACCGGGGGCTTCTTACCGGAGACCGAGCGCAACGAACTCATCCAAGCCAACGGGAAACGACGCCAGCTCGATCTGCCATCTGCTGGACCCATGGAGTTACTGCCTGGAGGCGGGGGTTTGGTCGTGCCCTCCTATGACGGAATCAATCTGATGCCCCTCGCCAACAAAGGGGGAACGATGCAGTCGCTTCCAGGAAACCGTGAGCTTGGTGCCTTCTGCGCCGCATCAGGACGAGCCCTGTTAATCCGTCATTGGCCCGACTACCGCAGGTCGATTGAACTGGTGCTTCCTGGAGTCGCTCCCCGCCAACTTTGGCTGGGAGAGCAAGCCATTTTAGGCGTTGCTTGCGATGGAAAAGGTGAGCGGATCTGGGCTGTGATCGGACAATGGACGGGTGATTGGGCAGAGCACACACTCCTCCTTCTGGATGGCGAGGGCAGGGTGGCAAAACGTCAATCGTTAGATGCATGGAGGATGAAAGGAGGTACCCCACTGCAGTTCGATCCAGTCAGTGGTCGTTTGCTACTCACTGTGATTCGAGAACAGCAACACGACGCCCACCCAGCCTTGATTGATGCCGAATCCCTTCAGCTGCAAGAGGTACTTCCAATTGCAGTGGAGCAGGCCGTATGGCTCAACCCTTGAGATGCTTGACCAGGGTGCGCAACCCTGCGGCCGCGATCAGACTAGATAAATCAGTGAGCACAAGTATACAAATCACGTAGATCACAAGCCTGCATCATAAATATTAAATAGCAGCCAGAAGGAAAGCCTTTCTCAATAACAAAAGAAAGAAATTGAACAACTCACCATGGGAATACAGAGAACAAATAATAGATCAACATTAAAAAGCCGCGCTCTACGTGAAAGCGCGGCTTCTGATCCAGGAATAAAGCTAATTAAGCCACGAAATTAAAAGCTGAAGGTAACGCCAGTTCCAACATGGTGTTGCCAGCCTTCACCCCAACCAGGCGCATTGACAGAGCTATAAGTTGGTTGCCAGTGGGCAAACAACGTAGCCTGACCAACAGGAACTGAGACCTCTAACTCTCCAGCAAAATCAGTACGCTGCTTCAAGCCTGAGTAACTTCCAGGCGTATAGAAACGCGGGCCACCATCAAGCTTCACACTGATTTGATCACTACCAATGATGAAACCAAAACCAAGACGCGGGTCCGTGTAGTTCCCCATCCAGGTTCCATCAGATTCCCAACCATGACGATGTTCCAACGATAGGAAGAGTCCGTCAGCAAGACTTTCCAATCCATCACCAAGAGAGAAGTTCAGGTCACCATCACCGAGTGCCCATACGATTTCGGCACCAATTTCATTTTTAAGACCCTGGATGTCATCACCTTGATCTTTGGTGACAAAATAAGGTTTCCAATCAACGGAAACACTTAAGCGGTCATTAGGGGCATATCGAACCTGAAGAAATCCTCGGACGTCAGTCCGCTTATATGAGGTATCTCCATGATCGTGCCCAGCATGGTCATGGCCTGCATGATCGTCGTGATCATCGTGGTCGTCATGATCATCGTGATCGTCATGATCGTCATGATCGTCGTGGTCGTCATGATCGTCGTGGTCGTCGTGGTCGTCGTGGTCGTCGTGGTCAGCATGATCGCCGTGGTCAGCATGATCGCCGTGATCATCGTGGTCGTCGATATGGACCTTGCCGTAGAAGTGCTCCGCTTCTCCCCAAACCAAAGACGGTCCGACAGCAGCCTCTATGGACAAACTGCCACCAGAACCCAAACCCCACTGGAATACTCCACCGAACAATCCATCAAGCGCGTAATGCTTGGGTTTGTCGTCGAGATTCTGTTCAAAACCAGCATGCCCCTCGAGAGTCACGACCGGAGTAAATTCAAATTCACCAGCCTCAGGGACATCTCCACCGCCACCATGGGAACCGTGGGCAACAGAGGGTCTGCCTTGAATCAATGGCAAAAGAAGTAGAGCCAGCAGAAGAGTGCGTTTGCGGGACATAAGAAAAGGAAGAGTTGGAGAAGAGACGAAAATAAAAATAGAAAAGGGTTAGATATCAGCCCAACGATTAGCGAGAACGTTGGCAGCAGCTTCATCGCATGAAGCACCCTGACCTTTCAAAATTGCGCAAATATTTTTTGTGGCAGTTGAAACCGCAGTTTCACCCGGTGCGAGGCCTTCTCCATAAAGAGGAGTGGACGCAATAGGCAATCCGGAGCGTTTACTGATTCGCCTTAACGACTTATTAGCCGGTAAATAAGAGGAAAAAATCACCCTTGCACCAGAGTCCGTTACGGCTTTTGTAATTGCATTCAGACTTGATGGCTTTAAGGCGCCTCCAGTTGTATAGCTATCAAGCATGGAGATTTCTTCAAGATCATATCGATTAGCAAGATGGCTATACGTCTGATGATCAGTCACCAGCACTCTTTGATTGGCAGGCAATTTTGCAAACTGAACGGAAGCCCAAGTTCCAAGATCAGCCAGCACACTCTGAGCATTAGCGGCACGTGAGGCAAACGCCACACGTGCATCTCCCGACAACAAAGGAGAGAGACGATTAGCAATCGCAGATGTCATCGCTGCTGAATTGGCTGGATCATGCCAAACATGGGGATCATTGCCTCGATAGGAGGGCAAAGCCACCTCTCCTACGGCAACGACGGGGGCAGGAACAGAGATGTCCTTGGCAGACGGTGTGAGGTTGAAGCCAATGTGAACAACAAGATCGGCCTTCGACAGAGCTTGCCGGTCACTCGGCTTGAGTCGATAACCATGGGGATCACCACCAGGGGGAATCAAGCAGGTGACACTGACAGCAGTTGCAGCCAAGGTACGCGTTAAGTCACACAGAGTTCCATCCACTGCAACAACAGAAGGTTGCGATGCTTGAACAGGGATCTGGGCGAGCGAAATCGCCAAAAGCGAAGTCAACGAGCCCCGCGCGATCCACGAGGAACGACGCATATGACAAAAATCTGAGAATGATTATCATTCTTCCAACAAGTCAAACTTGCGCAACCACCCTTCAACCGGCTCTTCAATTGCACCAACAGAATTTGTGATGTCGACCCTTGCCAACAATGAAGGGTTACGCGCGTCTCGTGTCTGCTTCAGCTACGGCAACAAGCGGATCATTGACAACATCACCCTGGAACTGAAGCCCGGAACCTTGACGGCACTTGTCGGGCCCAATGGAGCTGGCAAATCAACCTTGCTTCACCTTTTACAAGGGCGATTGCAGCGAGATAGCGGATTCGTGGAATGCAACAGCAGTATTACGGTGATGCCGCAAAGAGCCTCCATTGATTGGACATTCCCCATCACCGTTTTTGAAATGGTGCGCTTGGGAGGAAAAACTTTCAAACATCAGCCAGGAAAGCAGATAGCGAAGCAACTGCTGATGCGGGTTGGAATGGAACAGCTGGCTCAAAGACGGCTAAGCGACTTATCCGGAGGGCAACAACAGCGCGTTTTACTGGCCAGGGCACTGATGCAACAAACCGGGGTCTTACTGCTCGACGAGCCATGTAGTGCAATTGACCCCCCTACGCGCGAACATCTACTTTCCGTGATGCGAGAACAAGCTGATGCAGGACAAACATTGTTGGTCAGCAGCCACGACTGGGGAAGTGCTCTCGACAGCTACGACAAAGTGCTCGTACTCGACAACAAATTATTAGCCAACGGCACTCCCTCAGAAGTCCGAGAAAAACTAAGCGATATGACATGCATGATGGGGAGTCACTGCTGTGGATGAGACCCAAATCTGGTGGCTAATTCCACTTATCATATCTCTATTAATTGGAGTAATTTGTCCTGCCACTGGATCCCTATTAATCACCCAAAGACGCATACTACTGGCCAATCTGATGGCGCATTCGGTGCTGCCAGGATTAGTCATAGCCTTGGCAATTGGTATTGACCCAACAATCGGTGGGCTGATCAGTGGATTACTGGGTGCACTAATAGCAGAACGTCTTAATCAACGATTTAAAGGCCGAGAAGAATCGTCGATGAATACTGTTTTAGCTGGATTTACAGCTCTTGGCGTACTACTTGTACCGTTACTCCAAACCCGCGTCGACTTAGAAACGATTTTATTTGGAGATCTACTGGCAGCAAACAGTAGCGACCTGACCCGAACCTTAATTGCAACAGCCGCAATAATCTTCTTATTGGTGACGCGTTACCAAGATTTGGTGTTCATTGGCGTTGATCCTGACGGGGCACAAGCAGCCAAACGACCAGTCACACAGATTCGTTTCATAGCAATCGTTATCACGGCACTTGTGATCATCAGTGCAATCACCGCAGTTGGAATCATCCTTGTCATTGCCCTGCTTTGTGCACCAGTTCTGATGCACATTGATAAGAGCACGAGCCTCAAACAATTAATCTTAAAATCTTCAGCAACAGGGTTGGCACTCACAAGCGGGGGCATGATGCTGGCGATTGCAGTCGATCTTCCGCCAGGCCCAGTGATTGGCAGTTTATGCATGATCATGCTCATTTTAAAAAGAATTTAAAAAACAATTACCCAGGAAGCTTCACTCTTACGTCTTAAAATCAAGCACAATCCTCACTCTTCATTAGTGATATCAAATGTCCCCAACTTTCGACGGTCGCACCGAGAACATTCACCCCGAATTTCCTTCGTTGCATTTCCAGCAACAAATCAGTTCCGATCTGAAGCGAATCAATGCACGAAAGCATCAAGAAGAAAGCTATAACTTATTGACATAAGCACCATTTTGCTTAAATCCATGGCGGTGCAACAGACATCCACCACGCTTTTGTCACTGCACGGAATATTCAAAATATTTTTCATCGATCAAAACCTCATATATTAACAATAATCGAAGGCTCCCTATCAACACAGAGGTCAGAAACATCCATCCATTCACCTCTAGCCTGAGCCCGAAGTGAAAATTCGTAAAACAATCAAAACACATCATTTTGAATGATTTTTTTAAATACGTAGCAATTTTCAGCACTAAAAATTTTCATATATACGCTGAATATCAAAAGGTGGCCAGGAATCCACCCAACACAGCTGCAATGAGTCCACACGCTAAAACTTGGGAAACAACCTCACGACTATCTTGCTTTTGCCATCGATCGATGGTTTTACAAGCCATGGCGTAGCTTTCGCAATTCACTTGGATTTTATGAACGTATTGATCAACAAATTCTTCGGAAAGCTCTAAGCGGCGTAGACGTGACTTGACTTGGTTGATTTCGAACTGGTTCATTGTTGTTCGAACTCACCAAATTCTTCGAATAGACCGTAGCGACGTTGACGATCCCGCTGTGGGACATGCATCCCCCACAAGCCTTCCCAATAAAAAAAGACGACGCCATGACCACGTTCTCGAGCCAGTTGCACTTTCTCTCTGAGAACCGGAATTGCCGTTGTGCGTGGACCAAAACCAGCCAAAATCCCGATCTGAGTAGGGATCCGCCACTCACGTGCCTTCCGCAACGCGGGTTGATCCAGGTCACGGGCAAACCCTTTCACTGAATGGGCATAGTTCTGAACCACAAGCTCATCGATCAACCCACCCATCGCCCAAAGTTCCCAGTCCTGCAGCCAAAGGTTGTAGGACTGGCGAAATGGACCTGGGGAGAGACTGATGCGCTGCGGCAACTGTTCTTGTTTCAGCCGGGTCCGTAAATCCCGCAACAGCCCCGTGAGTTGCCGCCGTCTCCAACGCATCCAGTATCGGTTGGTGTAATCAACAGGAGGCAACGTTCCCGTTTGTTGCTTGTACAAGTTCGACGTGAAGCGGTCGTAGCCAAATTCCACAGGCCAAGCGAAGTGGTCATCCAATTGCAGGCCATCCATGGAGCATCGCTGGAGGGTTTCCACCACCAAACCAATAAATCGTTCCCTCACCTCTGGATGAGCCGGATTCAACCAAGCCATGCGATGCCGCCCATGCATCGTCATGGTTTGTTCCCCATTCGCCTTCGCTAAAACCCAGTCAGGATGGTCTTTTACGACCCGCGCATCGGCGGGTTCCATCAAGCCATATTCGAACCAGGGCATCACCTTGATCCCGCGCTTCTGGCCTTCGGTAGCAAGGGTACAAATCGGATCGATCCCAACACCAACCTTGGCTAAGGGTGGTTCCACTGGCGCAAACCGACTCTGATGGAATGTGGTTCCCCGGCTCCAAACATTGGGGATCACCCGCGTAAATCCAGCCTGTTGCAGCTGGTCCATCGCGACAGTGATGCGCCAGTGGTCGTAATACAAAGGGCTTGGGCTATTGGTGAGCCATACCCCCATCGTGGTCTTGGTTCGCAACAAACGATCCAAGCTCGATTGCGACTGGGCATCGAGCGTTAAAACACCAACAGTGGAGAGCCCCGCAAGGACGCCGCAAAGCAACCGTTGAAACATCAAAGAGAGGTTTTAACGGAACATTGAGCTCACTGAGCTCTCTTCATGAATTCGCAGGATTGCCTCACCCAACATGTTGGCAGCGGAAAGAATTTTGAGTTGAGGGAAACTTCCATCCAGCTCAATGGGGAGGCTATTTGTAACAACCACCTGCTCAAAAAGGCCTTCTGCAGATAACCGTTCGCAAGCTGGTGGTGAAAAAACAGCATGGGTGGCGCAGGCGATCACCCGTTGTGCACCTTGTTGACGAAGCAGCTTCGCTCCAGCGCAAATCGTGCCGCCCGTATCAATCATGTCGTCGATCAAAACAGCCGTTTTACCCGCCACATCACCGATCACAGTGAGGCTTTCAGCTTGGTTATGACCTGTTCGTCTTTTGTCGATAATCGCGAGGGGCGCATCATTCATTTGCTTGGCAAACGCTCTAGCCCGTGCCACTCCACCCACATCGGGCGACACCACAACAATGTCTCCAAGATTTTGCGTTGATAAGTAATCCACCAGCACCGGTGATCCATAAATGTGATCACACGGAATGTCGAAGTAGCCCTGAATCTGAGCCGAATGAAGATCCATCGCCAACACGCGATCTACGCCAGAGGTCACCAACAGGTTTGCGGTGAGCTTGGCGGTGATCGACTCCCGGCCAGCTGTTTTGCGATCGGCCCTCGCATAGCCGTAGTAAGGAACCACCGCTGTGATTTGTCGGGCAGAGGCGCGTCGACACGCATCCACCATGATCAGCAGCTCCATTAAGTGATCGTTCACCGGAGCACAGGTGGGCTGGATCAGAAAGACATCACAGCCGCGGATCGACTCTTGGATCTGAACGTAGAGCTCCCCATCGGCAAATCGCTTCACAATCCGAGGTCCATCAGGCACCCCTAGGTACGCGGCAATCTCACGAGCCAAACCAGGGTTGGAGGTACCGCTGAAAAGTCGAAGCCTTGGGCTTTCGCCAGAAAACTTCTCTTGCTCGGCCCGCGGTGCTGTCAGGAAGCTGGTCACGGCGGCCGCGGAACGAATTCTGCTGTAATCCGATGGTAGTGGTGAACGCGCCCCCCATGTCCAAAGGTTTTCCGCTGATCCTGGGTGCAGGCCCCATCCCGGAGTTGGCCATGAGGCATGCCTGTGAAGCCATCGCCGAATCCTGTGGTTGTGGCCTGTTGAGTTATGCGTGCGGAGAATCTCCGCACAAGGTGTTGGCGTCGACAGAATCCAGGCGCGATTTGGTTCGACTGTGCGGTGATGCCGCTCGGTTCCATCGCGATGGAGGCAGTTGGTTGGAAGCCATTGCCGACTGGCGCCAACCCGTGTTGCTTTTGGTCCCAGGAGATGCCGATGGAGGAATTCCTGGGGTCGGCCCTGCCTATGCCGCGCTCTGCCGCGAATTAAAAGTGCCCTTGCTTGGCTTGGCGCAGCTTCACGGGGCATGGGATGCAACGGAACGCCGCAAAGACGGACTTCCATGGCGCGGCTGGATTCCAGCTGCGGAGCATCACGATCACAACGATGCTGTGGAAACGTTCAGTCTCTGGCTTCGACGCTCGCTCCTCAGTCCTGTGGCCACAGGGGCCATACCTGATCGGACTTGACTTGGCGCAAAATCTGATTGTCCACCCGCCTGGCCAAGGGAACTTGAGTAATGCGAACGGGTGGCGGACTGGCGATTAAGGCCACCGCCAAACTCAATTGCTCACGACGGCTGAGGTTGGTGTCCAGCTCAGATTCCAGCTGGCCTACCAGCAAGGGCAGCGAGGAGATCACACTCGAGTCCTTCAGCTGCTCAACCAAAGCGACGATCAAATCCTGCTGTCGGGTTCGTCGATTGGCGTTGTCCAGAGGGGTTTCTCGATAACGCACGAATTGTTCTGCCCTCTCCCCATTGAGCCGTTGCCGTCCGGCCTGGAGCTTGATGCTGTAACCCTGAGATTTGTCGTTGTGCTGGTAGGTCTCATTGAGAACCAAATCCACATCACCCAGACCATCCACAAGGGTGCGTAGTGCCATGCGAGGCATCACGACATATCGCTGAGGAGCCTGTTGCGTTTGCCCAAGAATTTCTTGAATGGCATCGTTCAACAGGGCTACACCACCTCTTTGCCAAAGGCTGGCCAGGCTGGTCGGTTGGTCGTTCCCCGGCAATTGCACGGCGATCTCGCTTGGAATCTGCAGCACCTGCAACGGCTCATCAGCGCTCATACGCAGCAGGAGCAGTGCATCGGCATTGGCTCGACCCAAGGGTGCAGCTTGATTTAGCGGTTCCCCGAGCTGATTGGCATCAATCCCCACCACAAGCACCGTCACAGGGCTTGCGGGGAACGGGGCCAAGCTGCTTAGGGCGTCCGACTTGGTTGAAGCCTCTTTGGCGGCGCGATCTGGCTCGGGCCAAAGCAGGCTGAGCATCCAACCAGTCGCGCCCACACCAAGGGCAATCGAGCTCAAGCGCAGCACAGTTCTCCATGGACGACGTCCAAACCAGCGCTTCAGGCGCGTCTCTTTGGAGGAGGTCATCGTCCGCCGCTTCCTGGATTACAGCAGACTTATCTTCACCCCGTTGTCCAGTCTTTAGCGTTGGGGCCTTGCATGTCGTCCTTTATGCCTCTGCGCCACGACTTTCGAGAACGGCCACCCGCAGACGTTCGGGTCGTGGTGTTCGGTGCCACGGGCTACATCGGTCGGTTCGTGGTGAAGGAACTCGTTAAACGGGGCTATCAGGTGGTGGCTTTTTGTCGGGAACGCAGTGGCATTGGCGGACGACAGAACCAAGATCAAGTGGTGGCGGACTTTCCTGGAGCAGAGGTGCGCTTTGGAGATGTCAAAGACGTCAACTCACTGAGCCGAAACGCTTTCCCGCAACCGGTTGATGTGGTCGTGAGCTGCCTCGCCTCGCGAACTGGAGGGAGACAAGACTCATGGGCGATTGACCACCAGGCCACCTTGAACACCTACACCGAAGGTCGGAAGGCAGGGGTTGCCCATTACGTTCTCCTCTCTGCCATTTGTGTGCAGAAGCCACTTCTGGAATTCCAAAAAGCCAAGTTGGCCTTCGAAAAAGCACTGCAAGCCGATGGCGAGATGAGTTACTCCATCGTCCGCCCCACAGCTTTTTTTAAAAGCTTGGGCGGACAGGTGGAAAGTTGCCGCAAAGGGGGGCCCTATGTGATGTTCGGCGGCGGAACACTTGCCAGCTGTAAACCGATCAGTGAGTCGGATCTGGCTCGGTTCATCGCCGACTGCATCTCGGATCCTGAGAAACGCAACCAAGTTCTTCCCATTGGTGGACCTGGGCAGGCCATGAGTGCCCGTGAGCAGGGTGAGATGCTGTTTCGTGCCCTCGGACGTCAACAACGCATGCTGTCCGTGCCGATCGCCCTGATGGACGGCCCGATTGCACTGCTCGAGGGCCTCTCGAAGCTCTTCCCAGGTCTTCAAGACACCGCTGAATTCGGACGGATTGGTCGTTACTACGCCAGTGAATCGATGCTGGTTTGGAACGCCCAAGACCAGCGATACGACGCCGATGCCACCCCGTCTTACGGAGAAGACACCTTGGAGCAATTCTTCGAACGGGTAGTGCGCGACGGAATGGCAGGTCAAGACCTTGGGGATGCCAGCGTGTTCTGAAGGAGTCATCCTTCAGGCATCGAGGAAGCAGAAGCGTTGATGACCGAGGCAACCACCCAGCGGGCCCGCACAAGCGGTGTGTTGCTCCATCCCACGGCACTCCCCAATAGTCCGGTGTGCGGAACCTTTGGGGAGCCCAGTCGTCGCTGGCTCCATCATCTGGCCAGTAGCGGCATCGGGGTATGGCAAATGTTGCCCCTTGCCCCGCCAGATCCGACTGGATCTCCTTACAGCTCCCCCTCCTGCTTTGCCCTCAATGCCTGGTTCCTCGATGCATCGGATCTGGCGAATGAACAGTTCATCAGCCAAGACGCCCTGAATGGTCTGCCTGGAGCATCCGACACAGAGAACGGGGCAACGGTTCTTGATTTCCAGCTCGCTAACCATCGCAGTGAGGCCCTGGCCGATGCCCTGCTCGAGTCTTGGCAACAACAGACGTCAGATCGACAAGAGGCCTTCCGGTGCTGGTGCAGTCAACAATCGTGGCTGGACGACCACGTGTCGTTCAGTGTTTTGCATGCCCAACACAACAACGCATGGTGGACTTGGCCAAAGCCACTGGCACAGCATCAACGTCGTGCACTCAAAGCCTGGGCAGCAGACCATCAAGCAGCGCTGTTGAAAGAGCGCCTGATGCAGTGGCAGCTTGATCGCCAATGGCAAGAGATCAAACGACTGGCCCACGACCTTGGCGTTGTGTTGTTTGGAGATTTGCCCTTTTACGTGAGCACCGACAGCGCTGATGTCTGGAGCCATCGGAACCTATTCAGCGTGAAGGAATCCGGTGAACTAACTCTCCAGAGTGGGGTTCCTCCTGATTACTTTTCCGAAACGGGGCAACTCTGGGGGTCCCCCGTCTATCGCTGGGGACGACACCGCATCACCCGCTTCCACTGGTGGCGCAAACGCATCAGCCGCCAACGGGATTTAGTTGATCTCCTGCGATTGGATCATTTTCGTGCACTCGCCGCTTTTTGGGCCGTTCCAGGAGGTGATTCAACTGCTCAAAACGGCGAATGGCAATCATCACCAGGCCGGGCCTTGCTGGCCAAATTGCAACAAGACGCGGGCGGCAATTTGCCCTTAATTGCAGAAGACCTTGGCGTGATTACGCCAGATGTCGAAGACCTGCGTGATCGATTTGCCTTACCAGGAATGAAAGTTCTTCAGTTTGCATTTGATGGCCAAAGCGACAATCCCTATCTTCCGGAAAACATGGATGGCACCCGCTGGGTGGTCTACACAGGGACCCATGACAACCCAACAACCCTGGGATGGTGGCAACGTCTCGATAGCAGTAGCCGGGAGAGAATTATGAATCGCATCAACGGCGAGATCTCAGCACCGGCCTGGCATTTATTTGATATGGCATTTGCGACATCCGCCACACTTGTGGTGGCTCCACTCCAAGATTTATTGCATCTTGATGATCGTGCACGATTCAATACCCCTGGAACATCATCAGGGAATTGGAATTGGCGCCTGAGTCAGTTTGACAACAATCTGGTGGGGTCTTTGAAGGGCTTTGGAGAACGCGCCAAGGTTTGGGGACGAAACCTTGAGAGCGCTACAGGATTGTTAAACCATGAATAATTTAGGGAAAGCTGATGACGACCAAGGGTGCCTGAGGTCGGCGAAAAGAAGAATCTGAAAGGGTTTTAATGTTGATTCAAATCTGTTTTTTGCAGATATAAAATCTTCCTAAATGGCAATTTTTTTACTACAAAAATAACAAAAACATCGACGACCACCACAACGTTCCAATACCCACAGAACCACTCGCAACGATTCAGCTACAGAGAGGTGAGTAATTACGCCGATGGCACGTGGGAAAGCACACACATAACATCGACTCAAGGGAATGCACCAGCAGCAACCTTAACCAAAGGTTGCTTTTTTATGGGATATTTATAATAGATAGTGAGGATAATTTTAATGCTCAAAGGGAAGATTTTTCCACTCGGTAAACCCCTACGCGCTTGGGAACTTGCTTTAAAGGAACACCGTTCCACATCACCTGTTGAATCTTTTCTGGGGGAGGGGTCATGGTGAGGTCAATGGGTGCTCTCAGCTGCAAGGTGAGCTGACCTTCCCCGGCAGCAAGCTGCACACGATCACCACCCTCGCTGTCGATCTTGAGTTGACTCGGTTCGTTGAACAGCAGTTGCAACACCCCATCGTTTGGATTGACGGACGTGGCAACACCGTTCAGCCAGTCTTGAGGCAAACGCTGGCGGGCCTGTTCGAGGGGGCGCAAACCCTCCAGGCTGGATGAAATCTCAGACTCCGACGTGACAGGCGCCGAAGCGATGACCTGAAGATTGGCTCGCACAGGCTCCAAGGCGAGACTGTTTTGACGGGCAAGAGTTTGCTGCTGACGATTAATCGCCACAAGGCTAAAAAGCATGACGAAGCCATACACAACGCTCCCTTGCCAGGTCGTGAAGACGTCAATACTTCCAAGGGTGAATCGACTAAAACCACGAACGGGTTTCCGCCTCGACTGGGATATGGGAACAGGAAGAACCGGTTCCAAGCAGCCAGATGGGAGTTCAAGCCGCCTTTCAATTTGAGGAAGCATGGAGGCCAAATAGGCCCTTTCAGGCAGACGATCAATCCAGCCACGCTCTAGGGCTTCGAGAACTGGCGTTGTAATCCTGATCTGAGTCGCTAGATCTCTCAGCGTTAAACCCAAGTGTTCTCGACGTTCGCGAATCATGGAGCCAAGAAGCTGAGCCTGCTGCTCGCGACTCACCGAATCACGATCAGACCGCTTCAAAGCAAGTCCAGAACGCATCCACCAACGCTTGGGGAATCTCAATCGCAGATTCATGATTGGTCCATGGACCGAGTTGCGTTCCCATCAACGATGTAGGCCCACTCTCTCGCGTCAAGACGACGCCAACAGCCCTCCGCAAGATCATCGAGATGAATGCCATCGATGGCAACACGCTGCAAATCGATTACAGGATGACCAAGCAACTCAGCGACCCGTCGAATTTGGCGATTCCGCCCCTCCCTTAGCTCAACTTCCAATAAAGATGATGTGCCTCGTGACCGAAGACAACGCACAAGCGCGGGGCGGGTCAAACGTCCGTCTAACTGCAAACCCTCACGCCAACGACGGAGGACAAGGGCATTGGGAATCCCTTTGACCAAAACGCGATAGGTCTTGGCATGGCTGTAGCGGGGATGGGTCAGCCGCAGCGTGAGTTCACCTTGATCAGTGAGCAGCAGAGCCCCACGACTATCAGCATCCAGTCGACCAACAGGGTGCAGACCTGGCCGTTCTTGATGGGGCAAACAATCCAACACCGTGGACCTGCCCTGAGGATCACGACAACTACAAATCACTCCCACTGGCTTGTTGAGCAAGAACACGCGTGGTTCTCGAACTGAAATCAGCGGAATACCATCCACCGCAATCAGCTGACAATCAGGATCGGCCTGATCTCCAAGGCTCGCAACACGCCCATCAACAGTCACACGACCAGCTTGAAGCCAATCTTCTCCACGTCGACGCGAACAAAGCCCCGCAGCAGCCATCAATTTTTGAAGCCTTTGCTGGGTCACGCCATGAAATCAAGCAGACATTGAGATTCAAATCATCATTGAATGTACAAGACAAGCAACAATCTCTGAGCAAGGGAGTCACTCATATAAAGATCACCGAACTCCCAACAAATCCAGAACAAACTAGGGAAAGCAGTCACTGGAACATTTCGACAGAAATGACTTACAAATCAAATAAAAAAGCAAACGAAGGATTCAAACCTCTGCGAGCGAAAAGCAACAAAGAATCATCGCATCAACATCAACGGGCAAACCCTAGATAAAATTTCAAACAAGCGACAAAGAGAAGAAAGAAATTAATGCAAAAGAATGCCTGATAAAAACTTATGAATTAACAAATTGGTGCGTAATAAAAATTATTCAACATGAATATTTGAATCGGGTCTATTAACCACAAGATTTAGGAGGAAAATTAGAAGAATTCGTCGAAATTATCAAAATCGACTGCTTTGAAATTGCCGCTTTCCACTTGTTGCATCAGTCGCTCCAATTGAGCGAACAATGCTCCTCCAGTTAGCAGAGACAGCAATAAAGCAACTAGGAGAGCAGTCCCTGAAGCGAACCCAAAGAT
This sequence comes from Synechococcus sp. BL107, assembly GCF_000153805.1. Lineage (NCBI taxonomy): Bacteria > Bacillati > Cyanobacteriota > Cyanophyceae > Synechococcales > Synechococcaceae > Synechococcus > Synechococcus sp. BL107. The sequence goes on along the minus strand of NZ_DS022298.1, from coordinate 1,298,247 downwards.
TTGCAAGCAGCAACCGATGAACAGCGTTACACCAATCAAGGTTCCTGAAAAACTCAAAAAGATCTCAGCCGTAGCTAGTGGCAACAGGGGCAAGCGATCTTCCTTCCATCCGTCAAGCTTGTTCTGGACAAGGCGACCAAACGTCAATCCGCAGAGAACACCCATCAAAAGGCCAATGCCAGCCATCAAATAGGGGGGCTGGGGAAGAACCGCCATCATCAAGTACTGCTCAATCTGCTCGGCGGTGATCTCCTCAAGCATTGATGCAATTCTCGTAATGGGACGTCGACCTTAGTGGATTGATCAAGCTGCAACGAGCGGATTGAGCCGCTGCAAAAAGTCACCCGCGATTCGACCCGGTCCGAACGTTCTGCCAATCAAACGGGCTAGGGCTCGCACATCTTCGGTATGGAGGCGATCATCACGGATCAAGGTCAGCAAAAGGCGCTTGCGCAGATCAGCACCATCACGGCTAAACAAAAGACGAAGTCCTGCTCCTGCAACGGGTAAGAGTTCCGCGCCAGGGGAGGGCGCGCCTTGCCCAACAACCTCCAAAAGACTTTCCAAGCGCTCGAGACGGAGGCGACCCGACTCATCAAAAATCACGTCCAACAACTTCTCTCGCATCTCGCTGGTATCTCCAGCGAGCAAACGTCTTGCCACATAGGGGTAGGCAACGGAAATAATTTTGAAGTCGGGGTCAAGACGGAGTGCGAGACCTTCCTGACTCACCACCGCGCGAATGATCAAGGCAAATCGCGCTGGAACACGAAATGGATAATCAAACATCAACTCTGAAAAGCGATCTGTGATGGCTTTGAAGTTGAATGAACCCACAGACTCACCAAGACTTCCACCGAGCACTTCTTCAAGGGCGGGGATAATCGGAGAAAGATCTGCGGTTGGGCTTAAAAAACCCAGATCTTGAAAGTCTTCGGCGAGTCCTTCAAAATCACGATTAATCAGATGAACAACCGCACCAGTGAGCGTGAGCCGGTCCCGATCGCTGATCGAGTCCATCATTCCGAAGTCCACGTAGCCAACATGGCCCATGTCACCGCTGCGACCCTGCAAGGCGAAAAGGTTGCCGGGGTGGGGATCAGCGTGGAAGTAGCCGAATTCGAGAAGTTGCTGTAGTCCGCAAATCACACCCGTGCGGATCAAGGCAGCCGGGTCTAAACGCTGATCAATCAACTCCTGACTGTTTCTCATTTTCGAACCCTCAATCCACGTGGTTGTTAAAACACGGGTTGAGCTGAGCATGCGCTCAACACGGGGTACATAAACGGCTGGATTATCAACAAAAAGGGTTGCGAAGCGTTCTGCGTTATCTGCCTCTTGCTCATAGTCAATCTCTTCGAACAAGCTACGGCCGAACTCATCAATGATGCTTCCCAAACCAAAACCAAGATTGAGGGGAAGGAATGGCGCTGTGAGAACACCAAGCGCGCGGATCAAGACAAGATCACGGCGAAGGATAAAGGTGAGATTGGGCCGCTGAACCTTGACCGCCACCCAGGATTGACCTTCAAGTCGTGCTTTATAAACCTGGCCAAGACTGGCGGCGGCAATCGGGGCCGAAGGAAATTCCTCGAAGAGTTGATCCGCTGGGGCTCCCAGCTCCTGTTCGATTCGCGATAAGGCGATCGAGTGAGGGAAAGCGGGAAGGTCGTCCTGCAACCGCGTGAGCTCCTCGAGCCAATCGCGCCTGACGAGATCTGGACGGGTAGAAAGGGCCTGCCCGAGCTTGATAAAACAGGGCCCGAGACCCGTCAGGGTATTGAGAATGCGACGAGCCAACCCGCGTTGAACATCAGCGTCGGAGCTCGAACCCCGCAACAGCAAAACAATGACCAAACCACTGAGAGTCCACAGCACTTGAATTAATCGCGGTATCGCAATCCATGGCCGAAGAAGCAACCACCAAAAATCTCGCCCAGAGTCGTATTGCATCAAGGCGCCCATTCACTGGAGCAGACTCTAAGGACAATTGCTCTCAGCAATGGCGCTTTTGCCACTGTTAAAAAAACGGCTTGGCAGGAGCTTGTTTTTGCCCGCCCACGGCAGAGGACAAGCATTGCCGGAGGAGTTCAAACGTCTTTTGAGGCAAAGGGCTGGCGTCTGGGATCTCCCCGAATTAGCTGAGATTGGTGGACCACTCGAACCTGAGGGGGCTGTAGGCGAAAGTCAACGGAACTCGGCGGCCGCCATGGGGGCTGACCACTGCTGGTATGGCGTTAACGGAGCCACAGGATTGCTGCAGGCAGCCCTCCTGGCAATTGCTCAGCCCGGTGATGCCGTTCTCATGCCACGAAATGTGCACAGAAGCCTGATTCAGGCCTGTGTACTCGGCGATATCGAACCACTTCTATACAACGTTCCCTACCAAACGAATCAGGGACATTCAGCACCGCCAAATCTCGCCTGGATTAAAAAAGTCTTAGCGGAGCTACCTAATCATCAACGCAAGATCAAAGCGGCAGTTTTGGTTCACCCTACTTATCAAGGCTACGCCAATGATCCATCAGACATCATTAATACACTCCATCAACAAGGACTTTCTGTCCTTGTTGATGAGGCCCATGGATCACATTTAGCCGCAGCAATCGATCCTGATCTTCCACTTTCATCATTGCATTGTGGAGCGGATCTCGTTGTCCACTCTCTTCATAAATCTGCGGCAGGACTCGCTCAAACAGCGGTGTTATGGCTAAAGGGAACGAGGGTTGACCGAGAACGTATCGAGCGTTGCCTTGGCTGGTTACAAACAACAAGTCCAAGTTCTTTACTTCTCGCATCATGCGAGTCTGCTGTTAAACAACTATCTAATCCTCGAGGCAAAAGAAATTTAGCGAATCGAATCAATGAAGCCCGCCTGATTAAATCTCGTCTCATTCAATCAGGAGTCCCCCTTATAGAAACGCAAGATCCATTACGGATCGTTCTACACACTGGCTCAGCAGGAATCAGCGGCATCGATGCAGATACATGGTTTATGAAAAATGGGCTGATTGCCGAATTACCTGAGCCAGGAACACTGACATTTTGTCTTGGATTGTCCAAACATCGAAATTTACATTCAAAAATAAGTAGGGCCTGGAAAAAGTTACTTCAAGCCAACCAAAATCAATCAGCTCAACAAGACTTTGAGCCTCCTCCTTTACCACTTCTAACGAGCCCCGAAGTGAAACTAAGCAAGGCCTGGAATGCGCCAAGCAAAGTTGTGACATTTGAGCAATCAGAAGGAGAGGTTGCCAGTGAACTTGTCTGTCCTTACCCCCCCGGGATACCACTTCTCATTCCGGGAGAAAGAGTTGATCATGCTCGAGCACTTTGGCTCGCAGAGCAAAGCCGGCTCTGGAGTGATGTTTTACCAAATGGAATCAAGGTGATGAAGAACTGAGCAACGGAGATCGGTTGATAGGCTGACGGTCATCACGGGTTTGGGTGATCATCGAGGTCTATCCATCAGTTGATCAACCACGATCGACAGAGTCCTCACGCAAACGACTGTTAAGCGGATTAGCCGTTGGTGGTTTTGGCCTCGTAGTTGTCTGCCTTGGTGGATGGTGGTTCACCGCAGCCGTTGGGATTCTCGTCCATCTCGGCCTGTTGGAATTTTTCCGCATGGCCCAATTCAAGGGGATGCGCCCTGCCACAAAAACAACGCTGGTGGCCTGCCAACTGCTGTTATTCAGCACCCAATGGGCGGCTGTTTCTGGAGGATTGCCAGGAGAACTCTCGTCAGCCGTCTTGCCGTTATCAGGAGCAGCGATTTGTGCATGGTTGCTTCTGCAGCCAGTAACGGGCTCCATCGCCGATGTTGCAGCATCCATCTTTGGTTTGTTTTACCTGGGCTTTCTACCGAGTCACTGGCTGTCGCTTCGGAATCTCACACTGGTGGAACTCGCGCCTGGAACCTCAGAACTCTGCACTAGTGGGCTGGCGATCACCCTGTCGGCTTGTCTGATGATTGTGTGCAGCGATATTGGCTCTTGGGCCTTTGGCCGACGCTGGGGGAAACGTCCTCTGTCTCCAATCTCGCCTGGGAAAACAGTGGAAGGTGCCCTAGGTGGATGTCTGTGTGCCATGGCCATGGGCGAAATTTGCGCCCTTGTGATGGGTTGGCCTTATCTCGGTTTACCTGGACTGATTCTTGGCGCCCTCATCGCCCTCATCGCCATGGTGGGCGACCTCACCGAATCGATGATGAAGCGGGACGCTGGTGTTAAGGATTCCGGTGACGTTTTGCCTGGCCATGGCGGGATCCTTGATCGAATTGATAGCTATTTGTTCACCCCTGCCGTGGTGTATTACGTCGTAGCACTCATTCAGCCCCTACTGGTTCGGTGAGGCCGGCTGACTTCCACACAATGAAACGATCACGCGTGAAACGATCACGGCGTGACGTCAGCACAACCGTTGAGATGGAGCTGTCCCCCCTGGAGGGACGCCATGGTGATCTTGATCCCAGGGTCCATGGGGAGCAACATTGATGAGGCATCGGCAGCATCTTGCGATCGAAACCGCAACGTGTTGTCTGAGGCATCGATCCTGAAGCAACGACGCACTGGTTCTCGATGAGCCGCCACTGCCGATTGGAGCTCCATCACATCGTTCTCGATGGTTAAACCACCCAGGGTGGTGAGGCCCATGAGCTGTTCAGCTAGCGAATCGCCTAGCCAGCGCCACGGCTCCGCCAGCAAGGCATCATTCAGTGCGGTGCCACTGATCGACACCTCGCCCTCCACTTGAAAAGGATGCTGAAGAGCCAGCATTTGCCCAGGGCTCAGAACATTTAGATCAACAGTGATCGGACCACTACGAAGTTGAACATGCTGGAGCGGTAAGCCCTTAAACCCCACATCACGGGCGATCAAACTCACCCCTTGAAGACGACCACTCATCAACGTGAATGCCGATCCATGGAGGGTGAGCTCCAAACTGCCGAGCTGATCACAACGTGTCCGGATCCAAAGCTTGAGGGCTCCAGCGAGGAGCGTCATCAAAGGGTCAGCCATGGTCAAAAAAGGTAAGGCAGCGCTCGGCAACGCGTTGGGGGTGATCGAGGTGCGGCAAATGACCACAGGCTTCAAACGTTTCCACCGGCTCAGCCAAAATCTCAAGGGCAGCCCGTTTTTGCGGTTCCCGCAAGATTCTGTCCTGCGCACCCCAGATCACATGGAGAGGTTGGGACGGTAAAGGGATCCCACTGCCAGCGAATCCTCCGCTGCGAGCAAAGGCTGCCAACGCTTCGGCCCAGCCGGGGCACTGAAGATGCAGTGAAGCAATTTGTTCTTCCGCGGCTCCCACCGAGGCGTCGGGATCAGCAAAGGCCTGTCGACATAGACCACGCCGCACTCCTGGCCGGCTCAAAAACCAAGCGCCAAAACGATCGAGTAAGGGCGGCACCGGCATGCGTCGACCCGACAATCCAGCGGGGGCAAGCAGCAGGAGTGATCGCACCCGCTGGGGCACACGACGGGCCAATTCCACGGCCACCGAGCCTCCCATTGATGCACCAATCACCGATACAGGTCTCGCTGACGGCAACTTGTTTAGAAGAGCCTCCAAATGCAGCATCACCGGCTCAGTGCCGTAGTTGGCGGTGAGGGGTCGAGGCGAAAAACCAAATCCAAATAGATCCGGAATGATCAGTTGAAAACGACCGGACAACAACGGTGCCAAGCGCCGATATTCCAAAAAGCTGCTGTCGAAACCGTGCAGGAGAAGCAGGGGCTCACCCTCTCCCAAAACCGCTACAGGGAAGGGATCTTCAACGCCTAAGGACGGAAGCGACCACCATTCGACGGTATCCGTAAGGGCACCGGCTTGAGGATCCAATAAGCCTGAGCGAAGCTCTTCTAAAAGACGTTTCAAGATCGCACTGGGCTGCGTTCAGACAGTCCGACCAAAGCGTCTTGCAGCGCGTCAGGAGTCACCTTAAAAGGCAGATGGTGAAGATCGGAACCGTCTTGACAGGCAAATTCACACACGGTTTGGAGCTCGCTAGCGGTGACGTTCGCGAGACCCAAATCATCAAGGCATACGGGAAGACCAAGACTCTTTAGAACGGGCTTGAGCTGACGGTGGGCCTGAGCAGCAAGGCGGTTGTCGCCAAGATGCTCCTCTAAACGCAGTTGCACAAGAATTCCAAATCCCACTTTTTCTCCATGCAGGACGTGATGGCATGCGGGGAGTTGGGTCAGGCCGTTATGCACGGCATGGGCTGCGACGGTGCGGCAGCGAGCACCGCCGAGTCCTCCCATGACCCCTGCCGTTAAGCCACAGGCTTCAGTGGTGCGTTCCCAAGCAGCACTAGCGGAATCTTCGATCGCAAGGGGACTATCGATCAACAATTGATCGCGCAACACCCGTGCCATTTGCACGGCTTGCTGGACCAAACCATCGCTGCTATCTGCACTACTGACCGATGCTTCGTACCACTTAGCGAGTGCATCTGCGATTCCACTGACCAACGTTCGCTGGGGTGCTTGGCGTATGAAAGCGTGGTCAAACACCAATAACTCAGGACAACGATCCAACGCAACATCCCTCTGGAATGCACCATCGGGGGTGTAGAGATTGGCCAATGCTGTCCAGCCTGCACAGGTGGCAGCGCTCAATGGAACCGTGATGCAAGGAAGCTTTAAGCGGTGAGCAAGCAGCTTTCCTGCATCAAGAACTTTTCCACCACCGGCAGCCAAAATTGCATCACAGGTTTGGGCTTCACCGGCAAGACGATGAAGATCGACTTCACAACAATCAAATCGAAGATTTGCGGCTGTGACCGTAAGACCAACGGCCTCTAGATCGCTGCTGAGTTGGTCTCGCAGGATTTTTGTGGCCATTGAACGACCCAACAAAAGAGGTCGCTGACACAGCTGAGGTAAACGAGGAAGAGCTTCATCCCAAGCTCCTTGCCCCCTCAACAATGTTGCAGGGGCAATGGCCTGGGAAGAAATGGGCGACAACATCAGACGGCAGCACCTGCCAACTCGGGTTGCGCTTCAACACGGCCCATGTGGCGGACGACAACTTTTTTGTTCTCGTCGACGTCAACCTCTGCGTGATCACCATCTTTGATGCGACCCGTCAGAACTTCCTCAGCAAGGGAATCTTCGAGCAAACGCATCACGGCTCGGCGAAGCGGACGAGCGCCGTAGGCAGGGTTGTAGCCCTCTTCAACCAAACGCTCTTTAAAGGCATCCGACACGGTGAGGGTGATGCCTTTCTCTCCCATGCGGCCAAACACTTCTTTGAGCATAATCTCGGCGATCTCTTTGACTTCCTCTCGGTTGAGTTGGCGGAAGACAATGATCTCGTCGAGGCGGTTCAAGAACTCAGGGCGGAAATACTGCTTGAGTTCTTCATTCACAAGGGAACGAATCCTTGTGTATTGAGAATCTTCAGCACTTTCACCAGAGAATTCGAAACCAAGGCCACCGCCTCCTTTTTCAATCACCTTCGAACCAATGTTCGAAGTCATGATGACCAATGTGTTTTTGAAGTCGACTGTGCGACCTTTTGAATCGGTCAGGCGACCATCTTCAAGAAGCTGGAGCAAGAGATTGAACACATCGGGATGCGCTTTCTCGATTTCATCGAACAGCACAACTGTGTAAGGACGACGGCGAACGGCCTCGGTGAGTTGCCCACCTTCGTTGAAGCCCACGTATCCCGGGGGGGAACCAATCAACTTGCTGACCGTATGGCGCTCCATGAATTCCGACATGTCCAAGCGAATCATTGCTTCTTCGCTGCCAAAGAAGTAAGTCGCTAGGGCCTTGGTGAGTTCGGTTTTACCAACACCCGTTGGACCCGAGAAAATGAAGCTCGCAATGGGACGATTTGGATTTTTCAACCCAACGCGTGCACGTCGAATGGCCTTCGAAACGGCCTTGACGGCTTCATCTTGTCCAATCAAACGTTGGTGGAGAGTTTCCTCCATATTGAGCAACTTCACAGACTCACTTTCCGTGAGTTTCTGAACAGGAACGCCGGTCCACGAGGCCACAATGTGGGCAATATCTTCTTCGCTCACCATGGGAGTGGTGTCGACAACAGCTGGAGTCGTTACGGCAGATTCGTCGGATGACGCTTCCTCCGACGACGAACGGCTGGTTTGCATCAGCGCACGAATTTTTTCGCGCAACTCCACTTCTTTTTCTCTCAATTCACCAGCTTTGGCAAAATCTTGATCGCGAACAGCATCCTCTTTATCCTTTTGGACGGTCCGCAATTCCTTATCCACTTCCTTCGCTTCAGGAGGAAGTTTTGAATTCATTAAGCGAACCCGGGACCCAGCTTCATCAATCAAATCGATCGCTTTGTCTGGTAGGAAACGATCCGAGATGTAACGATCGCCAAGTGTTGCGGCAGCAACTAACGCCTCATCAGTGATCTTGAGGCGGTGGTGTTGCTCATAGCGTTCACGCAACCCCCTCAAAATTTCGATGGTGTCATCGATGGAGGGCTCTCCAACATTGACTGGCTGAAAACGACGTTCTAAAGCTGCATCTCGCTCGATGTGTTTTCTGTATTCGTCGAGGGTTGTGGCACCAATGCATTGCAACTCGCCTCGAGCAAGTGCTGGCTTAAGGATGTTGGCGGCGTCGATGGCACCCTCAGCGGCACCCGCACCAATCAAGGTATGGACTTCATCGATGACCAGGATCACATTTCCGGCGGATTTGATCTCCTCCATGATCTTTTTGAGGCGCTCCTCAAATTCACCTCTGTACTTCGTGCCGGCAACCAACAGGCCGATATCCAGAGTCAGCACCCGCTTGTCTTCCAGAATGTCTGGGATATCCCCCTGCTGAATGCGCTGGGCCAAGCCCTCTGCGATTGCGGTTTTACCCACCCCAGGTTCACCGATTAGGACCGGATTATTTTTGGTGCGGCGACCAAGAATTTGAATCACACGATCGATTTCGTTGTGACGACCGACCACAGGGTCCAACTTCGACTCAGTAGCCAGTTGGGTGAGGTTGTTTCCAAATTCGTCCAGGGTTGGGGTTTTGGTGGACCCCTTCGCACCACTGCCACCACCACCAGCGGTGACTTCAGCGGTTTCACCGAGCATGCGAATCACCTGAGTCCGAACCTTCGCAAGGTCGACACCCAGATTTTCCAGTACGCGAGCAGCCACACCTTCGCCTTCGCGAATCAGGCCAAGAAGGAGATGCTCGGTGCCGATGTAGTTATGACCGAGTTGACGAGCTTCTTCTAAAGAAAGCTCCAAGACACGTTTGGCACGGGGTGTGAAGGGAATCTCAACCGCTACAAAACCCGATCCACGCCCAATAATTTTCTCAACTTCAATCCGAGCATCTTTGAGGTTGACGCCCATGGACTTCAAAACTTTGGCGGCGACACCCGTGCCTTCGCCGATCAAGCCGAGCAGAATTTGCTCGGTGCCAACAAAATTGTGACCAAGCCTTCGAGCCTCCTCTTGGGCCAGCATGATCACCTTGATGGCCTTTTCGGTAAACCGTTCGAACATCGCTAGGCCGATGTGAAGATGACACCAAGCTATCAGGACTTGGTGTCACCTGTGAAGAATCATTCCAAACATCAACCTGCTTGTCCACGACTGGGTTTTTACAGCACAAAAGTATCAACCAAGTCGAAAAAATGGGCGGTTTCTTTGACTGTCGAAGACGGGAAACCGAACAACAAAAATAATCGATATTTAGCTATTTGAAGCGTTGATCCGACACCACTGAATCAGGGCATCGCTTCCATCGCTGTAGTACTTGAGACGTGTGCCAGCAGATTGAAATCCACCATTTGCATAAAGCGCTATGGCAGCAAGGTTGTTAGTCCCTACTTCAAGAGTCGCGTGAATAGCGCCCTGTTGCCGTGCCTGTTGCAACAGAGCCGACAACAAACGTTTGCCATGGCCTCGACGCCTCACGGACGGATCAACGGCAATCAACGTGATATGCAACTCATCAGCGACAAGCCAGCCACAGGCCACACCCAACAAGGTCTTGGCTTCGGTCCAGCCAAGGCATAGGCGTCTTGGATCCTCCAATTCGCGGCGCCATTGCTCCTTGGTCCAAAGCCCCTGAAGAGCAGAACGATCGAGGGCCAAGCAATCGGCCAACCACGATGGGTCAAGTGTGATAACGGCCATACCAGAACCAACGGGTTCGGGATCAATTCCTACATTGCCTTCCTCTGCCCAACATCCGTGACCCAGACCATCACCAATGCAAGGCCCTATGAGGCGAATCTGGATCCGGAGAGTCCCAACCGAAATCTCACCCCCTTAACAACATCGTTGGATGCCGACGATCGGCTGATCGTGGGCGACTGTCTCCTCAGTGATCTCGCCCAGCGCTATGGCACTCCTCTTTATGTGCTGGATGAGCAGACCCTGCGCAGCACCTGTCGTGCCTACCGCGATGCGTTGAAGCGTCATTACCCCGGGCCTTCGTTACCGATTTATGCCTCAAAAGCGAACAGCTCACTCGTGATGAGCAGCTTGGTGGCGTCCGAAGGCCTCGGACTCGATGCCGTATCCGCCGGAGAGTTGCTCACCGCGCTCCGCGGCGGCATGCCGGGCGATCGGATGGTGTTGCACGGCAACAACAAATCGGATGAAGAGCTGCTGCTTGCGTACAACAACAACGTGACCGTGGTGGTGGACAACCAGCACGACCTCGACCGCCTCTCAGCCCTCATTCCCAAAGACGGCAATCCCGTTCGGTTGATGTTGCGCTTCACCCCCGGCATCGAATGCCACACGCACGAATACATCCGTACGGGGCACCTCGACAGCAAATTTGGCTTTGATCCCGACCAGGTGGAACCCGTCCTGCGCGGTTTGATTGGTCAGTCCTGGGCCCGGTTGACGGGCTTGCATGCCCACATCGGCTCACAAATTTTTGAACTCGAGCCCCACCGCGACCTTGCTGCAGTGATGGCCGATGCCCTCAAACTGGCCCGAGACCTCGGACATCCCGTCGAAGATCTCAATGTGGGGGGCGGACTCGGCATCCGCTACGTGAAATCCGACGATCCACCAAGCATCGACCGCTGGGTGCAAGTCGTCGCCGAAGCGGTGATTGCCGCGTGCCAAGCACGGAGCCTCGACTTACCCCGGCTGATGTGTGAACCAGGCCGATCCTTAGTCGCCACGGCGGGGGTGACGTTGTACACCGTTGGCTCAAGAAAAACGATTCCCGGCATTCGCACCTACGTGGCTATTGATGGCGGCATGAGTGACAACCCACGGCCGATTACCTATCAATCGCTCTACACCTGCTGCGTTGCTGATCGCCCGTTGGCCGAAGCAGATGAAACCGTCAATCTCGTCGGTAAACACTGTGAGTCGGGCGATGTCTTACTGAAAGATCTCCCTCTTCCCAGCACCAAAAGCGGAGATGTCATCGCGGTGTTCGCAACCGGCGCCTACAACGCTTCGATGAGCTCGAACTACAACCGCATTCCAAGACCAGCGGCCGTGCTTGTTCACGACGGCGCTGCAGAACTGGTGCAGAAACGAGAGCAGCCGGATGATCTGCTGCGCTACGACGTGCTGCCGCAACGGTTCCACGAGGTACGTTAAAGGGAGAGGGGAGTCTGGAGAGGTTGGACGTTTTCGCGGAGGAAAATCTGCGCATTGTCCTCGACGTTCTGTTCGCCTCTGCCATTGGATTTCTAATGCTGTCCAGGGTTCGTGAAGCACGAACCCTTTGGTTGCTTAGGGGATACCTTTTTCTTGTTGCGACAGCCTGGTTTGTTCAGCGCTTCGCCAACCTTCCACTCACCACCCAATTGGTGGACGCGTTGGTCTTGGCATGTTCCTTGTCCCTGGCCATCCTTTGGCAAGGGGAGTTGCGCCGCTTGATGGAACTTCTTGGGACGGGGCGGCTCGCTGTCCTGCTGGGAAATCCACAAAAGGAATTTAAAGCTGCAGAAGGCACGATTGCTCAGCTCACCGAAGCCGCAGGGCGGCTCTCCCAGCAGCGACGGGGAGCCCTCATCGTGGTGGATTTGGGCAGCGACCTGCGACCGGAAGATTTTCTCAATCCAGGTGTCGCCATTGGCGCCCAACTCAGTCGTGAGTTGTTGCTGAACGTTTTTGCCGCGGACACTCCACTCCATGACGGAGCCGTTCTGGTGCGTGGTAATCGCATTGAATCAGCGGGAGTGATCCTTCCTCTATCGCGTCACAGCGTGAGTCGTTACGGGACAAGGCACCTCGCAGCTCTTGGGATCACAGAACGCTTCGATCGCTGTATTTGCATCGTGGTGTCTGAGGAAACTGGAACTCTGTCCTTGGCCAATCAGGGAAAGCTCGAACGTCCAATCACCAGCAGCCGCTTGGAGACATTGCTGAGGGAACTGTTCAGCAACACAGAGTCCCGGCAGCCAGCGAGGCGTACCGTGGGTACCTCATCATCCGATTCGCTGACTTGAGCCGAACCCCGGCCACGAGCACCTATCTCACAGCTTCATCGCTCTGCCCGCCGGAGCTCGATCCGGCTCGGTTACCAGCCCATGTTGCTGTGATCATGGACGGCAACGGACGTTGGGCAAAGGCCAAAGGATTGCCAAGGGTGGTTGGCCATCGCGCCGGGGTTGAGGCCCTGAAGTCAACTCTGCGGCAGTGCAGCGATTGGGGCATCGGAGCGCTCACCGCCTATGCCTTTTCAACAGAAAATTGGTCCCGTCCCGGTGATGAGGTGAATTTTCTGATGACCCTGTTTGAGAGGGTGCTTCAGAGCGAATTGCGGTCGTTGGAAGACGAACAAGTGAGGATTCGCTTCCTTGGTGATCTGGATGGACTGCCAGAGAAATTGCAAGTGCTGATCGACGACGCTACGGAGCGAACTGCGAAAAATACTGGTATCCATTTCAACGTTTGCACCAATTACGGAGGCCGTCGCGAATTGGTACGAGCAGCCCAACGCCTTGCCAAACAAGCAGCATCTGGAACGATCGATCCAGAAGCAATCGACGAAAATAGCTTTGCTCGGGAGCTTTTCACCGCCGGAGATCAAGACCCAGATCTTCTGATCCGCACCAGCGGTGAATACAGAATCAGCAACTTTTTGCTCTGGCAGTTGGCCTACGCCGAGATCCACGTCACTGATGTGTTTTGGCCTGATTTCAACGCAGATGTCCTGAAACAAGCTCTACTGGACTACCAAGGGCGCAACCGCCGTTTCGGTGGGCTTGATCCGATCACACCATGACCATTCCGATCCGTCACGACTGGACCACCGAAGAGATCCAAACGCTGCTGGAATTGCCGCTGATGGATTTGTTATGGCAAGCCCAAACCGTGCATCGGGACGCCAACCCTGGCTACCGCGTTCAACTCGCCTCCCTCTTGAGCGTGAAGACAGGAGGATGCGAAGAGGATTGCTCCTACTGCTCGCAATCGATCCATAACAGCAGCGACGTTTCAGCCTTTGAAGCCCAAATGCGGGTAGAGCCTGTACTGGAGCGGGCCCGCGCCGCAAAGCAGGCTGGGGCCGATCGGTTCTGCATGGGATGGGCTTGGCGCGAAATTCGCGATGGCGCTCAGTTTGAAGCGATGTTGGAAATGGTGCGGGGTGTAAGAGGCATGGGCATGGAAGCCTGCGTCACCGCAGGAATGCTCACCGACGATCAGGCCGGACGGCTCGCCGAAGCCGGCCTCACCGCCTACAACCACAACCTCGACACAAGCCCAGAGCACTACGACAAAATCATTTCGACACGGACGTATGAAGACCGCTTGGAGACGCTTCAACGGGTGCGTAAGGCAGGCGTGACGCTCTGCAGCGGTGGAATCATCGGTATGGGTGAAACCCTCCGAGATCGAGCCTCAATGCTGCAGGTGTTGGCGAGCATGAACCCCCATCCAGAGAGTGTTCCGGTGAACGGGCTGGTGGCCGTGGAAGGAACGCCCCTCGAAGCCCAACAACCCTTTGAACCACTTGAATTGGTTCGCATGGTGGCAACCGCGCGAATCTTGATGCCGCACGCCCGGGTTCGCTTGAGTGCGGGACGCGAGCAGTTGAGTCGGGAAGCGCAAATTCTCTGCTTGCAAGCGGGGGCTGATTCAATTTTTTACGGCGACCTCTTGCTCACCACTGGAAACCCCGATGTGGAGGCTGATCGTCGGTTGCTGGCCGATGCCGGAGTGCAAGCCAACTGGCAAAACAACCCCAATTCTTTGGTGAGCCAAGCTCCCGCATCAACCTGAGCAAAGTACCCAGACAACGTGCTTTAAGTTGCCAAAGACCCTGTTGAACAGCAGCATGAATCGGCTGCAGGTTGCTGCCTTTTATGCCTTCACGCCGCTGAATGGACAGCAGCGCGAATCGCTCCTTATCAACCTGCCGACGCTGGCAAGTAAGAACAGTGTTGTGGGTTCGATCCTGGTGGCCCATGAAGGGGTGAACGGCACGATCAGCGGCCCTGCCTTGGGGGTTGAAGCGTTATTGGAGAACCTCCGTGAATCCATCGCCCTCGGTGGCGAGCATTTTGAGCGGCTGGAAGTGAAACGCAGCTGGGCTGACCAAGCCGTGTTTCGTCGTTTTAAGGCCAGAGCGAAAAAAGAAATTGTCACGATGGGGGTCACGAGCGTGAACCCAAAGCAAAGCGTTGGCACCTACGTGGATCCCAAAGACTGGAACGCTCTCGTTGATGATCCCGACACCCTGGTGATCGACACCCGCAACAGCTACGAAACAGCCATCGGCAGCTTTGAGGGATCACTAGACCCGGGCACCGATAGCTTTCGAGACTTCCCCGAATGGGCAGAGGCCAGCTTGCGCCCCCTCCTAAACAACCAACCACCGAAACGAATCGCCATGTTTTGCACCGGGGGCATCCGCTGCGAAAAAGCAAGCAGCTACCTACAAAGCCATGGATTTGGTGAGGTGCACCACCTCCGCGGCGGCATCCTCAAATATCTCGAGGAGGTCCCAGAACAACAAACCCGTTGGCAAGGGGAGTGTTTTGTCTTCGACCAACGCGTTGCCCTCAACCATCAGCTGGAACCAGGAGTGCACAGCCTGTGCCATGCCTGTGGTGTTCCCCTTTCCCCAAGCGACCGAGCCGATCCGAGCTACATCAAAGGCGTGCAGTGCATCCATTGCGTAGAACGCTTCAGCGATGCGGACCGTGCCCGCTTTTCGATGCGACAACAGCAGTTCGATCAAAAGTCGCTTTGAGCGATAGCCCTACTTGGTTCCCTTAACGACCCATCCATCCGTGCTGCCAATCCTTTACAGCTTCCGCCGGTGTCCCTTCGCCATGCGGGCCCGATGGGCCTTGCTCGAGGCGGGCCTGATCGTGCATTGGCGAGAAATCGAACTGAAGCACAAACCAGTTGAGATGTTGGAGAGCTCAGCCAAGGGCACGGTGCCGGTGTTGGTGCTGCCCAATGGCACGGTGATCGACGAAAGTGAAGCCGTCATGCGCTGGGCCCTGGCGCAAGCCGACCCCCGCGGGGTACTCCGCGCCGCTGATGCATCGGCCTTGATCGCGCAGAACGACGGGGTGTTCAAACGCCATCTGGATCGGTTCAAATACATCGACCGCTACCCCGGTGAAAGCCGAGAAGAACATCGTGATGCTGGGCTGCGCATCCTCGCGGACTGGAGCCAACGCCTTGAGCAGAACCCTTGGCTGCTCGGACCGGTTATCTCCCTGGCGGATGCTGCCCTATGGCCATTTGTGCGCCAGTGGCGCTTTGCCGACCCCGACGCATTTGAAGCCAATGGGCAGCTGGCGCCCCTGCGCGAATGGCTGCAACGGTTTCTGGACGATCCCAGCTTCGAACGCTTGATGCAACGCGCCGACCCCTGGTGTTCAAGGGGGTTACAGCCTTTATTTCCGGCCGATGCCATCGCCGTACCCGTGGATCAACCCCTTTTCCACCTCGCTCTCAAGGGCGACTGGGAGCAAGCTCAAGACTCCGGTACGTATCAATGGTCGACCCGAGGTATGCGCTTGACCGAGGTGGGATTCATCCACTGCTCATGGCAAGAGCAGGTGCCGAAAACCTTTGAACGCTTCTACGCCGATGCAGGGGAGATTGTGCTGTTGGAGATCGATCCAATACGGCTAAACAGCCCACTTCGGGCCGATGCCATCCCCACCGGGGAACTGTTTCCCCATCTCTACGGCCCCCTCCCCATCGAAGCGGTGCGTTCGATCACTCCCTACAGCAGTGATTCCTAACCAGTTCCTCAATCGAACGAACTACAGCGGTGATGATGGATCGATCAGTCCCGAGCCTGATGCTTGAGCACCTAGAAGCCCGGGCCCGCGACCGGGGCTTGCTGCTGCGATTGCAGGTCGGTCGTCCGCTGGGCCAGTGGAGTTTGCGTGTCGTCGTTGCGCGTCCGATCGACGCGTCGCGGATCCAGCTATTGGGTGAGATGAAGGGCTGGGCTTACAACGCCGAAAAAGGCCTGCAACTCGACACGATGCGGGTGATTCCCTCCCGATCGGTGGGAGTTGGGGATTTGATTTGGGCAGCGACGATGGCCTGGGCCATGGAGAAGACTCCCTGCCGCCAAGCCCGACTCCTCGCGATCCGGGATGACGAGCGCCAGCACCGACGCCTCAGGCGGTATTTCGAACAACGGGGCTTCAACACCGTGCGGGAGGTGGAAGCAGCGCTATGGGATTTGCCGCTCCGGATGATCTGGGGAGGAGCCGGAGCGTTGATGACGGGGAGCGTGGAGACCGTGCTGCAACGCAGCATTCGTGGCTGGGATCAATCCGCAGCGTGATAGCTGCTGCGCACCAAAGGGCCGCTGCGCACCTGGGCAAACCCCAGCGATTGGGCCACTGCCCCCAGCTCATCGAATTCCTCGGGAGTCCAATAGCGCTGCACGGGTAAGTGAGCCAAGGAAGGCCGCAAATATTGGCCAAGGGTGAGGCGCTGACAATCCACAGCACGAAGATCGTGCATCGCAGCGATCACTTCCTCTCGCGTTTCACCCAAACCCAACATCAACCCAGATTTGGTTGGGGTGGAGGGGGCGAGCTCACGGGATGCGGCGAGCAGAGCCAACGAGCGTTGATAGGTGGCTCCACGTCGCACCTCGCCTTGCAACCGCTCCACCGTTTCGAGGTTGTGGTTGAAGCAAACCGGCTCAGCCGCAAGCACCGTGCTGAGACGTTCCCGTTGGGCTGCCACGGCACGATCGGCATCCGCAACACCGCCCCAAAAATCAGGAGTGAGCACTTCGATCGCAATCAACGGGTTACGGGCCCGAATCGCAGCCATCGTGCTGGTGAAGAGGCTGGCGCCGTGATCGAAAAGGTCATCACGGGCAACGGCCGTGAGCACCACATAGCGAAGAGCCATGGACTCCACGGCATCAGCCACTCGTTCCGCCTCCGCAGGATCAACAGCCATCGGCGCACGGCCCTTGTCCACCTGACAGAAGGCGCAGCTGCGGGTGCAGATCGAGCCGCCCAACAAGAACGTTGCTGTTCCGGCCGCGTAGCACTCACCACGGTTCGGACAGCGCCCTTCCTCGCAAATCGTATGCAGGCGATTCTCCTTAACCAAGCCCTGGACGCGCTCCAATTGCGAGGCGTTGCCAATGGGTCGACGCAACCACTCCGGCAGCCGTTCAGCAGGCGCAATCGAGCTGTATTGACTCATCTCAAATCACCACATGCAATCAGTCTGGTGAGCCAAAAGGGAATTGGAAGCCGATCTGCGGGGGCACACACGATTAATCCATGGGGCGCCGCCCTTCCAAGGCCCGACTGAGGGTGACCTCATCGGCATATTCGAGTTCACTGCCCATCGGTAAGCCATAGGCGATCCGGCTGACAGGGCAAAAGGGCTTGATCAAACGTGCCAAATACAAGCTTGTGGTGTCCCCTTCAACACTGGGCGTCAGCGCCAGGATCACCTCGGTGATCCCATCCTTAGCAATGCGCTCGATCAAAGGCTTGATATGAAGCAGCTCTGGGCCGATGCCATCCATCGGCGAAATCAAACCACCGAGCACGTGATAGCGACCCTTGAACTCCCGTGTGCGTTCCAAGGCCAACAAATCGCGGGAATCAGCCACCACACAAATCAACCCGTTGTTGCGCTCTGGTTTGCTGCAGATCTCACAGAGGGGATCGGCCGAAAGATGAAAACAGCTCTGGCACTGGCCGACTTGAGAGCGGGCTGCCAATAAAGCATCGGCAAATTGTTGAACCTGATCTTCGGGCTGATTCAGTAGATGCAGGGCGAGGCGTTGCGCCGTGCGCGGTCCAATACCAGGCAGTCGCTGGAACTGATCGATCAGCCGCGCCAACGGTCGAGTGAAGCCGCTCAGGAATCTGGCGCTACTGGGGGCAACTCTAGGCAGAATGGTTGAACTTGTTCTGGTTCTGATGCGGCTGCTCCGATCGCTCACCCGCTTGATCGCCTGCCTCGCGCTGGCGTTCACGTTGGGGGCTTGCGCTGCAGGACCGACTGCAGGGCTGCAGTCGTACCAAAGCCCCGATGGCCGCTTCGCCTTCCTCTACCCAACGGGGTGGACCCAGGTTCAGGTAAGCAATGGACCGCGGGTGGTCTTTCACGACCTCATCCACAGCGATGAAACCGTGAGTCTGATGGTGAACACGGTGGACGAAAACAACGATCTCACCGAACTGGGCAGCGCTGTTGCCGTTGGCGAACGGTTGCGCCGCGAAGTGATCGCGACCGCCGGTAG
Source organism: Synechococcus sp. BL107 (assembly GCF_000153805.1). Taxonomy (NCBI): domain Bacteria; kingdom Bacillati; phylum Cyanobacteriota; class Cyanophyceae; order Synechococcales; family Synechococcaceae; genus Synechococcus; species Synechococcus sp. BL107. The sequence goes on along the minus strand of NZ_DS022298.1, from coordinate 1,279,555 downwards.
CGGCCGAACCGCTGAATTGGTCGAGGCTGGGGAGCGCGAAGTGAACGGCCACACCTTCTACGACCTGGAATATGCGGTGCACTTAGAGGATCGCGACCGGCATGAACTCGCCACAGTGGTTGTGGATCGCGGAAGGCTCTACACCCTGGCCACCAGCACCAATGAAGAGCGCTGGCCAAAAGTGCAGGATCTTTGCAACCGTGTGACGCATTCACTCAACCTCTTGATTTGAGCCAGATCACCGAAAAAGATCACTAGTTCATCGTCAGGGCGCTCACTTGCTGCAATTAAATATCTTTCCTCAAGCGATATATGAGTCAAAATAAATAAGAAAAAACGATATTATCGCCTTAAGTGACTGGATCGCTTATCACCATTGATGCACAGGGCAACTGCTTAATGAGCTTGCTCGTGCGATCGCTGCCTGGAATCGGAAGGCCGGCCACGCGTCGGCGCTGCGTTCGCAAAATCACCAAATCATGCTCGCGACTGAGGCGATGTATGGCTCCATCGATGCCAGGCCCTCGAACTAATACCGTGTGAAAGCGCTCTGCCGGGATAGCAGCTGGTCGCCAACGAATCAGTTGTTCTTCCATCCAGGTTCGATCTTGATGATCAGACCGAGGATCATGGACGTGCAGCAAAGTGATCCGCGTTCGATGTAAATTTGGAGCGGAATGAATCACACGTAAGGCCAACTCAAACTGTTCACGAGCGCTGGCAGAAAGATCCTTAATCGGCACCAAAATCCGTCCCAAAGGTTGTTCGGGTTCTCGTCCCACATTCACCACAACAACCGGGCAATGGGCGGTGCGACAGACACCATCCACGATGTCTCCCATCAGCCAAGCCCGCAGTTGATCAGTACGACCAGCTCCGATCAATAACAAGTCGGCACCTTGCTCCAACGCCGACCGACTCATCCCGCCGGGGATGTCTTCATCCAGACGCAGCAATGTTCGGGTTGGCACGGCAAGCTCAGTGCCAATCGCCTCGGCTGTCGCAAGACGGCCCCGAGCCGCGGCCACCGCACGCGTGAGGCCACCCCGCAATTCTTCAAGGCTGGGATTCACCAGCGCCAACGGCAACAACAAGCCTTCCCCCCCCGCAGAACCCCGCACCAAGCGTGCCGCCATCCCCAATAACCCCTGTTCCGTGCCTGGGTTCGCCACCGGCACAACAATTCGCAGCGGCCGTTGCACAACCTCACTCACCCCATCCAGAACCGCTGCTTCCTCCCCAAAACTGGTGGGGACCATGCCAAGCGGAGCATCCATGAGCCGCTGCACCGAGCGTTCCGTCAGGATCGGCCCCAAGGTGGCCGTCACCACCATGACGGCCAACACGCTATTAAGCACCGTCTGGTTCAGCAGTCCAGCCTGATAGCCAATAAAAGCCGTCGCCAAGGTTGCCGCCACCTTCGGCATCGTGAGCGACCACATCATCAGGATCTGGGGCCGCCGATAACCAAACAACTTGCCACTGATCCACGACGCCAGACCCTTGCCGCCAATAGCGCCCACGAGCATCAAAGCGGTGAAGCGAAAATCCCTGAAGCTCTCACCAAGGCTGCCGAGGTCTAACAACAAGCCCAGATCGATGAAAAAGATCGGAATAAACAGCACACCGCCGAGGAAGATCACCTGTTCTTTCACACGCCCTTCTGGCAAGACGGAGTTCACCGCCAACCCCGCCAAAAACGCACCCACAATTTTTTCAACGCCGGCCAACTCAGCGCCAAGAGAGGCGAGAAAAAGAGCCACCATCACCGCGAGCACCATCCTGTTCTCGTCGTTAATTCCCCGCAAAATGAGGCGTCGGCCCAACCACCGAATCGCGACAACCACCAGCAGTGCAAAACCACCAATCCGCAACAACAACAAGCTGAGATCCATGCCGCTGAGGTTGCCCTGGCCTAAACCCAAGCCCACAGCCAGCAACAAAAGGGCCACGATGTCGGTGAAGATTGTGCTGCCCACACTCACCACCACCGCCTCATCTTTTTGGGCGCCGTAGCTGCGCACAATCGGGTAGCCCAACGGCGTATGGGTGGCCATCAGGGCGCCGAGCAGCAGGCACGACACCGAGGCAAAGCCTGCCAAAAGGCCAATCGTGACGCCGGTACCAATCCCAATCAGCAGAATCAACAAGCCATAAATGAACGATCGACGCTTCACCCGGTTGAACTCCTCCAGGTCGATCTCCAACCCCATCGTGAACAGCAAATAAACCGCGCCGAGATCGGACAACAACCGCACGGTTTCACTGCCGCTATCCACCCAGCCCAAGGCATGAGGACCCACCAAAATCCCTGCTGCCAGCAATCCCACCAAGTCAGGTAGGCCCACCCGCCGAATCAACGGTGGAATGGCTGCACTGATGGCAACCAGGAGGGCAAAAACTCCAAGTGGATGGTGGAAGACGTGCTCCACCGATGCCTGCATGGCCATCGATTTGTTGCCGATCAGACCGCCAGCATGCTCCCCCTATCCCTTGGACACAACGCCCTGTTCAGGAAGCGAAGAGCCGTTCACCCGCCTGCACCTGCCAAAGGTTTTGATAAACCCCGCCCACGGCAAGCAATTCGTCATGACAACCCTGCTCCACGATCGTTCCGTTCTCCATCACCACGATCCGATCGGCATGGCGCACGGTGCTCAAGCGATGGGCAATCACCACGGTGGTGCGATTTTGCGTGATGCGTTCCAACGACCGCTGAATCGCTGCCTCCGTGTCGTTATCGACCGCTGCGGTGGCTTCATCCAGCACAAGAACTGGAGCATCTTTAAGAATGGCGCGCGCTAGGGCAATCCGCTGGCGTTGACCACCCGACAAGCGTTGTCCCCGCTCGCCCACCAACGTGTCGTAGCCCTGTGGCAATCCATCGATAAATCCAGCAGCTTCCGCCAACCGTGCCGCCCGCTCAATCGCATCGGGCTGAGGATCAACCATCCCATAGGCAATATTTTCAGCCACCGTGCCGTGAAAGAGGTAGATGTCTTGACTCACCAAGGCAATTGAGCGGCGCAAATCGTCCAACCGCAGAGACTCAATCGGATGGCCATCCAAAAGAATGCGGCCTGCGGAATGCTCATAAAGGCGCAGCAACAGTTTCACCACCGTGCTTTTGCCAGACCCCGTGGAGCCAACGATGCCGAGGGTCGTGCCGGCTGGAACCGTGAGATTGAAACCATGGAGCAACGCCTCACGCCCGACGTAGGCGAATTGCACATCTTCAAACCTCAGGTCACCGCGCACATCAGCGGTGGGCAAGGCAACAGAGCCACCATGAATGATGACGGGAGCATCAATGAGATCCAGCACCCGCTGGGTTGAGGCCATGGAACGCTGATACTCATCGAGGGTGCGACCTAAGGCCGTAAGCGGCCAAAGAAGGCGCTGGGTGATGAATACCAAAACGCTGTAGGTGCCAACCGCTAACTGACCAGCAACAGCCTGAAAGCCACCAATCAGAAGAATGGCGAGGAAGGCAAACAGAATCGCAAAGCGAATCAACGGAATGAATGCCGCAGACAGGCGAATGGCCTTGGCATTGCTATCGCGATAGGCCTCGCTTTCCTTACGTAACCGCGCCAGTTCCAACGGCTCGGCCGTAAAACTTTTAATCGTGAGCATCCCGCCCAAATTGTTCGCCAAGCGAGCTGAAAGATCTCCGGCTCGAGCGCGAACCTCGCGGTAGCGGGGAGCGAGCTGGCGTTGAAACCGCAGCGACCCCCACAGGATCACGGGGATCGGTAGAAAGGCGAACAATGCCACTTCAGGGGCCACCACCACCATCCCAATCCCAACCACCGAAACGGTGGTGATCAGCTGCAAGATCTGATTCGCACCACGGTCGAGGAAACGCTCGAGTTGGTTGATGTCGTCGTTGAGAACGGAGAGCAAACGACCACTGCTGTCGTGCTCAAAAAACGCCAGCTCAAGCTTTTGCAGATGGTCGTAGGCCTCGAGGCGCAAGCTGTGTTGGGTGCTCTGCGCCAGGTTGCGCCAAAGAACGTCGTACTGGTACTCAAAAATCGATTCGGCAGCCCAGATCACAAAAGTGAGAAAAGCAAGCACCCACAGCTGATGCGACACCGTCTGAATGCCATAGCCAGCAAGCAGTGATTGCTGCCCACGAACTACAACATCCACTGCCAGACCAATCAGGGCTGGTGGAGCAAGGTCAAACAGCTTGTTGAGAATCGAACAACTCATCGCCGCAAAGACCAAGCGACGCTGGGGCTCGAGATGACGAATCAGACGTCTCAACGGAGCGGCTTGAACGGAAGCTTCGCTGAGAGTTGTCTTCACCACGGTTTTCAACGCAAAAGTGGGTGTACAACGGGAGAACAACCGAAGGAGTTGCAATGAACCGTTCCAGGTCGTTCAACCGCTTTCACCGATACCTGGCGCGTCAAAAGCGCCATGGACTCAAAGCAGTTTTGCCCCAATCAAATCAGCTCGGGGACATGGTCAACAGTGGTGTTGATCAACGCCGAAACCAGCTTGATCGCCTTAGCCACCAAGACGTTTTGATGGAGCTACTCGAAAGCCAGGCTTAACGCTCAATCGCGATAACCACCGCCGCCACCACGGGGACCACCAGAGCGTTCCCGCGGGGTGGCTTTACTGACGCGAATCATGCGGCCCATCCACTCCACGTCTTGAAGGTCATCGATGGCCTTTTGCTCGTCGGCATCGTTGACCATCTCCACGAAAGCGAAACCTCGCTTACGGCCCGTTTCACGGTCGAGGGGAAGGCTGCAATTTTTCACTTCGCCGTACTCGGCAAACAGATCAGAAAGATGCTCTTGTTCGGCCTGGAACGAGAGATTGCCGATGTAGATGGTCATGGACCGTGGAACCGTGAATGAAATCGAGCGCGTGAGCCGGTTCCGAAAACGAAGTCGAAATGGGCCGGTGGTCAGGCGTTAACCCTCAAACGTTACAGGGCTATCGCACGGAACAACACAAAAAACAAAAGCAATTCCGAAGAGCAAAGCGAATTCGAACAATTGGCTCCATTGTCAGCAGATCCTGACGAAAGGAGCACGATGGCAATCCTTCACCTCCAGTCCCTGCGATGGACATCCGACGGCGAGCTCCATGATGCCGACCGGGTGATTCTGCTCAACACCCTGATTCCCCAATGCATTCCTTCAGTTCAGACTGAACTGATTCAAGCGGTGGAGCGGATCGCCCTAAGCCAAACCACCCTCACAGCGCAGGTCTGCGAGTCCTGACAGCACGTCAGGACTCAGATTTGTAATTAGCGGCAGCACGCCGCTTGCACGTGTCGCGAGCTGTGTCGATCCCCGCACCGCCAGCAATCTCATCGAGGAAACAACTGCAAGTTTCCTCACCCATTCCTGGAGGTGGGGTTTCTCCAGCTTGTGCCATGGCCGCTTGGAACGCAGTAAGACAAAAACTTTTGAGCAAATTATTGTCTTGGCTCGTCACCGGAGTTGCAGCAATCAAACCGGCAATGAGAACCGAAATCATCAGGAATCTTGGGTGATTTGCAACTCACGATTCATCACACGAAGGGTGCGCAAACTATTGAAGATGTCTTCAGGCATGCCCTTAGGGAGATCCACAAGGCTGTGGTTGTCAAAGATTTGAATCCGACCAATCGAGCGACCTTGTAAACCGGTTTCACCGGCAATTGCACCGACAAGATTGCCGGGTTTAACCCGATCACGGTGACCAACAGCAACGCGATAGCGCTGCATATCTTCCTCAGGAGCCCGTGCCGGTCGGTCGGTCCGACGCTCACGGCGTTCTCCACGATCTCCCCGATCACGGTCCAGCCTCTGGGTGTTCTGAATCCAGTCGTCATCTCCTTTACGCAACAGGCCATTGGGACCAATGGCCAGGTTGAGAGCTGCCAAGGCAATCTGTTCTGGCGTGAGTTCCAGCTCCGTCGCCACGCGCTGCATCAATTCTTGGATGAGTGCGCTTTCATCCGAATTGGCAGCCACACCGTTGGCCGCTTCACTGAGTCGCTTCCGCAATCGATCCAAGCGACCCTGGTTGATCGCCGTATTACCGGGCACTTCCATCAGTTCGATCGGTTGACCAGTTGCTCGCTCGAGATTGCGAATGAACCGACGTTCCCGCGGGGTCATGAACAACACGGCTTCACCGGTGCGGCCTGCCCGACCTGTCCGACCGATGCGGTGCACATAGGCCTCGCTATCGAAAGGCATGTCGTAATTGATCACAAGACCAATCCGCTCCACATCCAATCCGCGAGCCGCCACGTCCGTGGCCACCAAAATGTCAACAGAACCGCTGCGCAAGCGTTCAACAGTGCGTTCCCGTTGGTTTTGGGGAACATCGCCGTTTAAAACTGCCACCTGATGCCCTGCAGCCTCGAGGGTTTCAGCAACCGTCAATGTGATCACTTTGGTGCGAGCAAAAATGATCACACCCTCCCCCCCGCAAGCATCCAAAACCCGTTGCAAGGCCTCAAGCTTGTGGCTCATCGGCACGGTGATCGCCCGCTGGCGGATCAGCTTTCCGTCTTGATCTTTGGTTTTGATCGTGACTTCAGCTGGATCGTTGAGATAGCGCTTCGACAAGCGACGGATCTCGGGAGGCATCGTTGCTGAGAACAAAACCACCTGCCGTTCCTTGGGCAGCTGCTCAAGAATCCACTCGACATCGTCGATGAAGCCCATACGCAACATCTCATCCGCTTCATCGAGCACCAAACTGGTGAGCCCGGAGGTATCGAGGGTGCCCTGGCGCATGTGATCCATCACGCGGCCCGGCGTTCCCACCACCACATCAACGCCCCGACGCAACGTGCTGATTTGGGAGCGGAAATCCGTGCCGCCGTAAACAGCCAAAACTTTGAGGTGGGGATGACCCGCGGCATAGGCCTTGAAGGAATCAGCCACCTGCATTGCCAACTCCCTTGTGGGAGCCAGCACCAGCACCTGGGGCGTCTTCCGACCACTCTCGAGACGCTCCAGCAAAGGCAGTGCAAAGGCCGCTGTCTTACCGGTACCGGTTTGAGCCTGACCCACAAGGTCGCGGCCCAACATCAGTTCAGGAAAGGCTGCCTTTTGAATCGGTGAAGGATCGCTATAGCCCTTCTCTGCAAGAGTTTTAAGGAGAGCTTCGCTGAAGCCAAAACCATCAAATCCGGATTGAGGCTCTGCTTTGACCACATCGGGCATGACCTCGGTTGTGGATGCCTCGATGGTGGTGGTGAGAACTTCTTCTTGATCGTCTTCTTTTTTGTCTTCTGGCAATGCAGATACGGAAAGATCAACTGCGCACGAGGGATCCTCGTGCTGCTGCTGCTGTTCAGTCATGGAAGGTGGGCCTGATTGATCTCTGAAATCAGGCTCACAACCTCCCAACAATCCAACAGATTGCAATCCGGTTGTGTTGCCTACGCTTCAAAGGTTGGCGCTCAAGCTATCACCCTGCCGTAATCATCCTGCAATCGTTCGATGTCCTCCTCCCGAAGATCATCACCATGTTGAACCTCAATAATCACCAAATCACATTGCCCTCCTCTCGCTCGATGCACTGCGCCAACTGGGATCGTCAGCATGACTCCGGGATGTGCTTCAACCCATTCGTTATTGCACAAGAGCAACCCATCGCCTGAAGCGACAGTCCAACTTTCACTGCGATACTGATGCCGCTGCAACGACAATTGCTGGCCTTTGAACACCAAAAGCCGCTTCACCTTGTAACCGTCACCCGACAGCAAGTGTTCGTACCAACCCCAGGGTCGATCAACGCGCATCACGGCACGATCATTAAATCCAGGCTGACACGGGCCCGTGTGATTGCCGTATAGAGAAGACGGCAATCGTGGTCAGACCCATCCGAGGAATCCAGCGGTTGTGGCCACAGCACATACACCGCATCGGCCTCACTTCCCTGGGCGCGATGAATGGTGAGCGCCACCGCTGGCTCCAGACGTCGCAAGCGTGCCGGATGTAAACGCTTCACGTCCACACCTCCTTCGTCCGTCGCCACCCGAAACAACAAACGGCTCTGGTCGCCTGCTCCAACCGTGATTCCCAGATCTCCATTGGCCAGGCCTAATTCAGGCTGGTTCCCACCACAAATCACCGGCAGGCCACTGGGCCAACGGCGGGGATCCTCTGCAATGACCTCCCCCAACAACGAGCGATGCACATCCTCCAAGCTCCAAGGCCCACGGCGGCGGGGACACAGCACCAAATTTTGCTCCAGAGCTGCCAGCAGGGGCTTCGCCTGTGCGCTCAACTCCGCGTCTGAACATTCAAGAAGGCCCTCCGCCAACTTCTGAAGTTGGCGGTGATGCGCTTGCCAATGCTTGCGAATCAAAGATGGCAACCGGCGAGAGGATTCGCGGTGAATCCGAACATTCGCCTCGGCATCCAGCCCAGCCAGACTCCCCTGAAACGCATCGATCCCACCATCCCTTAAGGCACTAGCCAGTTGAGCGACAGCTCCACGGTTGCGATACGTCTGCTTGAGGTGAATGGCACCCATTCCAAATCGCTCTCTGACATCGGATTGCTGTAAGCGATGCCATACCGCACCACTCCCCACGGGTGGCAATTGAGCCGGATCACCAACCAGCACCAAACGACAGCGCGGAGGAAGTGCAGATAGCAGCGCTTGCATCAATGCCAAATCAAGCATCGACATCTCATCGATCACCAAGAGATCCAGCTCCAGCGGTCGCTCCGTGTTACGAGCAAATCCATGGGCTCCAGCCTCAAGCCAGCGGTGCAATGTGCCGCATGGCAACCCCTGGAGCCGAGGGCTGACCGCATCGCCCAAGCGTCGAGCCGCCTTGCCCGTGGGTGCGGCCAGCCCCATACGCAGATCGGGATGATGGAACTGCACCCGCGCCAACAATTCCACGACGGTGCTGGTTTTACCTGTACCCGGTCCGCCACTGATCAACACCACTGAAGCTTGATCCAGGGCCAATACCGCGTCGCGTTGCTCACGGTTCAAGCTCGACGGAAGATCAGTAGAACCTGGATCAGTAGAACGTGAATCGACAGGTCTTGGATCAGCAGGTGGAAGGTCGTTCAGCATTGCGCGTTCCACCAGCGCTTCCACCACGTCGTCCATCGCCTGCATCCAACGACGCCAACCCAGCCGTTGGCCCTGCAATACCAACGGCGAGCCCTCTCCCTCCAGCCAACCGCTCTGCCGCACCAGCTGCTCGCGTTCGGGAGACAACGGCACCGTGAGGTTGCCCTGCTCCAGCGCTTCGATCAAGGCAAGGCTGAGCTGCTCGAGCTGTGGACCATTGCGATCTGGTGGAATCCTCCGCACCAGCGCAGCATGCAAGCCAGAAGCAAAGGATGCGGGCCAACCAGAATTGTTCATCGATCAACCTCAGACAGGGCACGATCCAGGGCCAAAACCCGCTCCAACGGTGCAGGTTCCACAAGACGTCCCGGTCCCACAGTTGAGCTGTCCTCAAGAGACACGAGCTGATCTCCAGGCATCCCCCTCAAAAAGACATAGACGTACCCACCCAGGTGATGTACGGGGTTGTAGTCCGGCAGACGCCAACGCAAGTGTCGGTGTAAGGCAACTAAGTAGAGATGGGCTTGCAAGGGGTAGTGATGGTGAATCATCTGCTCTTGCATCGCATCCTGGTGATAGTGACGAGGTCCACATCGGCCCGGACTGCCCTCCGATCGACGTTCCCCAATCCAATTGCTCTTCCAATCCAAAACCCACCAGCGCGACTGATGGGGGTCGCAAAACACCAGGTCGATCGAGCCGGTGAGGAAGCCACGGCTATTCACACCCAACGTGGCGAGGTGATCGATGTATCGCCCTCCAAAACGTGCGTTTGGGGAACGACGAAAGGCCTGAACGAGATCCTTGGTGCTCACATGGCCCACCGGCAGGTCAAAGCTCAACTCATGGATGCGTTGCTTCAGCCCCAATTGGCTGAGTTGCAACTGCTCTAAAGGGCCACCGAGAGGGGTTTTGAGTACATAATCCAGACCCTCCATCACCATCGATTGCAGGTTGCAATCCAACCCAGCCCGCCTGAGTTCCGCGTCGATCACAGCTTCCCGAAGACCATCCAACTTGGAATGATCCAAGGGGCATTGGTCGTCGGCTTCCGCGGCATGAAACGGGATCTGCTCAAAAATCCGATGCAAGCAATCTCCAGCCACCGCCCCCCGAGGGAAATCGGCAAGGGGCCCTTGCTCTGGCCAAAGATCCGATCCGGTGAGGCTGCACTCCTCAGCTCCGGGGTCAGGGTCTCGACCTTGTTCATGCACGACAGGATCCACAGGCGCTGAGATCCAAGCGGAATAACTCGCCCGTCCCCAGCTGCGATCGATTCGCCCAGGCGTTTCTCCAAGGCCGAGCGGCTGCTCGCTCGGCAGTGATCGCCAACGCTGAGATGGCAGTAGGGGATCGGGCAAAACACGGCGCAACAGCGACACACCGCGCTCGCTCAGGGCCAAGTCGAGGCGGTCGTCGCTGAACTGATCCACCGAGTCATCGATGGCGTCCGCACCAAACAGCCAACACGGCAGCGGAGCGCCCTCTTGCCCCGTCGAGCGCACCCAAACCACCATCAACTGGGAGCGGGCACGGGTCATCGCGACGTAGGCCAACCGTTCCGCTTCCGCCATGGCGTCGTCAGCCGCTTGTTGCGCAGCACGGTGTCCCTTACCCCAATGGGAATCGATCGCAATGAACCAGCGACCATCGCCCGTTTCCCGCCAGAGCGGTCCACTTTCTTGGCGCGGGGCTTGCCAGAGATAGGGACAGATCACCACGGGATACTCCAGCCCTTTGCTGCGATGGACAGTCACCACAGCCACGGCGTGATCGGCTTGGTCGCTGTGGGGCTGACGGGCTTCTGGCACCGGAGTTGTGGGATGCAAGCGCTCGCGACGCAGCCAATTCGCTGCAGTTGCACTGTCCAATCCCTGCCGGTGCATTGCCTCTTGCACCAATCGACCCACCTGCTGCAGGTCCCCCAACATCCGGCCCCGTTCGGACAAATCCGCAGTGCGCTGACCCTCCAGGAGTTGGGCCAAACATCCCATCAGACCGAGCTTGGGCAAGGCGCGTTCCCAAAGTCGCAGCTGCTCAGCAAGCTGATCAAGGGCCCCTTCATTCTCCATCGCCTCTAAGGACCAATTCATGAGCGGGGAGCTCACCAGCAGCCGCAAACAACGATCGTCACCGGGGTCTGCCAGGGCATCTAACAAGCGCTGCACCACCAGAGCAGCTTCGCTTTCCAACACATCGCCCTGGGTGACCAACCGACTGGGGATGCCAGCAGCACCAAGGGCCCGGCGTAGGTCCGTCGCCTGCTGATGACGACTCACCAGCACACAGAGATCAGAAGGGTCGGGTTGATCAGGACCCTCCAAAATCTCGAGCACCAGCGCAGCGAGCTGATGCGGCAACTGCTGCTCCAATGCCGTCCTTGATGCAGGCGTATCCAGCTCCAGCTCAAGAAGCTGAAGCGCGGCTGTCTTCAGAGACACCTGATCAATAGCCTGAGCTCGCACCGCAGGAATCTCCAAGTGAGAGCGAGGCATGCCAGGCGCCATCAATGTGTTCAATCCCTCCATCAACGACGCGGTGGCACGGAAGTTATCGAGCAAGTGATCGATGCGATCAACCTGTTGACGAGCTTTTAAGTAGGTCCCGAGATCGCCGCCACGAAAGCGATAAATCGCTTGCTTTGGATCGCCAACCAATAAAAGGAGATGGTTGATGCGATCGCCAAAGGTCCGTTGCAACAAACGCCACTGCACCGGATCGGTGTCTTGGAACTCATCCACCATCACCGCGCGATAGCGCTCCTGGAGCGGTGCCAGCCAATCCACCTGTCCATCACCGGGATCCATCGCCGCGAGTAACCCAGCGAAGGTGATCGCCCCACGACGAGCACGACGCTCCCGTAATTCCTGAAGACCACGCTCCAGCAGATATCGCCATACCCGTTCCAATGGCTCATCCCAAAGGGCACCAATCGCGGTTTGCAGTGCCGACACCACCAAACTGGGCTCGTCCTCTCCGCACTTCCGGGCCATCCGGCACCAACTGCCGGGGTGGAAATACTCCTTCAAGGGTTTCTCAACGGAGGCAATCGCAGCCAGCGACGGCACACCCTTTTGCATCGCGATCCATTGGTTGATCACGGCGCAGCGATCCGTACGTGGCTTCGCGCTGTAAGGCGATGTTGAGCCACAACCCTGGGCTTTCCACTGCGCAGCTGCAGCGCGAAAACCCGACTCCAGAGCAGCATGATCGCGCTCCCAATGGGATTGGAACGCATGCCAAAGGCTTTCGATCCAGCACGGAAGCTGATCACGTAGCGGCGCTAGCCCATCGACAAGTGCCGAATCGCCAGCCAACCGGGGATGGGGATCTCCATCCAGTCGCGCCAAGGCCGCACCAAATGTTTGCGGCGACAATCCCCGTTGCCGTAGCCCTTGTAACTGCTCATCGGGGAGGGTCAACAGCTCCTGCTGCCAGAGGTGTTGCACCACCTCTGCCTGAAGCGCCGCCGCATCACTCTCGAGTTGGGGTTCGATCGCTGCCCCGTTGTCGAGGGCTAATCGGCGCAGGCTGCGGCGGCAAAAGCCATGGATGGTGGCGATGTCAGCCCGGTCGAGTTGCTCGAGTGCCACCAACAACCGTCGAATTCTGATGCGTCGATCCGAAGACGCCATGCATTGCTCCCACCATGCGGCCATGACCGGGTCGGGAGCCGAGGGAAACGTTTCGTTCTCCAGTTGCTCCAACCCAACCAGCGCCTGCTGCAAACGCTGACCAATCCGAGATCGCAATTCCTCAGCGGCCGCTTCGGTGTAGGTCACGACGAGCAGGGTCTCCAGCGGGTAAGCCGCCTCGGTGATTAAGCGAAGGGTGAGATGGGCAAGCGCGAAGGTTTTGCCCGTCCCAGCACTGGCTTCCAACAGACGGATTCCAGGCCCAAGGGGATAGGTGTTGGCGTTAAAGCGTTCAGCCATGGTTGCGATCAACTCCGCCGCGCTTGAAACAGGGGTTGATACAGCGCAGAACAGGCTTCATCGAAGCCTGGTGTCTGCAACAACGCATCCGCCTCCAGCTCCGCTCCGAAACAAAGCTGAAGCGCAGGCGACAGGCACTCCTCTTGCCAACATGTTCGAAAACGATCCAAGCCCGTACCTGGTTTGCGCTGCTCATGCCAAACCATCTGCCAACCACTTTTAGGGGGAACAGGCCAGCACTGATGCATCCCCTGCTGGGCGAGTCGTTGCAGCGTTACCAGCTGCTCCTCCGCCTGATCCGCTGGCAACGCCATCCAATGCAGGTGAATCTCCGCACCGATGACACGGGTACTGCGGGCTATCACCGCTGTGGGAGTTGGCGTCAACCGGCAAAGGTGGAGATGTTGAAGCCATCCACGCATCACCCCCCTCACACTGAGCATTCCCGCCTGAACAACCACTTGGGTCTCCCCAGCAAAAACAAGCGGTCGGAGAACACCTTCAATCACGACGCCCTCACGACGGCAAGGGCCGAGGCTGTCGAGCTGACGTCTGAGGCGTTGCCAACGATCTGCCAACTCCTGTTGCTCTAGGGCCGCACCAGCTCCAGCCGGCATCACCCCCTGACCGGCCAGCAGCGAAGGCCAATCCGGCAGCGTTCCGGCGACAAGCAACGGCTCCAGGTTTTGATCCAGCAGCTGATAACGCTCAAGGGCATTGAGCTCGAGGGGGTCGAGATCCTCCACGGCATCAATCCCCTCACCTGGTCGTAGCCCCTTCGAGCGCAACCAAGCTGCCTGGGGTTGATGCATCCAGCGCAGGAGCTCTTCAAATACCAACGGCTCCTCTGGCATGGAACTGATCCTTGAGTCCGCGAGAGGAAACGTCCAGGCCGGCGGCCACGCCAAGGCCTGTTGCGGTTCCGGTCGAGAACGATCCAACCAGCGGCGGGCCTCCAACTGACGGCGATCGCAACTCAAAGGAGCCTCGATTTGAAAGTTGCTACGTGCAAGGGGGTTGGCAGCTGGCGTTAGCACCAACCCATCGGTGCTGCTGCTGGACAACTCCTGCTGGAGTTGGGCCAACCATTGCTCCACTGGAGCCGCAGGGGGTTGGGCCTCTCCGGTGCGTTCATTACGACCACACCAACTGATCAATAGGTGGCGTCGTGCCGACATCAACGCCTCCAATAAGACGTACCGGTCTTGATCACTACCGCGGGGATCCCCAAGCCGTCGGTGCTGCTCGAGCAAATGGAAGCCGGGGCGTTGATTGGGACGCGGGAACACGGCGCCATCCAGCCCCATCAACACAATCACCTTGTGGGGGATCGCCCGCATCGGTTCCAAGGCGCTGATGGTGAGCGAGCCAGTGCGATGCCCAAAGCGACCGCTATCCACCGACAGGGCTTCATTGAGCACCTCCAAGACAACGGCAATGTCCAGCTCCAGCGCACAATCCACGGCCCGCAATCGCCAGTCTTCTAAAGCAGCAGTCCACGTTTGTAATTCACCACTCCAAGCACGACCATCCCCAAACAACTCCTGGAGTACCGACTGCAGCAACGCCACCCATGCAGCACAAGTCTGGGGTCGCCTGAACTGCTCGAGCATCCGAGCCATGCGATCCAACAGCGTCCACCACCGCACTAAGCGTTCCGGATCCAATTCCCACTGGAACGGTGCCGCACCCGCAGGGGCTAATCCATCACGAACAGGCAACACCAGGCCCAAAAGCCAGCGGTCTAAACACCAACGCAACCCATGGGTTTCGTCTCCACCCCGTTCCGTTGCATCCAGACCCCAACGGAAACCGGTGTGCTGCAAAACCCGCGTCATCAGAGTGCAGTCCTCGGACGACAACCCCTGTAATTCTTGAAGAGCAGGGTTGGCCAACCATTGCTCTAAGCCGGTTGCCGTTAGACGCCCCGCCGCCAGCTCCAGCAGATTGAGCATGGCCATTGACAGGCCAGGGCTGCTTTGCTGAGTGCGGTCGGTGAGACGCCAGGGCAGATCAACACCGATGGCATCGGCATCGTTGAACACTGAATTCAGCAACGGGGCATATCGATCCACCTGCGGCGTCATCACCAGCACATCACGCGGAGCGAGGTCTGGATCCGCAGCAAGCCATTGGAGAATCCGATCGCGCACCAGTTGCACCTCCCGCCAAGGTCCAGGCGCTGCTTGGAATAAGAGGGATTGATCCTTGGCTATTCGGTGTAGTCCTCCCGACTGATCCGGATCAACAAGCTGCTCCTGCAGCTGTTCCAGGAGGGATGGAGAGCCCGGAGATAGTGCAGCCATCTGCACCGGTGACGCAAAGAGATCTCCCTCGCGCCGCTCACCCAATTGCACATCACCCGACCCCTCCAACAATTGCTGGAACTCAGCCCCCATGCGGCCAAAACTGGCCTCCAACCTCGGTGCCGCCTCAAGCCAACGCCCATCTGGGGGCTCCAACCAAGCCTCCTGAAGCAACTCCCGACGGCTACCACAGCGTTGCCAAAGATCGGGGCAAGGCGTGAGGAGATACACCTCTACATCAAGAACACCCGAGAGGGCCTGAATCAAATCCACTTGCACGGGGGCAAGGGCACTGATTCCAAACAAACGCAGTCGCTTTGGCAGAGAATCAGCGGACACGACACCGCGCCGCAATCGGTCGATGGCGTCACGGACCTGCAGGCCAAAGGGTGGGCGGTTCAGCTGATCCGCCAGACGACGCCAAAGCAGTGGTTGCCAATCGGTCTCTGCTGATGATGGAGAGGCACTCCACTGAGCCAGTTGATCAGCGCGATAGAGGGCGTAATCGTCGAAGGCATCAGCGATCATTCGGGCCAGCTGCCAGCGATCACGGCTGAGGGCTTGGGGATGGCGACCTCCCTCCCGACCATCCAACCAACGCTTGAGCGGCAGGGCGGCTGGCTGCTCGAGCAACTCTGGGAGGATTTCCAACACCGGCCACACCAATTGGTTGGCGCGCCAAGGATCGGCTTCCTTTGGCGGGAGGTCTAAAACCTGACGAACCAACTCTCGAAATCGACTACCTGGGAAGGGGAATCGAACCAAGGAGCTAATTCCATTCGCCACCGCAAGTTGTTCCCCCAACCAACGGCTGGTGGGCCAGGTGTTCACCATCACCTCCAGCGTCTCCAACGGGCCCGGTTGCTGGTCAATCAGTTGCTGAGCCAGCAACTGAGCGAGGAATTCAGCGCGGTTGCTGCGATAGAGGGTCAGCAAAATCCTGAATCATCAGTTGGAACAGAAAGCACCCGCTCGAGCTGGGCTGGCCTACCCCCACAAAATAATCAGCTCCTGACTTGCCAGACATCAGAGGTGGCAGTGCCAAGAACAAGACAAATCATTGACCGAGTCGATAGCGATACCCATCAACCTCGAAAGAATTGATTCAAAAAGAAAAAACTTATAGCGATCATTCGACTTTTCACTAAATCAACTAACCTTTTAATTCACTTGCCAATTGTAATTAAGGGTTGGTTATTTTTAAACCAAATCCAATCGCGAATGGGCGGAGTTTCAGTCAGATCGCGGCGCGTCAACCCAAGGCCAAGCTTCGCGGATGCACCCAACAAGATATCCACCATGGCATCGCCATCCGCACATGTTGCGAGGGCCTGATTGGTTTTTTCGGCACCATTCAAAGCTCGAACCAACAACGTGATCCGTTTGGAAACGGGTAATGAACTTGGATGCATCAAATGCTGCCAGACAAGGGGTCAGGAATGGTCGAGGAGGGAGCTTCGAAACGTCCCACGGCAACGTATTCCAACCGTAATTTCAAAAATGTGATGAATTTTTCATCTGTGGATACAACCGCGGCGGCCGGTTGAGGCACTTGGCTGGCCAACTCGCCAAGCTCTGATGCTTGAAGGAATGCAGGGCGTCTCACCAACCAAAAGTCGATCTCTCGGTTGGTTTCGGCGTAGTGGCGCCGACGCTCCTTGAGCACTTCCTCGAGAGGTTCATCAACGGTGAGGAACGTCTCGCTGGCGGCAACGAAGTGATATGTGGTCATCCGAGTGCCTGTCCAAACAAGGGGTCACGACGGGGATTCTGAACCAACGCCTTCATTTCACGCACCGCCTGTTGCAGTCCAACGACAACAGCACGGGCAACGATCGTATGGCCAATGTTCAGTTCTTCCATTCCCGGGATCGCCGCCACAGGCTCCACGTTCTGATACGTGAGCCCATGACCTGCATTGACGCGTAATCCCATGGCACGGGCCGTGGCGGTGCCCTCGGTAAGCCGAGCTAATTCATGGGGCTGCTCATTCCAACTGGCTTCCGCATAACGCCCGGTGTGGAGTTCCACCCAACGCGCCCCTGAATCAATACACCCTTGCAATTGGGTCGCCGCAGGATCCACAAACAAGCTCACGGGAATTCCGTTGCTTTGGAGCCGGCTCACCATTCCAGTGAGTTCCGACAACTGGGCAACCACATCAAGACCACCCTCCGTTGTCACCTCTTGGCGATGCTCGGGTACCAGCGTCACCATGTCTGGCTTCACCTTCAAAGCAATGGCCACCATCTCGTCCGTAGCAGCCATCTCTAAGTTCAGTCGAGACCGAACGGTCTGCCGCAACAACTCAACGTCACGATCTTGAATGTGACGTCGATCTTCTCGGAGATGGACCGTGATCCCATCAGCACCACCCAATTCAGCAAGCATCGCCATCGGCACGGGATCGGGTTCCACCGTGCGTCGCGCTTCGCGAATGTTGGCAATGTGATCGATATTGACGCCCAAGCTGGCCATGGAGGCTTGTATTGATGGCCAAATCCTATGCAGGTTGGCCAGCGGGCCTTACATTCTCGAGGTTTTCCTGACGACTGTTCACCGTTGACAGCGGCACTGGCAACACGAGAAAGCGCTCTGCAGGTCGGGATCGACCGCTTCTGGGCACCCTTGGCCATGCTTGCCACCCAAGACTTGGCGCTGCCATTGCAATTCCGGGAACGGTTGGTGTTACATCGCGAACGCCTGCCGCATCACGGACCTGTTCTGTTAGCACCAACCCATCGAGCCCGTTGGGATGCTCTGCTTTTGCCCATGGCAGCAGGCCGACGGGTCACGGGTCGTGACTGTCGCTTCATGGTGACAACGACGGAAATGAAAGGACTGCAGGGATGGTTCCTGCAACGTTTGGGCTGTTTCCCTGTGAATCAAGGTCGCCCGTCGATGACCACACTTCGGTTTGCCATTGATTTATTGGCCAGTGGCCAGCAATTGGTGATGTTTCCAGAAGGGCGGATTCAACGCAGCGATGCCCCGATTCAGGTGCGTGGTGGGCTGATGCGTCTTGCCCAGCTCGCCCAAAGCCAGGGGGTCCAAGTTCCTGTCATTCCAGTTGGTCTGGGCTACAGCCAAGCGCCGCCACGCCCGTTGAGTCGTGCCGCGGTCTGCTTTGGCGAGGCGTTGCACGTCCCCAATGAAACGGGCCGAGATGCGGCGCAACAATTCAACGACCAACTCACCGCTGCGATGCATACGGCTGAACAAGCGGCCCGCAAGGCTGTTGGACGACCGCTAAAAGCCTTCTAAAGTCCGCGCAAATTGCTCTGTATGACCCCATGGGTTGTCGCTCTCTGCTGACGGCTGCCGCCCTGGTGGCCACGCTTGGTGTCACGGCTCCTCCCCTTCTGGCTCAACAGGCGACCAGCGACAGGGTTTTGGCGCAAAGCGACACTGGCTTTAATCCATCGGCCGTTCGCGGGATGATTTCCCGTGGTGACGCCGCCGCAGCCCGGGGAGACCTCGCTAGCGCTCGTATCGAGTACGACAAAGCACGCAAAGTGTCAAAACAGCTGTTGTCGTTTTATCGCGATTTAAGCGGCGCTTTCCGCGGACTGGATGCACGCATCCCCCGGGAGATGGACGAAAAAGGACGTGAAGCCCTTGGCTTATTGGCGGAATCAGATTTGCGCTTAGCGGCCATCTTCCGTCGTCAAAACCAACCTGAAGTGGCCGTTCCCGTCCTTGTTGAGGTGGTGAAACTGATGACACCATCCAAACCTCAGGGCCAAAAGGCTTATCAGAGCCTTGTCGAACTTGGTTTTGTCGAAACGGAGTTCAAGGGTGCATCAAGGCCTGGCAGCTGAGTTCATCTGCCAACATCATTGAATTGGGAGTTTTCGTCATGGTGCAGCCGTCCGCGGTCGAATCTGCAATCCAACGTGCCATTCCTGATGCAACGGTGACCGTTGAAGATCTCACTGGCGGTGGAGACCATCTTCAAGTGAGTGTGGTGTCTTCCGCATTCAGTGGCCTAACGCGGATCCGGCAACACCAAATGGTGTATGGAGCCCTTCAACAGGAGCTCGCCAGTGAGGCCATTCATGCTTTGGCACTCAGCACATCCGTCCCTTCCTAATTCTCGAGACCTCCTTTCCTCGTCATGGACGCTTCCACGAAATCACGCATCGAAGGCTTGATCGCGACGAGCCCAATCTTCGTTTTCATGAAGGGCTCAAAATTGATGCCGCAATGTGGCTTCTCCAACAACGTGGTTCAGATTCTTCACTCCCTCGGGGTGGCTTTTGAAACCTTCGATGTGCTCTCTGACATGGAGATTCGTCAGGGAATCAAAGAATTCTCAAGTTGGCCAACCATTCCTCAGATCTACGTCAAAGGGGAATTTATGGGTGGATCAGACATCCTGATCGAGATGTATAACTCTGGCGAACTCAAGGAAAAACTTGAAATTGCTCTCGCCAGTTAGAGGGATTTAATAGCCGTGGGGATGCTGCATGTAGAGCGTGCTGACGTCCCCATCCGGGCCAATGAAACTCGATGGATCCAAGATCCAGCGGTCGATTAACTGCTCTAGGCGATGCTGCTCACGGACGTCGAGAGAGCCAGTTTTTCGAAGCGCATGAAGATAACCATCGGCGTAAAGCCGCAGCTCGGAGGGCGTGTGATATCGCGTTGTGAGCTCCTGGCACGCGTCACAAATGGATTGGAAATGACGGATGGCCTGTGGGTCATCAAGTGACGTCATTGATCGGGGTTGGCAGCTCTCGCTACCAGCACTACGTGAAATTGGTACTAGCCTAGTCGCGCATTGTTCGATCCAGTGACTTCAACGCCACAAGACTTACTTACTGAGTCGAGCATTCCCACTGACCAGGCCATCACCATGCCTGACTCAGGAAGTGGTCTTGAACCATCACGTGTTCTGGTGGTTGAGCCCCATCCCACCCTCCGCACTGTTTTGGTGCAGCGTCTCCGCCAAGACGGCCACCTCACCGCAGCCGTTGGTCGAGCCGTCGAAGCGCTAGAGGTTTGTCAGGATCAATCGCCAGATCTCCTGGTGAGTGCAGAGATCCTCGAGCAGAGTTCTGCCCTACGCCTTGCTGGACAACTTCGTTGTCCTGTGATCGTGTTGACAGCCCGTACTGGTGCCGAACCTGTTGTCGGCCTCCTGGACGATGGGGCTGACGATGTTTTGCGCAAGCCCTTTGGCTTAGAAGAGCTAGCAGCACGATGCCGCACACTTTTAAAGAGAGGTCATAGCGGGCTTCAAGAACGTGTCACCGTCGGTCCGCTTGAGGTGCATTTGCTGCTAAGGCAGGTGACGCTTCGCGACAAACCGGTGGAACTCAGTCCTCGGGAATTCGCACTGCTTTGTGCCTTGCTCATGCCACCTGGGTTGGTTCGCAGTCGCCAAGAATTGCTTCGGATGGCGTGGCCTCCCTTCAGTGGTGGTCCCCGCTCTGTCGATACTCAAGTTCTCACCCTGCGGCGCAAGCTCGAGCAGGCTGGACTTGGCGAGGGTGGTGGCATCACCACCGTGCGTCAACGGGGCTATCGCTTCAGCCTGGATAACCTGCCGGCAAGCTGATCCAGCCCTGGCTCATCGCCAAACCGGATGCCAGCTCTCCAACCACCATGAGAGCTGCGAGGGAAGCAAGCACCTGATATGTCCAAGGAGGAGTGAGGCGACCAATTCCCTTCGTTGAAACGGAGGACCGTTCACTCAGAAGTTTCAAAAACAAATCAAATCGCTCGATTCGCTGAGGTAGTAATTGATGGCGACAGTCAGCGGCCTTTAGGTAGTACACGGTTCCACCCTGGCTCGTCCCAACGGGGACCAATCCACGGATATCGGCCCACTCCATCGACCAACTCCGACGCAACAACCAACGAATCCAGCCGGGATAACGCACCCGAAGGCCTGCTGCATCGGTTTCGACCTGCTCGCTAAGCAACCCCAAGACCAACACCAGCCCCGTCAGTAAACCTGCCACCATCCAGGGCCTCAATGGTTCAGGAGCCAGGACGGGCAGCGGAAGCACCAAAGCCACGTACAAAGCCAGCAGGGTGAAGCGAATTAAGGGTGAAAGACCAAAGCGTTCCATGGAATTCAGCGATCGTCGGATGATCCAGGCAATGGCTCAATAAGAGCGGACGGCACATAGGAACCTTCAAACACTTCGGCTTCTCGCCCCTTCCAAAATTTGCCCAAGCGCATCAAATCTGCATGGGCCTCTTGCAGTTTGGCGATGTACTCCATCGGATCCATGCTGTTTTTGGCCTCTTTGAGTTTCTGAAGACGAAGAATTTGAAGGTTCCACGGCTTATGGATGTCCCCGCGTTGCTCCATAAATCGGGCTAAATCTTCTGACGAAGGCTGCGGATTGTTCGGCATCACTTCTTTTCCACTCTCGAAAGGCTAATCAGCCCATCACGCCGGCAGAGCCCAAGGGTTGAGGCCCAAATCGGCACCAACCCTGTGTGCACAGGCAAAACCACTGAAGGCCACAGCATTCAAACCTTGCCCGGGGAAACATGAATCCCCAACGCAATACAGATGTTTCACCCCCGTGCGATTGAACGGCATCGGCAACAATCCTGGCAATTGCATTGCTGGAATCGGTCCATAACTGCCTTGGAAACGTCCCAAGAAACGTCGGTGACTGCGCGGTGTTCCGATCTCCTTGTGGGTGATCGCCTCAGACAAGCCAGGAAGAATCGCCTCCAAGCGTTGAATCATCCGTGCCGCATCAGCCTCTTTTTTGGCTTTGTAATCCGAAGGATTCAGCCCTTTCCACGCCTCCATTGATGACGGCGTGAATGTATGGACGATGTGATGCCCCGAGGGTGCTAAATCGGGGTCGAGCAGAGATGGCATCGACACAAAAATCACGCCCTGCTCGTCTTCCATCCGCTCCCAGTCCTCCAGCAACAGGTGATGACAATGGGTGCCTGCCGGAATCAAGTCGGCCCGTACACCCAGGTGAAGCGATAGAAACGAGGGCGAAGGCACATAACGTCGCCGCCAAACCTGTTCCTTGGCGGGAGTTTGTTCGGCCCCGACAAGGGCCTGACTTTCCCCCTTCGCTGCTCCCACCTCACCAGAGAAGGTGTCCCAACGGGTGGCATTGGAAATCACCCGTTTGGCATGGATGATTTCACCATCGGCCAACTTCACGCCAATCGCCTGGCCCTCTTCAATCAACACTTGAGTGACGCGGGCTTTGTAGCGAATCTCTCCCCCATGGCGCTCCAAACCTTTCACAAGCTTTTGAGAAATCACACCCACCCCCCCTTTGGGGTAGTTGATCCCACCGGCATGACGGTCTGAAAACACCATGCCAGCGTTGATCATTGGTGTTCGATCGGCCGGCATCACCGACCAGCAAAAACATTCGATATCAATGAACTTCAGTAGTTGGGGATCTTTGATGTGCTGACGCGCCACGGCCCCGACGTTGAAAGGAAGCCAACGCGCTAATCCCAAGCAGGCGAAAGGCGCTTTGAAAAAAACCTTGGTGAGATAAGCAGGATCCTCCAGCGACAACAACGGCATCGCATCAAGGCAGTTGAACACCTGCCAACAGGCGTCGTAAAAGCGGCGAATTCCCGTCGCTTCATGGGGGAAACGGGCTGAAAGATCGGCAATAAAGGTGTCGTAGTCGCGGTCGACGGCAATGCGTAACCCACCGGGCATGTGATATTCCAGCTGGGCCTGATCAGGAATGGTGTCGCAGTGTTCCCCGATGTCCGCCAGAGCGCGCGTTAGCAAGTTGGTGTAGCCCTTCTCCCCAAAGCCAAAAATCATCGAGGCCCCCACATCAAAGGTGTAACCGTTCCGATGAAAGGCACCTCCGCTCCCACCAGGAATGAGGTATCTCTCCAGCACCAGCGTTTTTGCACCCTTCGCCGCGAGTTGGCTCGCTGTGACTAAACCACCCACACCGGAGCCGATCACGACGGCATCCCATTGCTGCTGATCGCCCAAAGCTTCGAACACCTCTAATGATGACGCTAAGGGGCAGCCTGCAGGGTTGGATCAAAATGTGCGATTGGCGGATTCATCGCTGCGGTCTGCGTCAACAAGGCACCGATCATCTTCAACATCACATGGGGTCGAAATAACAGTCCAAGCACCCCCTGCAAGGGTGGGTCATGCCAGCAATGGTTCTGGGATGAGTGCACGAATCGGCTCCAAATCAGCCAAGGATCGATCGCGATACGCACCGTAACGGGCCCGTTTGTCGCGAATCCGCTCGGGGAGGTCTGGCAGCAGCCCAAAGTTGGGGGGCATGGGCTGAAACTTCTTTGTGGGGGCTTCGCTCACGAAGTGGGTGAGGGCACCAGCCATCGTGGTGTTCGGCAACGCGATGGGATCCAAACCCCGCACAAGCCGCGCCGCATTGGTTCCCGCGAGCCAACCTCCAGCGACCGCCGCCGCGTACCCCTCGGTTCCCGTGATCTGACCTGCGGCCAAAAGATGCCGGCGTGTGCGGAACTGCAGCGTTGGGTCCAGCAGCTGGGGGGATTCAAGGAAGGTGTTGCGGTGCATCACCCCGAAACGAACAAATTCCGCCTGGGCCAAGCCGGGAATCATTTGCAAAACCCGCTTCTGTTCACCCCATTTGAGGTTGGTTTGAAAACCCACGAGATTCCATAAGCGACCGTCTTTGTCTTCCTGACGCAGTTGAACAACGGCGTAGGCACGCTTCGCCCTCCGCACGTCACGATCGTTGACGTCTCCCCAACGAGGATCCCAAAGGCCAATGGGCTTGAGAGGGCCGTAGCGCATCGTGTCTTCACCACGACGAGCCAACTCCTCAATCGGTAAGCAACCCTCAAAGAATTTGGCACTCTCCTGATCAAAATCCTTGAGTTCCGCCTGTTCTGCCTCCAGCAGAGCCTCGCGGAACGCGAGAAACTCGGCCTTATTCATCGGGCAGTTGATGTAATCGGCGTCGCCTTTGTCGTAGCGACTTGCTCGGAAAGCCAAATTGAGATCAATGCTGTCGCCATGGACGATGGGGCTCGCCGCATCGAAGAAATGGCAGTCGTCTCGGCCGGTAAACCCCCTCAAATCGTTCGCGAGCGACTCACTGGTGAGTGGGCCTGTTGCAAGCACGGTGACAGCGTCAACATCTGGCAGATCCATCTGCTCGCGACGTTCAATCGTCACCAAGGGATGTTGATCAAGGATCTCCGTGAGCGCAGCGCTGTAACGACCACGGTCCACGGCGAGAGCACCACCGGCAGGAACGGCATGTTCATCGGCGGTGCGAATCACGAGGGAGCCCAAGCGTCGCAACTCCTCTTGCAACAAACCGGCGGCGCGATCGCTACTCAGAGCACCAAAGCTGTTGCTGCAGACCAATTCAGCAAAATCGCTGCTGTGGTGCGCCGGTGAGCGACGCACAGGCCTCATCTCCACCAAGGTGACCGGTATGCCAGCGCAAGCCACTTGCCAGGCTGCTTCGGTGCCAGCTAACCCTGCCCCCAACACAGTGACGGATCGAGTGACAGATCGATCGTTGAGCAACGGAACGGCCGAGGCAGCCCTCAGCCTACGAATTTTTAAAGACCTGAATCAGGCGCGGCTGCGTCTTAACAAAAGCTGCAGTTGTCCCACAGCGGCACGACCGATGTTGAAGGCGGCCCAACTCAGCGCCGCAAGGATGGGAGCAATCACCAGGAAGACCCGGGCATCAATGCCGAGCACCTGGCCAGTGGTAATCACACTGAAGGCCGAGTAACCGACGATGGCGAGG
Source organism: Synechococcus sp. BL107 (assembly GCF_000153805.1). Classification (NCBI taxonomy): domain Bacteria; kingdom Bacillati; phylum Cyanobacteriota; class Cyanophyceae; order Synechococcales; family Synechococcaceae; genus Synechococcus; species Synechococcus sp. BL107. The sequence continues at coordinate 1,254,508 of NZ_DS022298.1, read as the reverse complement.
ATCAGAACCAGGCCAAGAGCAACTCGGACCATGCTTGCAACTTGAAAATGCGCACGGTGATCTTACGGACAACCCGTCAGATATCGCGCTTTTTCATGCCAGATGATCCATTTCGATGCAATCAATCCAGGCGCTGCGCATGCAATTGGGCCAAATCTGAGTAGCGGCGGGCATGGGCTTGTTGCTCCTCCACACACTCCAAAGAAAGTTCTCGACAAACCTTGGCCGGAATCCCCATCACCATCGTTCGTGGTGGAACGTCCTTGGTCACCACAGAACCTGCCGCAACGAGCGCACCCTCCCCAATGGTGACGCCGTTTAAAACGATGGCGCCAATACCCACCAAACAGCCATCCTTCAGGGTCGCCCCATGAATCACCGCACGGTGACCAATGGTGACCTCTTGGCCAATCCAGACCGGTTGTCCCGGATCGCCATGCAGCACGGCCCCATCTTGGACATTGCTGTATGCACCGATGGTGATGGCGGCCATGTCCCCCCGTGCCACTGCCGTGGGCCAAAGGCTGCTCCCATCCGCCAACGAAACAGCTCCGATCACCACAGCGCTTGGAGCCACCCAAGCCGAAGGAGCAATCGAAGGATTCGGCCACGGGACCTGCGCTGGCATGGCTGGAATGTCATTGCCCAACAGTCTGTTTGTTGATGGCAGACCAAGTGATACTCTCCATTGGTGCCGAAATCGGCATGCCCAAGCGGGCAAGGGTCGCTAGCTCAGCGGTAGAGCATCCGGCTTTTAACCGGCTGGTCCTGAGTTCGAATCTCAGGCGACCCATTCTTACGGAATGATGCCGTCTCAAGACGCATCGTCCTTCTTCATTTTTAGACTGTTAGAAAGTCATCAATTCATAGTTCTGGTCAACGATTTCGAATGGCTTATTTCATCTTTTTCGGAGTCACGATCTTATTAGCTCTTTTGGGAGGACTTTTCTCAAGGGCAGCAGCAGAGCGCTACTGGATGTAATCGCACCGCGTGAATCACTACGACCTTGTTGTTATTGGAGCCGGGCTGGGTGGTTGCAGCCTTCTGGCATCACTCGAGAAGCTTGGATATCAGGGTCGTGTTGCCTTAGTGGAAGCTGGACGAGGTCCTGGAGGACGAACAGCCAGTCGACGCAGTCGTACCGATCCGAAGTGGTGCATCAACCATGGGGCTCCGGCCATCAAGTTGAGTGAATCCCTTCCATCAGCGGTTGATGGCTTGCTCGAACCGCTACGAGATGCGGGAACGCTGCAACGCATTGAAAATCATGAGGTGGCGATCGATGCAAACGGCCACGTCGTTGCCGTTGATCCAGCATCACCATCTCCTGGCGAATGGTGGACTGGCAGACCCGTTATGGCGAGTGTCTGTGAAGGCTTGTTAGGGCAAAGCTCGAACAAGCTTGAGAGCCACTTCAGCACAAGGGTTCGATGGCTCAATCGCACCCCAGAGCATTGGACCCTGTGTGATCAATCCGAAGACTGGCAACTCAAAGCCAAGCGCCTCGTCCTGAGTGGCAATTTGCTGGCCCATCCCCGGTCACTGGCGATGCTCCAGTGGAACGATGTGCCGTTGCGAAGCGCCGTTCCTAAGGGAGTCGACACAGAGTTGGATGCGGTCCTCACAACCTTGGAGGCCAGTGCATCCACAGTCCGCTGGAACTTGATGCTCGATTTAGGTGATGTGGCCCTGCAGACACCTGCGCTTCCCTGGCAGATCTGGCTAACCCCTGATGCACAAACACGCTGGGGGGTGGAGCGGATCGTGCTGCATCGCCAGACCGATGCTCGACTTGGCTTGGTGGCCCATGGGTTACACAACGGCGCAACGATCGATCCCAGCACCCAACCCGCATTGCTTGAATCCGAGGCAAAACGTTTAGGCGATGTTCTTCCCGAACTCCTCGTGCATTGGCCTGCTCTTTGCAAAGCCTTGGAATCAGCACGATCGATGGGCGTGATGCGCTGGGGAGCCGCACAACCTCTCAATCACCCCGTACCGAGTCATTTGCAGTGGTGTCGCCAGAGCACTGTTGGCTTTTGCGGCGACTGGATTGAGGGCCCTCACTTCGGAACCGGCGAAGGGGCGATCCGCAGCGGTGTTGCTCTTGCCAAACGGCTGACCACCGACAGTTAATCTGTCGAGGTGCCGGGGAGTGGCGCAGTTTGGTAGCGCGCTTGCTTTGGGAGCAAGATGCCGCAGGTTCGAATCCTGTCTCCCCGACTCGCTTAAAAGTCAGCCCCCAACTGACATCTTCACCGCTCCGCAAGGGGCGGTTTTTTATTGCTCAGGGGTAGGTATGTGGTGAGCGTGTGGTGAACGTCCATCGATTGCCGTGCCCACCACACGACTTTCTGAGCATCGGATATGACCTATTGACAGTATTTGGATCGATTCAGGATTGATTGATCGATCCCCCAGGCCAGCCCCGTCGCGCCCCTGGTGCATCGTCTGCTGAAAGATTCCTCTAGCGACTCCTCTCGACACGCCGATTAAGGCTCAACGAAAACAAATGCTTTTCCCTTCGGATGGACCATCTCCTGCAGGCGTACCCACCAGGCGGGAATGACGAACTCAGCCTTGAAATACCGCAAATACATGCGGTGGCTTCAGGAAGAGCTGGTTGATCCTGCAAACGGAAATCAAAACGACGGAAATCTCGAAGCGGTCTGATCACCAGCCCCGCAAGTGTCGATTTACGGTGGACGGAGGGCTGATTGTCACAATTCGCTTTAGGGTTCCCTTAGAAAGGGAGGGAGCCATGAAGGCGGGTCCTATTTGTCCATTACGCCTAGGAACACTCGACAGCCTCGATTACTGGACCGATCCAGTTCTGATGTCCTCAGTGAGGCCCCTGTCTGCTCAAGAGATTCATCTTGCTGCTGAGCAGTCACGCTTAAGCCAAGTGCGGTGTCGACCTCAAAGACGCAAGAGTTAAGAGCAGAGCGTCTTTATCTCTTCGCTGAGCCCAACAGATTCAACACTGATGGCAAGAACATTGAGTTAGCTCTTCTGATACATCTACCCGTAGTGAGTGGATGCGTCAGACCTGCTGGCGAAGAGAGAGTGAATTACGTTCATGGAATCCAGACCATGAACACGATCCACCGGGATATGGAGTCTCTTCGGTGGGTTTGAGAGAGGCGGTGGCCCCTTACCTTCTCAGGGGGCTACTCCTTCGCTTAGCCGCCTTGGTCCAGCCCCTTTGTATTTGGAACATTGACTTAGCTCTTCCGATACATCGAGTCGTAGTCGGTGGGCCTTGAAAACCTGAAGGACAAAGCAGATTCACCGCATCCACCGGGATCTGTAGGAAGTCTCCTGGTGGTCTTGAGAACGGTTGTAGCCCCTAACTACCCGGGGGCTGCACCTTGCTTAGTCGTCTTGATGCAATCAACCCTTTACCTAAACACGCTCATTTCTTGTCTAATCGGGTGAGGGAACCTATGGGTTCAGCGGGTATTGAACGAAATACCCGCCTCAGCTCTCTCTAAAAGAACATTGCAGACGGCGGTGCTCTGAGATGGATAACACCTTTCACCGCTGCAAATTGTATGTGTTGCTGATTTAGTTCCATAAAAGACTCAAAAAGTTCCATCAAACTGGTACTTCCAATAACTGAGCTTGTTACTAAATTCTCTACGTATTGGCTTAGGCAATAAATCAGGCGATTTTGGACTATTATTCACCAATGACTTGGCCGTTTGCTTTTCAACGAAAGCCAAGAATTCTTGTTTCTGGGGCATGACATGGAAGCGACTAATATTCTTATAGCTATCTTCCTAAGGGGCTCCTGTAATATTAAATACCATGCTCCGCAAATAAGTACTTAGGCTCTGTTCATAGTGGACGTTTTGAGTAAAGCTGAAATGTACAAAATGTAGCCCTTGATGCCATAGGGTTCATAAATAATCAATTAGAAAAAGATGAATGCTGGAGTTCCATGATTATCAGCACCCTAAATGCCGAGCCGATAGGAACTATTATCTTCGACGGCAAGCATCGACCATTCCATGCGCTTGCTTGCCCACTTCAGGCCCACTTAAAGCAAATCCATCAGAAGAAAGAGGACAATAGTTCTTATTGAAAAATCCTGCAGTTCTGGCTAGATCCAGCGGCTGGACTCAGTCACACCAGGGGTCTTCACTCGATGCCGAAGGTATTGGGTGGCCTCAGTTCAGAGAGAACGAGGGGGATCTAGGCCCATGCCAGTTGATGAAGGGGGTGACTGGACCAAAGGGCTAGAAGTGGATTCACGCTGACGAACGTAAACAGCGGGTACAAGAACAAATGCTTGGGTACCGACCGATGAGACGAATCACCGCCATTGCTGCTGCTGGGCTATTGGCATGGCCTCTCGCAGCAAGCACAGAGCCTACCTATTTGCGATGTGACTTCAAAGACCACCAGGGCTCAAGACCTAGTAAAGGGGCCATTGATTTGATCCTTAATGAAGCCCAAGGAACTGTTGAAACCAGGGTCTTGGGCTTTGACGGGTACACGGACAATGCCTATTTCGGCGAAAACACCATTGAATTCGACGCCGTGGAAACCGGTATTCCGATGGTCCTAAATCGGAGAACACGCTGGGTTGTTGCCAAAGGCCAGAACAACGTCAGGGTGTGTATCTCTACAGAAGTTCCAGCAGCCTGACCGTCGCTGAACATTGCACCCTCTCTTTTACTCGGGGATATGAGGCAATTACTACCTGATGCCACTCCCAAGGAAGAAATTAGTTGCCAGCATTGATAATCTACTTAGGTCGCAATAGATCAAGCCGCGAGCGACAACTGGGCAAATATCGTCGAGAGTATGGAAAAGAGTGGTATTACGAAAGCTGGTAGTACCTTCGTGCTCATGCGATCCGATGCCCAACATGTCTCAGCTAATACAGGAGCCAGACGATTGGAAGAGCGGCATATACCCGTACAAAAGGATCTTTCTTACTGATCAGACATCTATCTTCTAGTTGGCCAAAATATTTGCCTAGAATCCCGAATCATTAATATCTGATGATGCGTGGAGATGGCGTATATCGGAAATCTTTTAATGGCTAGGTTTGACTTCAGTATGGATTCCAACTTTTCAATCAATTGCGCAAATGAATCATTTTTATTCACCTATTTGGCGTGTGATTGCTGAATCATGAAGGCTATAAAAAAAGAGGAGAAGCACGAAAGCAACTCCCCCACGGCTCCATCCTTTTTGAAGGGACCCGTCTTGCTTCAAAGGCTGAAGCTAAAAGACTATGGATCAAATGTTCTGCGCTATCGGCCCCCAATTGGTGACATCCGTATTGTCTTGAACCATAAAAAACGACTGCCTCCCCGCAGCCGTCGGACCCAAGAAAATGCTGACAGGTCTTGATGGCCTCAAGCAATCCCTAGATACACCTATATATGGGATAGAACCTTATCGACTCCTGCAATATCGATTCACAAAGAACAATATCGATAGAGAAAAGTTGGTCTCTTAACAGGGTCGTCCGAGCTGTAGCTACTGCGATTTGACCTTTTGCGATTCCCCCGCATACCACTCCTCAGCTGACTTTCACGTCTCGATCTTGACCCCGTTACTGAAGGTCAGCCAGCTCAAGCAGCTTGCTGAATAAGCCACTAAGTGCGACCTATCAGAGGACTTACAGATTCCTCCTGTCTTACAGAAATTCTTCCTCGATCAAGCACGTCGAGCCCATCATCAGGTGAATAGGGTTCGAAGGACAATGAGCGTTAAGACCGATTGCCTTGTGTGTGACCGCTGACGATAGTGAGTCCATTGAGATCGGAGGCATCAATGAGAGATGACGGTCCAACACAGCAATCGTTAGAAGCAGCCTGACTTTTCAAGCTTCTGCTCCATGTGTTCTCTCACCATCCATGGGCTTGCCCTAAATCTCGGCACCAACATGTCGGGGGGCACTCGTCAGAGCCAGAGAGTCCATTACCTGGAACCTTGGCCCCAGGTGCTTGAAAAGCCCGACACTTCGCATCACGCCAGAAATGGCATGCGGCATGGCCCCTTTACCTGCGTCATAGGGGTGTCGGAAGCGAACAATAGGAGAGGTCACCCCATTCCTGTCGTAGGTGGGCTGGCCTCTCACCCCCAGATCAGAACGTTCGCCCCTCTAAGGGGTGCAGTCCGACTTGGGTCAAGGAACGGGGACCCGAGCAATTTTGAGGTCGGTTCATGAGCACGCTTTTGTATCGCGGACACGTATACGAGCATCAGCCAGCAGCTGAGAAAGTCTGCAAGCAACTGAATTACCGAGGAAAGGGATACAACACCTGTGATGAACATCATCTAGGTGATTTGCATCCTCATCTGAGCTATCGAGGAATTGGCTACGACAAATCCCTCGAGGAAGTTGAGGAGTGCCGACTTAGAAATGATCGTCAGTCCTACCTCTCTCTGACACGCAGGCTGGTTCGAGCGCAGTTCCAGCTCGCAGATGAATCACGGACATCGCAGTTGTGGCAGGAAGTTATACATCGTGGAATGGATGTCGACCGCATCACTCACCTGATGTACGGATGCCAATTTCACGATGATGACAATGCGATGTTGATCGCAGACCGCGAGTATCAGAAGAAATCACATCGTTGATTAAGAGATTAAATATGTATCAATGAGCGAGGCAGGCCGTCTCTTCCACCTGGGAGGGGCGGTCTACCTCTATACAGGGCAAGCCATTGAGAACAATATGTCTATGAAGGATTAGGGAGAATTACTGCTCATTTTTTAATTTTTGCCGATGAAGTGGAAGAGCCCACCACATAAAAGCCTCTTTTTTTCTTGTTGAACCCTCTCGGGCACACGCAGTGTAAGCAGCCTCCTCGTCTTCCCAAGTAATAGAACTCAGCCCCTTAAGTTTCGAGTATTCGCAGTAGCAATGTGCAGTAGCTAATTCCTCCTTCAGTTGTGCAACTTCACCCCACATAGTCAATTGGATCTCCATACAGGATGCGTGAAATTCCGAATACTTGGCAAGAGTTGTTGTTTCTGATTGCTTCCTGGAAACATCGGTTTTCTCTGCTGCATCAAAGCCGCCTCCGTCGAAGGCAACAGCTGGGGCTGCTAAGACCAGTGGAACTAGGACCAGAAGTAACCGTCTCAAGTCAACAGGCTTGGTACATCACTAAGTTTGGCCAGAGTTATCGGATGTAGCAGTACCGTTACAAGGCGGGGGCTTTATGTATTAATCGATTGGGTCCTTTAGCCGTCTTGGCTCAGGCCCCATGTTTTTGGAAGATTGAGTCAGTTCTTCTGATACATCCATCCGTAGTAAGTGGATGGGGCGGATCTGAAGCCCAAGGGAAATCCAGCAATCCACCGGGATATGTAGAAAATCTCCTTGGTGGTTTTTAGAGAGGCTTGGCCCTTACCTAACCGAGGCTGCACCTTTGTGATTCATGGGGCCGACAGCAAAAATTCCAGGTGGACGAAGTGTCAAATGTCACAACCATTCCTAGGATTCCTTTAATGAAGAGGGGGAGCCGTGAAGACTGGACTGATCCCGTTCTGATGCCCTCCGTGAGGCCCCTATCTGCTCAGGAGATTTATTTTAATGCCGAGCAGTCACACGCAAATCAAGCGCAGTGCCGACCTCAAAGACGGAAGAGTTGAAGACTGAGCCTCCTCGCGCAGCACTCCTAGACAGTTCAACGCTGTCGCTTAGTTTGGTTTCGCCCTTACTATTTAGGGCGCACCATCGATTGCGATTCAATCCAAGAAACACACATTAGGAACAATTATGACCATATCACCATTAATCCGTCGAGTTAGTATTTACTTATTGCTGAGCAGCATTGCCGTTGCAAGTACAAACCTAATTGGGGTAAATCCGGAGGGAGCTTACAAAATTTACCTCCCATTATTTATTGCAATCTATATTATATCGAGGTGGATCGACAGTAGATTCACTCGATCACAAACGATAAACAAACCACAGTACAAAAAATCAGAAACAGACGATACCAAAGGATTCGCAACAGGAAGAAGCCAGAATCCATCTAAATAATGTGTCTATAAAAGAGTTCACACATCTTTCTCTCGCCGAGCATTAAGGTCTGGCTTGACAGTCGTCGTTTCATGTGGGAAGTCTTTATTTTCGTCCTGTCAATTCATCCCATTCAGGAAAAACATTTCCAGAGTTACTTTGTGTCTTCATGGGATCAGAGCTTGCTGCGAGCGGGCCTGCAAGTAACACAGCAGCAGCGGTGACGGTGAGTCGTTCATACAGCCACTTGGCCTCCGGTTTCCATAGCGGACACCGAACTCCAGTACTTGATGAGGTGTTCTCCCTGTGGCAGCTGATCACCGCAGAACATGCCGCCAAATGGGATTACTGACCACTGAATGCCAATCCCTGCTTATCGAGCGCCAACTCTTTTCGCGTGTTCGGTTCCATGGCGGATTTCACCGTCACGACCAAATCAATTGGCTGGCGATGGTTGTTACATCGTCAAACAGCCTCAAATGTCTACTGAAATCCGCAACTGGGATGTCGTCGCCAAAGCTTTGGAAGCTGCTGGTCATACTTCCAGTGAGATGTACATCCGTGCAGCAGCACTAGCTCAAGGGAAGCTCGACCCAATGCCAACGAGCCACCCTGAAGCTCCTTACAGCATCTCTGCTGTAGCTGGCTGATCACAACCAATCAAAGCCCCACTTTGTGGGGCTTCACCACCCACTCAATGACATGACTAACTCAACTCAATCCCGATTCGGCTTCAGCAATTTTGCTGAGACTTGGAATGGTCGCCTCGCAATGCTGGGCTTTGTAATTGGCTTAGGCACCGAACTACTGACGGGCCAGGGAATCATCAGTCAAATAGGTTTCTGAACCGGATCGTCCAAATCCATTTTTGATATGGATTACCCACTAACAGCCAGTCGGTGAGTTGATGACGAGACTCCTGCACAATTTGATGTGCGGGTGGGCATCAACCAACCGACACTCATTGCCCCTTATGGCGGTACATCAAACCGGGTGGCGGTCAATAAGACTAGGAGCAGTCGCGAGACCATCGCTCAATTTCCATAATCAGTCCAATCGAGCCCATAACATCCGTGGATCAAACCGAAATCAACAACTGGAAAACCATCGCAGAAAAGATGGCAGCGAGTGGAGACACCGAAAGCTGGTTTTATCTCCGTGCTCGCGCGATTGCTGATGGAAAGGGTGACCCGATGCCAAACATCTCTCAATTAATGCCTGAATCGGCTTGATTGAAAAAGGCTGATCAAGGAACAATAATTAGCGGTGCTTCATCAAGAAAAAGTGCTGCGAGATGGAGTACGCAAGCAGTCATGTCAAATGCCTACCAATCCTGAGACGACAAAGATCGCCAAAACTCCTCAGCTGCTCAGCCTCAACGAAATAATTCAACAAGAGAGACTAAAAGAAGCTTATTCGTAAAAAAAGGGGTGGGGGTTGGGACTATTAAACAAATTAAATGCTTGAACTAGCATGCTTAAATAAATACCAAATACATGCAAATATCATTGAAATTATGCGATTACCAATTATCCGTTTGTTCAAAGACAACTAAGTCAAACATCTAATCAATACCACAGAATGAAAAAACTGATAAGGCAAAGCAATCAATTAATTCTCCACAAGACCCACATCAGGCTCCCGGCAACAAGAGCAGCTCCAAGCGTTGCAATAGTTGGAGACTTGTCTTTAGCAAAGGTTGACTCAAAGGCAAACCCGTACACCAATAAAGCGACAGAAAAGAAGAGCCACGCCTTCATCGGAAATAAAAGGCCCAAATAATCGTTTTCACAGTACCCAGCCCATCAGACCTTTTCAAGATCGATTTATCCAATCTTCGTGGAGTAACGCTTAATAAAATGGGAATATTCATTGTGTCGCCATAGACCTCCTGGCCACAACCCCACACAAGTCACGCCGTCGCAAGGCGGGGGTTGTCATTAGATCGTAGTTTTACAACAAACGAAATCGTGTTCAGGGCCTGCATAAGACCCTTTTCGAACCATGCATTCGGATTAGGAATGTCGTTGCACCAACCCATTCCTCGCCAAAGCACTGCTGAAAGAGAATTCGATCCCATACCCAGCAGCCAAACGGCATTAACTGCCAACAACGGAACGTGTTTTAGGGAAGCTTCAGAGCGCCTGCCAAGCTGACAGCACAGGCAGCGAACGCATGCAGGTCCAAATCAACGGAAAATCGATCGACCTCAAGGTTAAAAGCGATGAATCGGTTGTTTTAAGAGTCGCTGCCCATATTGAAAGGCGTATAAAAGAAGACGATTGGTTGCCTTACAAAAACAAGCAAGACGCACTGTCGTCTTGGAGCAAACTCGGTGGCATCCGAGTCAAAGTGCTTGAGGCTTACGACTTGATCTGATCAGACCCTGCTGTATCCAAGCTTGGTTTCGAAAATTTTGAGGGGTAATCCGAAAGACGCCATCAGCTTTTTGCAGTCATCGCTGACAGTCCCGTAGACCTCGATGCTGAAGCCATCACCCAGTTCAGCATGCTTTTTGAGGTAGTCCTGGACGGGAGGGTTAGACACATGGGCGCTGAAAGCAGCATCGTTGGCATAGACCTCAGACCAAACAAATCCCAGTGGATCATCCGGGTCCTGGTCAAACGTGTGGTGGATCATGCCCGGTTCAGACCTCTGAACTGCTGCGTCTGTGGCTTGTGCAAGCTCTAAATAGGCATCAACGCATCCAAGCTTCACATGAATACGAGCCAACAGCATAAAGGGCGTTGTCTGATTAAAAACTGCCATTGGTTGGAAAGACGATGACCCAATCTTTCATGGATCCCACAGAAAATCTATTCATCGCTTAGATACCGTTATACCTAAGTGCGCGAGTTCTAACATTTGTCCTCAGACTTCACAAATGCGATGGGTAGATTTTCCTTCCCAACTCGCATTAAGAACTGATCTGACGTCAAAAAATCCCTTGTATGCACATCTCCTCGAGCTCAACGAAGAGATATGCATATACCAAGGGTAGCCGTTGGAATTTTTTGTTGAGTATTCGATTTCCAAGTATCTGTTAAATCGATTCAAATCTACAGGCTGAAAACGGATTGAGGAAAGGGATGAAAAATCCCCCAGATGGGTGATGGCATTCGGATTGAACTCAGCAATGGTGTATGTAAGCGGCAAAAGCCATACACATGGCATCAAATCAATGAGCTGTGATCACTTCTTCCAACACAAGAAACAACTGGCCCAGCTGTGGGAACAGAAATGGTGTTCCATGAAAGAACACCGGATATCTAGAGCGGAATCCATCGCAAGGTGTTCAGGATGGTGACACCCATGAGTGATCTCGAGGCCAAACTGATGCTTCGACAAATGGGTGAACGGGTTTAATCAGACCATCCAATGGATTGGTTGTCGGGAGTCCTGATGCCCTATCGCTCAGGGCTGAAAGCCATACAAAACCCATAGGGGGAAAGCAGGGGGCGTTGATTGTGTCGCCATCGATCTCCCGACAACAACCACCTCACACATAACAAACACCAACCACCCGATCTCAAAAAGGGGTGTTCATTGGTGAATCATCAGGAACAAAAAATAATGACGTCTGAAAACAACGAGTAGATCAGGAAACGATTCAGAGACGTTCAATCCGCTCTGATCGCGATGAGTCCCGTCATTGATGCCGCAGTCCTCACTTCACCGCAATGACAGCGAACTGGGGAATGCGCATAGAAGGAATAGCCCCCTTTTTAAAAACCAGAATGCCGCCATGCAACAGTCCATTGATCTGCAGGCTCAACAAGATTTTATTCGCCGTAAGTAATCATAGCCTTCACAAAAAGTCAAAGTCGTCTTCGTGATCACCTTCATACGACTGAAGCGATAAGGCCCAAACCGGAAATACAAAACAACAGGCAGCGAAAACCAATTCCATCAAAAAACTTCGACTATCAAGACCATGAATCAACGAAATGCTCTTTTTTGTGTAAATGAATGCACTACCCCAAGTTCTTGGCTACCACCAATACATTCCCAAGCAATTAAGTGAAATTACTTAGGCCATTAAGTGTATAAATAAATACACTTAAAACCATTGCTCTCATAAAATGTAGTAAGCAATACCTTGTAGGCCGTTCTGCTAAATAACGATGGCTGTATCCAATCATTGATCGCCATGAAATCCAAAAGAAGCTACTGCGAGGATCTCAACAAGCAGCTCTCTATATACCTCGCTTTTCGAAATATCCATGGGGCCGCAGCCGTGATGCGCCAACTACAAGGGTCAGCCTGTCCTATAGAGAGCTAAGGTCCCATAGACATAAAGATACCGAGGAGTCCAAGCACAATTCATAGTCTTGGCTGGCGATTTCAGTCATGAGACAAAGAAGCTGGCGACTTTCGAATTCAGATTAATCAATACTAAATTTAAGTATTGAACGCAAACCATTAAAGTTTTATTCGTTATTTTTCATGCCAAAAGTCAAACATCGTTTAGTCGAAACACCCATGGGTTCGACGATTGATTCTCTTTCTGAGGGGGGGTACTTAGTTTGTGATCGTGATCACAATTGCAGAGAAGTATTAAAGCTTTGGGAAGCAGACGACTGTCTCCGCGAGCAGGAAAATGGATTCGATTATCCATATGCAACTAATTTCCGGCCAGCACGTTGAATTCCTACGACACACGTGTCACTACAGCGACGTCTAGCCATAGGCGGGCCTTCCCCTCACCAGGGGGACTTTATTGACTCACCTTGCAAACGTTACTTCTAACATTTGCGGGGTATGTTAATGGAATTGAAAAGTGGTTTTTTCATCAAATTCCTAATCGCATCGAATTGATGATGATTAAAATTACTCTAATTCATTCATTACGATTCCACACCGAAGACCTATTTTTCTCAAGCCAGAAAATCTAGTCCAAGACGTCATCTAGTCAGTTCAACTTGGCTTGAAGCAGCATTGCCTATAGTGGTGTTCAACGTGCTGACAAAGCGGTGGAGTTCTCTGTGGTAATCCTCAACGATAATATCTCGTCATATCAAGGTATTGATTGGGTTGACTGGAAGGACGAGAACAGAAAGAAAATGAAGAGCCAAGGAGACAATTGGTCTAAAGCAACATTGAGCGGTACCGATATTTGGAATTGCCTTGACAGTCACAAGATTGATCGTCGTCATCTCGTGCAATGGAAACCAATAGGGGATGCTTTGCACCAAGTCAGCCTGCCTAGCCATCCACATCCACTTGATCAGACCAGTTGAACCAAGTCCCTTAGGGCAGTGGTGTAGTCCATAACGATCATCAGCGTCCACATCACATTCGATGTCCTTTAAAGAACTCGTCAGCAGCTACATAGCAGGGAGGTCGAACTTTGAAGACCTTATCCTGGAAGTGAGGTGCGAATCATGTTTTGCGTCAATGTTCGAGGAAGCACAACAGCAACTCGGAGCCTCTAGCCAGATCCTGGAGATGCTTGCGGATGAATTCCCGATCTACCACCAAAGCTTCGTCAAAGAGAAAAATCTAGAGTTCTAACCCACGAAAACTTAAGCAATCACAAATCCCAGTTGAAAACTAGAAGTGGAATCGCTTAAATCCGATTAATCATGAACAGGATGATGACTCCGTCGAGGCGAGAGAAGCTAGGCCAGCTCCTAGAACAGAAGTTCAACCAAGTCTCCGAAATCTCAAAATCCGATAGAGCAGAACACTTCAAGAAGTCGAACGGCTACGAGCAAGCTTTAAAGGATTGCCCGATTGACGACGCGTTGTTATGGATGGACTTTTCAGAATGCCTGTCTGAACTAGAGCAATTCGAGATCGCAGAGCTCTGCCAGGAGAGAATCGACTAATCGCAGCATGTTGTATACATTCGCTCAAGAACACTTCAAGTAAAAGTAACTGACCTAGCAGTTGATCGACATAAAAAGAAATTTCTTAGATCTCAAAGCCCCCTCCAATAAGCAGCCCTGAGTGTATATACAGTTAAACTACAACAAGACAATACCCAATACTCCAAAGCCCGTTCAGTGGCAGCCTGGAAGCAAAGAAAAATGATTGAATTAGCAAGTAATATAAATGCGCGATTCAGAACCTAAGCCTAATAAATCGATGCACAAATCAGATAAATAATCAGAGATACTCCGAAAACAAGGATTCCAACAGACGTCTTGATACGCATCCATTTCTTATCCCATTTGTATGGAGCCATCACCAAAATGGAAAAGAAAGAAGATCCGGCATACAGCACAAGGGTATGTTTAGGCGGTTCTTGTGAAACAAGCATTTCGATGCCATGCCACAAAAAAATCAGCATCGACGAATAAGAGGAGATAGCCCCAAGGTTGTATAGGAGTTCTTTACGTTTTGATAGCTGATTACCAAACCAATAGCGAGACATCAGGTGGCTCACGAACATGATCAGATCACTTTAGCGACAAATATTTCTGGGATCTAAGACTGCTTTACCAGACGTACGAGTCCTAAAACGTACACACCAATCGGATCAAACCCAACGTCTGTAGCGACATGAACAACAAACTGCTTGTCGAACACGCTATAAAGTGTGCGTAGCGAAAGCTACCTACAACGTTCACCTCACATTTGTGAGGCGCAGACAACCCAGGCCAAGGAACGGGGACCTGGACATCTGAGCAACTTCAAATGACATTGACCTATCGCGGACAGAAGTACGTGCGGATTCAAGGTGCTGATGCATCGAAAAAAGCAGGCTTGACCTATCGCGGCGTCTCATACGCCCAGTGATTCACTGCTAGAAAAACTGAAACGCCCCGAGTGATCGGGGCGTTTTTTTTGTAAGCCAAACGTTGCGTCGTACAAAGGGGCAAGGCCGCCCCGCCCGAATGGAAAAGACAGCCAATCTCGCTGGTTTCTGGTTGAGTCCTGTCGCTACCCAGTGTTGGGTTAAAAATTGAAGCAGAGGCCATCGAAGGCCAGCGACTCCACGGATTGAAGGGACACCTAGCGGGTTTGATGGGAAGCGGCCGACATTTTTATCGGCCTAGCAAAGTCTGGCGTCAACACCAGAGTTGAAAGCCAACGACCTTGCTTCGTGCCGACATCAATCAGAATTGTGTTGTAGCTAGAGGTATTTCGAGCGACCCAAAGAACCCGATAAGGAGGTCGAAGACATTTCGGTAGACGACAGCGGACAGGTAGGTCCCTGAACCCTTTGTGACGTTTGAGGAGATGTGATGGCTGACCTCAAAACACCACCGTGCAATTTTGGAGCGGCCAAATTCAGCTCCATCAGCGCAGAGACAGCACTGGTCCGTCCTGTACCTAGGCACTCGAGGAACCGACTTGGCCTTCGTTTTCGAGATGATCCCACAGGAGGCGCAAACAGGGTTTTGGAAGGCAACCTCTTCAAGAGAACTACCAGAAAACCCAGGTTGACGCGACAAGCCAGGTTTCGCCTCTATTCGAACCATTTCCTGATGTAAGAGTCCCAGATCTAGATCCCTGTATCGACCATCTCCATCGGTGAGAACGAATAACCATCGAGTTCTCAGACAAATCAAACCTTCATTTGTCCTGAAATCCTTACGCACGGATTTAGGTGGCTTGTGAAAGGTCAGATGCTGACTAGGTTATCGGTGAGAAATTTTTGAAGGGCCCACTTCCAACAAGCATCATTTTCATGGTGGTTGTTGGGAACGCCAATTGATGACTGACCGCACCCTCGACCTCACAAAGGCACTACGCGAAGCGCAGCTTCAGCGCCTGGAAGCATCGTTATCAGCTAAGTGTGCATCGCCAACAGTTAAAACGCAGAGATTGATGAAGGAAAGAGGGGATATTTCGCACGTTTGACTTTTGAGTGTCCTGTGACGTCTTGGTGAAAAGTGATCAAGATTCATTCACCAAAACAAAGCACATTAGGGATTTCTACTGAAAGTAGAGTTTGATGCCAAACCGACCCGTCGGACGAAAACCTTCAGGATATGGGTTCCTGGCAGGTATCTGGTCTGCGAAAACCAATTGCAAGAAGTGACCAACCTGTTACGCACAAGGGTCCGATAACTCAAGTCGATAGATTTAAAGAATAGATATATAGATAAATCACTAGAAATTATGGCTGACAATAAAAGCCAAAAATTTAACCTCTAGCAAAAAGTATTCTTATTGGATTCAGAAAGAGATTGTTGCTGCTCTACGAGCAACAGGTCTTTCGATAGAAGCGTGAGGCCAACACCCATCAGAGCGATAGCAAAACCCATATCTTTGTCTGCAGCCTTGGCTACATCCCTGGAAAGTATTTGATGTTTTTCCCAGGAGAAATGCATGAGTCTGCTGAACATGCTTTTTATATAAGCCATCCAACGCGGGAAATCGCTGTGGTGCCTTGGTTTAGGACATGTTCTGTAATGGCATCTATGTATTGGCTTGAGCACTAAATCCTGAAAACAGTTGCTAAGACTACAAAAGTGATTTGCTCTTTCAAAGCTTTTCCATTACTTTCAGCACATCAAGTCACCAGCCAATGGAACCAATCTCTTTGACTCTTGGCCAAAAATTTGAGATCGAGAAATTCTCTAGAGAAATTGATAGTTCAGACGATCTCCTCCAGTTGCGCACGATCGCTAAAGACTTACTCATTGCTTGGAAGCAGCAACAAGCTGCATCTGCTTGGGCTTTTCGACAATCCCAGGGGCTCTAATCCAAAAATACAGGTGACCTCCGAATTGTTCATCGATGGAGCAAGATCAAACCATTGTCTCAATTGAATTAGGCCTTGATGCCCTTCGTGTGATGCATCGAGCGATCAATCAAGCCTATGAAAATTGGCCAGGTGGCCGAGCGGAAGAACAAGAGTGTCTATTCACGATGAGAAATCAGCTTTATGCGGCACTCATGGACCAATTATTAGACATGGAAGCGATTTAAAAAAAACCAATGCAAATCCTGTCAACTCAAAGCAAGTATATTTGATAATTTTTTGCGTAAAAGATCAGACCAAGTAAATATTTATTTGATCATTTTTGCATTTTATTCGATCATGGCCGCCATAAAACCATCAATTATTTGATTATCTGCAAATTCATCGTGATTTGATGGTTTGGCTCAACCCAAGGTGACTAACATAGATTGAGATAACAAGCGGTCGTCGCAGCTGATGTCTTCCCATGAAAAACAGTTTTCAAGTTCCGGGATCACGTCGTTTCAAGAGTTCATCCGACATGCGGACTATTCATTCACAACAAATTTAAAGCCTGATCCGGCCTCTAGCCATGATGGAGATGATCATCATGCTCGAGAAGTATGTTCGGGTCATTTTGTACCCGTAAATCCAACGCCTCTAGTTAATCCCATATTTATCACTCACAGTTGCAAGCTATTTGAGGAGCTTGGTCTTCAAGAAGAGGTAATCAAAGACCAAGATTTTATAAAAATGTTTTCTGGAGATCTCGCCTCAATCAATTCCCCTCAATGTATCGGTTGGGCGACAGGATATGCCCTATCGATTTATGGAACTGAATACAATCAGCAATGCCCATTCGGCACCGGTAACGGCTACGGAGACGGACGGGCAATCTCAGTTTTTGAAGGCGTCTTTAAGGACAAACGCTGGGAAATGCAGTTAAAAGGGAGTGGCCCAACGCCCTACTGTCGAGGCGCCGATGGACGTGCCGTACTGCGATCGAGTGTGCGCGAATTTTTGGCTCAAGAGTTGATGCATGCCCTAGGGATTCCAACGACACGATCATTGACGCTGTTTGGCTCCCAATCGCAAACAGTCATGCGACCCTGGTACTCAGAGCAATCCCAATCCCAGGACCCTGATGTTTTAGTAGATAACCCCATAGCGATTAGCACACGGGTTTCATCATCGTTTCTACGTGTTGGGCAGCTGGAGTTATTTGCACGTCGGGCACGACTCGATGCCCATCCTCAAGCTTTCGAGGAATTAAAAATGATTGTGACGCATCTAATCAAACGAGAGTACAAAAATGAAATTGATCAGTCCCTTCATTTTTCTGAACAGATCATTTTGCTGGCTCGTACATTTCGCGAACGGCTTTCTTCCTTAGTCGCCAACTGGTTACGAGTTGGTTACTGCCAAGGTAATTTCAATAGTGATAATTGCGCAGCAGGCGGCTTCACCCTTGATTATGGACCGTTTGGCTTCTGCGAACTTTTTGACCCACAATTCCAACCATGGACTGGAGGTGGCGGACATTTTTCCTTCTTGAATCAACCTGTAGCTGCAGAAGCCAATTTCCATATGTTTTGGAAATCTCTCAGACTGTTGCTTCTTAACGATGATACAAAGCTGAAGGAATTAGATCAAATTCGGAAAGATTTTGAGCCATTTATACAATCAAAACTGCAGCACATGTGGTCTAAAAAATTGGGCTTGCCTCAATATGATCAGCAGCTCTGCGAAACCTTATTGAGCTTACTTGAGCTTTCGAAGGTTGACTTTACAATCTTTTTCCGTGAGCTTTCGCATTTGCCAAATAATTTTTCAGCTCTTAATAGGAGTTTTTATACACCGCCTTCTAAGCAGCTGGAGATGCAGTGGCAATCTTGGTTTGAGCAGTGGCAACTATTGGTTTCTAGCGCCAATAATCAACAGAGGGTATCTCAAGCCATGTTGAAGGTGAATCCCAAATACACCTGGCGTGAGTGGCTCATTGTTCCAGCCTATGAACAAGCGAGTCGGGGTGACTATTCATTAATCCATCAGCTTCAAGATATCTTGAATCAACCCTACGAAGAACAGACTCAAGCAATTGAAGACCAATATTACCGCTTACGCCCAAACACATACTTTTATACGGGCGGGATATCCCACTACAGCTGCTCCTCATAACTTTCAGTTTAAATTTAAGCCTTGTCAGTTTAATGGATTTAATACTTTCAAAGTCTTGGATGATTGCAGGATTCACGCTGTCATTAATATCAATTATTAGAAACGACTCACTACAAACCTTAGGGCCCTTCCTATTAGCCAACCAAAGCCGTGTGCCGAAGTGGTGGCAAATGATTTTTCTATGCACAGTATCCGTTGTGGTGTTGATGCTCGGCTGGAGCGTGAACGGAGGCGATCCTGCATGGGGTCGTCTCAATGTTCCAGGTCATGTCTTTACTCAGCCTCCAATATTTACCTGGGTGTATCTCATTCCTCCCCTTGCAATGCTACTGCTCACCCAATGGGGTGCGCCATTAAGTACCTCTTTTCTAGTGTTGTCGACATTTGAATTTAAAAACAGTTCGTCCCTAATTCAGATCTCATTATTCGGTTATCTGATTGCATTTTTAATATCGATTCTCCTCTACGGGCTTGGGCTCTGGGTCTTCGAGCGATGGATTTTTAATACGAATCAATCGAATCATTCGGTGGGCACAGTTTGGCTTATTACGCAGTGGCTAGCGACCGCATTCCTCTGGGCGATTTGGTTGGTGCAAGATCTTGCCAATGTGTTTGTTTTTTTGCCCCGACAACTTGAACTTCTACCGATGTTGATGTGCACAGTTTTGCTTTGTCTTGGTCTGTGCTGGTTAATGAGCGTTGGAGGTGGCCCTATTCAAGGGGTTCTTCGCACGAAAACCAATGCATCTGATCTGCGTTCCGCCACAGCAATTGATCTGTTATTTGGCAGTTGCCTAGTTGGCAGTGCCTTACTCACGTCCTTTCCCCTCAGCACCACATGGATGTTTATCGGTTTATTAGGTGGGCGTGAAAGTGCGCTGCGTTTTCATTCTCATCGGAGCAGTCAACCATTTGCGCTCAAGGATGGTGGTCATTGGAGTGAGGTTCTATTCGCTGATCTTTCAAAAGCTTCGATTGCAATGATTGTGAGCATCCTGATCGCCTCTGGCCTTCAGCCTCTTCTGTGAAAGGCCTGGATTAAGACTTCGTAGGCATAAATCCACATCATTGTGGCCCCCATGACCAGACACGGCTAGGAAGAAGATGGATGAGACTCGGCATGGGACGCTCTGTTCTACTTCTGATCTTGGTTTCCCCGCTATGCGCTGAAGTCGCCGCTACAACACCGGAGCCTGCACCAGCAGCACTTGAGACCCGTCAAACGATTCTGGAAGCGAATCGATATTTGGTGGACAAGGGATGGCAACCTGCCCCGAAGCAATTGCCATCTCCAGAAGAGAGGCGATGGTCAGCAGTTCCCTTGAGCAGCCTGTCCACCTGCTCCGGCACGGGAATTGGTTTCTGTCGGTTTGATTATCAGAGGAACCATCAGCGCTTGTCGGTGGTCACAGTCCCCAGCCAACCAGGACAACCATCGGTGGGCCGCGTCACACGATGGTGGTAATTAGGGGTTGAGTTCTTCAGTTCGCCAGTTTTGATGTCGCTGCCAGCGTGATCGTTGGTGTGGGTGCGGTCCAAGATGCAGACGTTCGACATGGTCGATCTCAATTCGCAAGACCGAGAAGTGATCTGGCATTGGTTCGTCATCAGATAAGGCCTCTGGAAACGTTGCATCACGGTTCAACATCTCTCCAGGGCTTGGCCATCCCCATACGGCGCGCCCCGATGGGCTCAAACTCAGCCATTTCTGTTGGCATAACTCACGGTTGTTATCGATTTTGATGACGTTGGCAACACCCCCAAATCGATATTGCTCTCGAGCCTTCGTGAATAGCCAGCAAATTTCAACAGCTGGTTGATGGTCAAGGTCCTTAATTTTTTGACTGCGCGTATCAGTGAACAGTTCCAATTGATGGGCCTCAGTCCAGGCCCGAAAAACCAAGGTGCGCACGCGCGGTTGTCCGTTCTGTCCAACGGTGGCCAGTTGCAGCCAACGGGCTGAAGGAGAGCGACCCTCACGTCGTTGCGCTGCTTTGAGCAATGGTCGCCATGGAGGAAGAACTGGAGTTGTCATGCCAGGTTGAAAAGTCGAGCCTGTTCTGCCGCGGCACGAAACACGATGGCGTGTCGACGCACCAAAGGCTCCAAATTGTCGTATCCACCTCCGATCACCGTTGCTACGGGGATTTTGCGTCGCAAACATGCATCCAGAACCAATCGATCTCTCATCAAGAGCCCATCGTTGCTCAAGTGGAGACGACCAAGTCGGTCGTCTCGGTGGGGATCAACCCCCGCATTGAACAAAACAAGTTGGGGCCTGAGTTGATCCAACACATCGGGGAGTTGATCACCGATGGCGGCGAGATAGTCCTGATCTTCGGTGCCGTCGGGGAGGGGGATATCAATATCACTGTTCACTTTCCGAAGGGGGAAATTGCTTGCGGCATGCACCGAAAACGTGGTGACGCGTTCATCCGCCTGAAAACAGGCGGCGGACCCATCACCTTGGTGCACATCCAGATCCACAATCAAAATCTTCTCGACTTCGTGTCGTTGAAGAAGAACTCTCGCTGCCACAGCGCAGTCATTAAAAATGCAAAAACCGCTCCCAAACTCAGGATGGGCGTGGTGTGTCCCCCCTGCCAAATGGTTGGCAAGGCCGTAACGAAGCGCCAACCGTGCCGTCAGCAACGTCCCCCCCACCGCAAGCCATGTGCGTTGCACCAGTGCCGAAGTGGCCGGGAGTCCAATCCGTCGTTGTTCCGGCCGCGTGAGTTGATCGCGGCTGAACGTTTCGTGATAACGGCGCGGATGGATCTCTTCGAGATCACGCCGAGAAATACTGAGGGGAACGTAAATCTGCTTGCGCTCAATCAGACCTTGATCAAGAAGGAGCTGATGCAGCAACTTGAACTTCGCCATCGGAAAGCGATGGGTGCTCGGCAATTCAGCGGAGTAACGCGGGTGGTAAACAACAGGACGAGCCAATGTCGAAGACTGATCCTCAAACTCACAGGCTGCAATGCTCGCTCAGACTTGGGCGAATTGGGGTAGATGCGAGCTCACTCAATCAAAAAGACCTCCAACAGTTGCAGGAAATCCCTGGTCTGTGTGAGGGGAGTCTCAAGCCCGAAACGAATGGCCAGCGATGGCCGCTCACCATGAGATGACTCAACCATGTCTAGATCGTTCGAGTTGTGATTTATGCACAAGAGTTGGGCTTTTGAACGTCGAAACAACTGCTATGGCACCACGACAATGCCAGCGTGCGCGGGGCATGCCTTAGGACATCGAACCATCGTGTTTGGGCTGGGAAGGAATGAGCTGGTCGATGGAGACACAGCGCGCCCAAGCTGTTTTGGGTAAGGCTGAATTGGATCGATCAGCGATCTTGTAGATCAGCTTGAATTCGCAAAACCCCCTGTTGTCGTTGATGGGGGGGATATGAACGCGAACTTCTGGAAGTCTCAGACGCGTCGCGGCGGAAGCGTATGGCGCTGAATAAAAGCTGGTCTTGGGTTTAACCGAAAAAATGGATGCTTCGGCCTGAGGTGCAATCGCGATCAGAAAACAAGTTGTCGCAAAAAACGCATTCATGCCAACGAGATCAGACGGGGAAGGTTAAAGAGGGGGAAACGAAGCGTCAAGATGGACGGAGTCGTCCAAAGTCATGTTGTCCTACTCGTGGTTGACGGAATCATGATGTTGATCTCAGTGATCCTGATCACGACTGATCAGAAGGGTTTACGACCTGAACGCCAAGTTCAAGAAAAGGAAACAATTCTTTCGTATTCCTTCAAACAATGAAAATAAGTTCTCAGATCAATATTCGTAGCTGGTGCTATGTGGGGACAACAGCTTTAGAAGACATGATCCTTGGAATGGACGAATGTGCTGTCAGAGATACACATAATGTCGTCTCATCTGATGAATTTTACGAATGCATCGCGATTATTGTTTGCCAGATGGGAGACAATATCTTTGCCCATGCAGCCCAAATTTCCGGACATTACAAAGGTGAGGCTAGCGACGTTTGGGATTGCAGTCGTGGGAGCGGACCACCGCCTGGCCATACCTACGAAATCAAGGCGATCAGCCGAATTCATCGGGTACCTGATGAACTTGCGGGGCCGATGAATGATCACGGTATTGCAGATCATTATCGTGTGGCAGTCTTACATTATTTACTCGACATGGGATAATGATCAAAACCTAACGAGTACGACGAAGGACAAAAACCAGTGAATTTTTGATTTAAATCTAAAACTTTGTTGCTGATCGGCGTTTTCTCGATCATCGTTCAACCATGAAGCAACAATCCTCCTTAGAAAAGTTTCTGGCGTATCTGCTTGGGTTGGTCGATGAGTACTGGGCGATGCGGCGTCCCTGGCAGTACGGAAGCGAAGATCCTCAGTGTGGATTGAAGTGCGAGGGCGATCGCTGTCAGGCAAGTGATCTATCGCCGCGTCACTAGTTGTTAGACCCCATCAAAGTCACGAACAGGAGCTGCTAAAAAGCGAGTGATTGTCATGGACCCAGACGTCCGTCAATTGATCATCAGTCAATTAATCGTGATCATTCTTCCCGTCGGGACACTCTTTGCTGTTTGGATTTGGATTCTCAGCTTGAGGGGTGGAAAGCGTTGATCGAAGGACGCCTAGCGAAAGCCAAATCCACCATCATCTGATGGCGAGGATTGATACGACTCCGAAAGCTGGCTCAGCATGGTTTGGACAAATGGATCATCAGCACCGGTTTCCTTTTGAAACGTCTGAATGAGATCCCGCAATTTCTTGATTGTGTGAGGTATTTGGTTGTCGAGATGCTCTTTGCTCGGTTGATAGCGCACAGAATCAATGCCTCCGTTCAACTCTAACCAGATCTGTTGGCCTGATTTTTCCAGAAAAAAATCCCC
Organism: Synechococcus sp. BL107; assembly: GCF_000153805.1. Taxonomy (NCBI): domain Bacteria; kingdom Bacillati; phylum Cyanobacteriota; class Cyanophyceae; order Synechococcales; family Synechococcaceae; genus Synechococcus; species Synechococcus sp. BL107. The sequence continues at coordinate 1,230,819 of NZ_DS022298.1, read as the reverse complement.
GCAGCATCGCTGCGGAGATCTTGGATCAAATTATTTTCCCTTTACGGGAAAACGATCGATCACTCTTCGTCGTCTTCGGCTCCGACAGGAACCAAACGAATCGCTTTCTTACCAAGCTTGATCGTGAACTCAGCACCTGGTTCCAGTTCCAGCATGGCGGTGTAAGCCTTGCCGACGAGAAGATTGCCGTTGCCTTGAACTTTGGCGGTGTAGCTCAACTTGCGGCCACCTTTGCCAATTCCAGCGCCACCACCAGTCGCCAGGCTTACGCCTTTGGCTTCCAAAAGAGCTTCATAGAAAGCGGTGAAATTTAAACGATCTCCGCCATCCTTTTTCGTGGATACGTAACCGCAGGCTTTGACAAGGTCGGACTTGGACACATCGCCAAGCTCCTTTACTTTGGCGAGGAGGTCGGAACCGGTGAGCATTGATTGTGTAAATCAGATAACTAATTAATAACTCATCAATCCATACGTTGTCAATTCTCCCCAGGCCATTCTTTTGTCTTCTGAACTCGCCTTGTCGATCGACTCTTCTCGATAATTTTCGTCAGTCCGCAGATCTTTCTCCATCCCAGGTAAGGGTTTTATGGCATCAAGGCTTGGGGGGGGTTGTGTGTATTCCTCTGGATATTGGAACTGGCGTTGATTCCAGTTCGAACCATCGTTCTGCCTCTCTGGTCTTCAATCCACGCAATGGCTTTCTGAGTCGCTGCTGCGCCTTTGTTGACGCCTACTTTGCATGCCAACCAGAAACATCACCATCACGACAACCACCACCAGAATCACTTCGACGATGCCAAGGGCCATCACAATGATGGAAATGGTGTGTGCCATCGAAACGGTGCGGAGATCAACGTCTGTTGGGGAAACCGCATACAACAGTCAGTTCGAATGAATTGGTTTGGATGAGTCCGTTTGGATAACCGCGTGATTGGAAGCGATGGTGGTGTTGATCAAACCATCGCTCCTGATCCCTACCACCTGGCTTGCGGTTGGATCACAAACTTAGGGATTGCTTGCGATGCGGAATAGATAGGTGAAAGAGCCTGTTGTTTTATTAGCGAAATCGGGCCACAACATAGGGAGATAATTTTCACGAATGGCAAGGCGACGTTTTCAAGACACCCGTCCTCTGACGAATGAGCAGGGATTATTGGCTTTGATCTTGATGGGTATGGGATTGACCATTGGCGGCGTCGTGGCCACCTGCTTCCTTGCTTTAAGCGAGGGGGCCAACCAAGGCGCAGAGTTGTGGCTTTCCGGCCAGTTGTCTTTTTAGAATCGAGTCAATCTTGGCGTTGTTCCGTCGTCGCCGCCTTAAAAAGCCTATTGGATCTGCTTGAGGGAGAGCCAATAGGCTTTTTAAGGCTCTTCCTACAGTTTTTTCCCAAGGACCAAGCTTCATATCAAAAACAACGTCCAGCTCCGTACGGCGACTTGTTTGATACGGAGATCGGTGCGCGTGTGATGCCTTAAAACAGATCCTGCACCGAGCTGTTAGAAGATGCTAAGAAAATTGCCAATCATCAAGCTGGTCCACGCTGGGACGCCAGTACATGTTTGGAGAGACATAATTACCTTGTGAGGAAAAAATCCTTCACAGGGTGGAAACAAGGACACACTCCTGAGATTGATTTCGTAACCCCTGCCTTCGGCGGGGGTTTCTTTTTGGGTCTGTGTTGCCCTTTTGTTGATCTATCAAAAAAGGAGCTCGGTCATGATGAGCAGGGCTTCGATCAGCTCCTCCCTACAAATTGCGATCGCAGCCGTTCTTGCTTTAGCGACGGCCCAAGCGCTGAAGCTCCCAGATGCGTACTGGGCGCCAATATCAGCCATTGTTTGTTCTCTAGAGGCCTTTGATCGTGCCTTTGAAACCGCCCGACGTCGCTTAATTGGAACACTTCTCGGCGTTGTGTTGGCGGCTATTCAAGTGAGTTTTGTTCCACAATCACTCTTGGCCTATGGACTCTGTATTGGACTGTTGGGATATCTTTGCAATGCAGCAAGACTGCATCCGAGCTCATTACGGTTCGGAGCGATCGCTTTTACCGTGGTGGTCACCGAGGCTAATCAAGCCGCAATTTGGGTGACGGCAGCGACCCGCTTTATTGATGTAGCCCTCGGCATCCTTGTGGCACTTTTGGTGATCCAATGCTGGCCAATACGATCAAAATTGTAATTTTGAATATTCGAAACAACAATGGGTGTGGTTCCAGCCTTACTCCTGCTTTCTAAATGATTCGATGAAGGTCTCCCTATGGGATCTTGTGTTCGTTGGGCTGGCGCGCTTCAGTCTTGGTCGTTGTTAGGTCTTGGTTGATAGCTCGTACGGCATTCACGGAGACGACGATGCCCAGTAGAGCGATAAAAATCATCATTATTGCGATAAGAAATACTTGAAAAATCGCTTGCAGGATTTATTTTCTATGCAAGATGTTTTGCAAGATGAAGGATTCCGTCGTGGTTCAGATCTTCCTCGGACATGAGCATGAAGAGTGATGCCTGTGCTCTCACGATCCCAGCGAAACCCTTATGCGTCATCACCCATTTGGGGGATCCTGAGGAATTGTTGAACCCTCAACGAGTGATTGGCACGACAACCGCAATCACTCCATCACAAGCGCAACCTATTAAGCGACCAATCAATTTTTCCTCGCTCAAAGCATTTAGTTCTATTGAGTAAGCCAGCCGAAGCGTCAGGTTGTTGCGCAGATTTCATGAACTTGCGTAAATCAGTGCATCGGCAAGCTCGAAATTGCAATCAACAGAAATGTTGGAGCATCGGAATTACTCTAGATTTTTTTGGAGTGTTGCTCACGGGCTCTGCCCTCATTCCAATGGTACAAACGCCAAAAGAATTAGCTTTGCTTGGTGGCTCCTTCCTCATTGGTTTAGGGGCTTTGGAAGTTTGCCTTCGCTTTGGAGGCTTTTGACACAACACCAAGGTTCGATTCGTAACGGACAAAGACGCAAGATACTGTCATTGTCTGAGTGTCAATTCATCTCGCATGACCTTTTTAATGCACTGGTCTTTTAAGACTGGTTACCACGAAATTGCCGCCAAGAAGTTCTTAGCCACCGGGGCTCCGTTTCCTGAATGCAAGTCATGGAAGAGATTCCATGCTCCGGGTTCCGTCGAAGGTTGGATTTTGGTTGAAGCCGATACTGCGGACGCTTGCTATGAACATGCTGCCGAATGGGCTGAATGCCTCGATTGGGAGGTGACACCAGTGCTGACCGACGATCAAGCTGGACCTCTAATGGCCAAAGCCTACAGCTGATCTGGCCTCCATCAAAATGGGGGCAGCGCATCAAAACCATCTAAAACGGCTGGCTTTGATGCGCTAATTTTCCCTAATCAATGTATGAGCAACGACAACCATTGATCAAGAATCAATTCTTCACCCCTCACTCAAGCTTAACGATAAAATGAGGCCATCCAAGCCAATAAATAAACTATAATCTAAATATTTTAATACCTATTTTCAGCTATCCACGGATACCACTAGCCAATAATTAAGTTCCCAAACGTTGTTCCTCATCAGCCATCGGAACTGAGCAGACTCTCCATCACGAGTAAGCCGTCTGAATCATCGCCTGCGTTTTGGTGATCGGATGTAGCAAATTCGGGCTTGATCCCAAACCTTTTTCGATGCAGGATTCTTAAGTCGTCGAGGTGATGTTGTGAAACGCTTGATCTCTGCTCTATTGGCTCTGCCACTTTCATGGTCGGTTGGGGAGCCGCTCTTCGCTGAAACGACGTATCAGCCTGGATACTCAACAAGTTCACAGTGCTTTCGCGATGAGTACCGAGAGGAATATGTCCCCGGCACCCCAGACAAGCCAGGACATGTTCGCCATTGGACCGAAAAGGTTGAAATCCCCTGCCGTTCAAATCCTTCTGCTCGCATGCCCTCAGCGCCTGAACATTCATCGAAGGCGCCAACAGTTGATGACAACAGCTGCATCGAAGGGAGCATTCTTGGTGGACTTCTCGGTAGTGCTGCAGGAGCGGCTTTATCGCGGGGGGATGGCCGCTGGATTGGCGTACCCGTTGGTGGAGCAGCGGGAGCGATGCTTGGTTGCCAAGTCGATGGGGGCTGAAACCACAACCAAAGACAGCTTGAGGCCATTCCGTTGATTCACCTCTAACTCTTCTGATTGCCGATGATCCGCATCACTCTGGCAACTGTTGCCATCACTTTCGCCGCCATAGCAACCCCTGCAATGGCCGACACCGCTGAAATTTGGTGCTTCACGCAGCAAACCGGTCAGCAACCCACTGAAACGAAGAGATGCAGCTTCAGCCAGTCGGGCGGGAACGTGAGCGTGTACCGCGGGAGTATCGAATATCGATTTACCTCTGAGCATCAAGGCAAGTTTTATACACGCACCAACGGCTACGGCGGAATCGTGTTTCGATCACCCAATGGCTTGCTACGGGTGTTTTGGGAACAGCCATGCAATGAATGGAGCGGCTGTGCTGGCGACGGCTGAACTCACTTAAAGCCCGATCTCTTTCAGTGCTCAAATGAAACGACGACAAGCTTTTGAAGAGGAACAGACGAGCTTATAGGCCATTGATTGCAGCACGACCAGCACCAATACCAACAATTGAGACGCATAAGTACAATTACTCTTAAGAAGTTTTTTGTAGTTTATGATGCAAACTACCTAAACTCAAGCTATAAAGTGTCATACAACAAGGGAGACTGCATGAATTTTACGCTTCCCACCATCGCATTAGGCGCATTTATATCTATCTGCCTTCATTTCTTACTAGCTCCGATACTCGGCTAAAAGCCAAGTCTCGCCTCCTCGATCAAGAGCTGTTTGGAAGTCAAGTTCGTGTTCAATACGTCGGATCAATCACCAATCTCTCATCGAAACTTGATTCTTCAAGCTGGAGATATGGCGACAAAGCTTTGAGCAAAGCATCGCACATTTGCGTGAGATGGTCGAAGCAGTATTGACCATGTTTTCAGCTATCGAGACCATTCATGGCATTAGGAGAGAGCAAGCACCTAGTAGCAAGCAGCTGGCGTTGATTATCGCCAGCTATCTCCCGACAAAACATCAATAGCCCCGTCACAAGGCGGGGCTATTAGTCGTTAATCACGATCCGACGTGCTTCCGGCTGAGGTTCAAACCCATGGGAATGATGTGAGTCACCAGATCAGCGTTGACCCAACGGACCACGCCCGAATCCACATCGGCCACTTGGAACAAGGTCGGCGCCTTGGGATTCCGTGCACCTCCCTTCACAAAGATCACGTCTGCCATCCACCAGCTTTCGGACTGATCAGGCTGGCCAGTTTCTGGCAGGAGTTTCACAATCACCGTCATACCTGCCTTGACCGACTGGAACAGGGCTTCACCCTCTTTGATCACGACGGGCGCTGAATGATCAACAGACAAGATCGGGCTGCATAGCTCTGATGTACTAGCTCCGTTTGCGCTCTTGCGGCAAGGAGCAGCCCCACCGAGCCGTTTGGGGAGCTGCAGCCCTGCTGCGAGTCCATCGGTTCTCCATTCCCCGATGGACCCTATTCATCGCAGCAGTAAACGATGAACTGAACAAACTCTGATTAGTCCTCAGAACCATCCGGGGGCACTAGTAACAGCTCAACGCATCAGATGAGACCAGGGCCTCAATCATTCAGCTTGCATTGCATGGCATCGCTGGGAACGGCTAATCCACAGCTCTTTTGCTCAACAGGGCTTTTTATTTCTTTGATCACTGCCTAATCACACCTAAATGGCATTCGATACCTGGCACTAAATAAACATCACACCGTCGCAAGATGGTTTTTTATTGCAGCGGGGGATATTCCAAGCAGTCATCCACCTGCAATGACACTCGACACTCAGATGACCCTTGCCCTGCTGCAAGAACTGCTGTTGGCAGTACGAGCTAATGATGCGGAAGGCTTCAAGGAAAGCACATAGTTTTCCTCAATTGCTAAGAGTTTTCTCTACTTTTCAGAGCTTTCGCCAATAGTAATTATGCCGCTTTGGAATGACTCCGTTTCGCTCGACGTGGCTTGCCTTGCTTTGGCTGCTCAGATGCCTTGAGGTAAACCTTCTTCCCCTTGGCATCGATTCGATACAAGCCACCTTTTGGACCTCGATGAATCTCGGACACTTGATCGACTCGAACCGTCTGCTGAGTCCGCTCTTTAAGCGTTGACTCCTTTGACTGATCAGGCTTTTTGAGGAACAGCCATTTCATCACTGAACCAAGAGCGTTGAACACAATCAGAAAGATGAAGTAACAGCCCTAATAAAGCGTTGCTGTCAAGAGTTCAATGCACTAACCAAGCCGAAGAGAACTGCTGTCCCGAGTGTTACTAGCGACGTCATGGCCAGTTGTTGCGCTCGACGAATGTCCGAGGGTCGATTGAAGAGTGAAGACATCACATCCCACTTGAACCGAGTGTTTCGACTTTTTGTGCCAGCAGAGCCGCTTACCGCCATTTTGCGCATCAAAAGTGATATTTAGCCATTTAGGCGTTAAAAAGGCGGCCCTTAAAAGCCGCCAAAAAACCCTGTCAGTGACTGGTTTATTCTTGAAATGGAGCCAAGCGGATTCGAACCGCTGACCCCCTGCATGCCATGCAGGGGCTCTACCAGCTGAGCTATGGCCCCAAAAACGTTGGAATTGCCCTCGAGCAATCCTTCGTCGTGAGGACTTTACACCGTGAAGACCCCTAAACCTGGCGCCAAACAGCGACGAGCTTTCCTTGGACTTGCACCTGTTCCGCTGGCAACTCAATCGGGGAATAGGCCGGATTAGCTGCCTCCAGCACAACGGTGGGGCCCTGGCGATGGAAATGTTTAAGCGTGGTGCCGCTGCCAGCAACCAATGCACTCACCACCGTGCCATCCCTGAGCCGTTGTGGGTCGATCACGGGCTCCATCAACACCACATCACCGTCAGCGATATGGGCATCCACCATCGAATCGCCATTCACCGTTAGGGCAAACAACCCTCGAGTTTCTAAAACTGGCGCCAGGTCTAGGTGATCTTGCACATCGTCAAAGGTGTCGACCAAACCACCCGCAGCAACGGCCCCCAACACGGGAATACCAACGGACGCCGCCACATCACCGAGCAATTGCAGCGTTCGGGCTTGTCCTTCTTGCCAAGTGATCCAACCTTTCTGTTGGAGATGGCGCAAGCGACTCTGCACTGGAGCTGGAGACCGCAAGCCCATGGCTTGCATCATCTGACGAATCGAAGGGCTATGGCGATGGGTGCCGATGTAATCGGCGAGCCAGTCGTACAACTCCTGTTGTGCGGAGGTCAGAGCCTCCTGGGGGTTGGCGGCCACCAGCAATCAATCATTGAACAATACATTTGTACCCCCAACCAAGCCTGCTTGCAAGGGGGATGGACCAGCTCAAGCCATCACAGGCCACCCATCAGTGCCGCCAGCAGCGCTTGCTGGGCATGAAGTCGGTTTTCGGCCTGATCAAAAATCCGACTGGAGGCACCCTCCATCACTTCAGCAGTGATCTCTTCGCCGCGGTGCGCAGGCAAGCAATGCAGAACAATCGCATCCTTGGCGGCTTGATCCATTAAGGCCTGATCCACACAGAACGCGGCAAAGGCTGCCTCCCGTTCAGCTTGCTCATCCTCCTGGCCCATCGACGCCCATACATCGGTGTACACCGCTTGGGCACCCGCCACGGCCTTGACGGGATCAGTGCAAATCTCAATTGAAGCTCCATGTTGTGCCAGGGATCTGGCCTGCTCCAACACCCCAGATAACGGTTCAAATCCCTCCGGACAACCAATCCGAACGTTCACCCCGAGCAAGGCCCCACAAAGCATTAGGGAGTGGGCAACATTGTTGCCATCCCCGATGTAAGCCAACGTTTGTCCTGGAAGATCACCATGCACTTCCAACATCGTCAGGAAGTCGGCCAGGGCTTGGCAGGGATGTTCCAGGTCGGTGAGGGCATTGATCACTGGAATGGATGACCAGTGGGCGTAATCGACGAGTTCCTGTTGCGCAAAGGTTCGGATCGCTAAGGCATCGCAGTAGCGACTCAACACACGCGCCGTGTCTTGCAATGGTTCGCCGCGGCCAAGCTGCGTCACGGTTGGGTTCAGGTCCACCGTCTGACCACCGAGCCGGGCCATTGCCACTTGGAAGCTGACCCGGGTTCTGGTAGAGGCCTTCGTAAAGATCAATCCCAGAACACGATTGCCGAGATCAATACGTCGATCCCCTGATTTCAGCTGGGCCGCCAGCGTGAGAAGCGCTGCCGTTTCAGCGGCGGAACCATCCGCAGAGGAGAGGTAATCACGACCGTGCAGCCCCACGAGAGGGGCTGCAACCCCTTCAGCAGCGAAAGCCATTGCAACGCTCTAAAGGACAGTTATCGGGGATGAAAGGGGTTCACGTCAAGCGCTGACGCCTTCCGGAAGAACACTGGCCTCCAACATCTGTTTGAGATCGTCGCCCTCAATCACTTCTTTCTCAAGGATCTTTTGGGCAATGGTTTCCAGCAGCCCCATGTTTTGGCGAAGGATCGATAGGGCATCGTCGTGGGCCTTGTCCACGAGGCCACGAACTTCATGGTCGATCGCTTGGGCCGTGGCATCACTCACAGAACGGCGAGGGTTGTTATTGCCACCTAGGAAACGACCTCCCCCCTGTTTGTCGTAGGCCAATGGTCCAAGGGTGTCGCTCATCCCGTAGGTACCGACCATTTGCTCCGCAAGATCTGTGGCCCGCTGGAGGTCGTTCGCGGCACCGGTCGTGATTTTTCCGAAGACGATCTCTTCAGCAGAGCGGCCGCCCAAGAGGGTGGCGATCTGGCCCTGAAGGTCTTCTTTGGAATTGAGGAAGCGTTCTTCTGTGGGGAGTTGAAGCGTGTAACCCAAGGCACTCATACCTCGAGGCACGATCGAAATTTTCGCCACTTTGCTGCCACCTGGCATGAGATGACCAACGATCGCGTGGCCAACTTCGTGGTACGCCACCACCTTTTTCTCGTCGTCTTGGAGCACACGACTCTTCTTCTCCAAGCCAGCGACAACGCGTTCAATGGCTTCACCTAGATCTTTTTGCTCAACACGTGTGCGCTTCACCCGAGCCGCCAGTAGGGCAGCTTCATTGACGAGGTTGGCCAAATCTGCACCAGCGAAGCCGCTCGTGGCTTGCGCCACATTGTCCAGATCAACACCTTCAGCCAATTTCACTTTTTTGGCATAGATCTCAAGGATCGTTTTACGACCAGAGAGATCTGGGCGGTCGACCAGCACTTGACGATCGAAGCGACCGGGACGCAACAGGGCGGCATCAAGAACTTCGGGCTGGTTGGTGGCAGCAAGAACAATGACGGGCTTGTCCTGGGCTGTGAAACCATCCATTTCCGTGAGCAATTGATTGAGCGTTTGCTCGCGCTCATCGTTTCCACCGACAACCCCCATGGAGCCAGAACGGCTCTTGCCGATGGCATCAAGTTCATCGATAAAGATGATGCAGGGGGCTTTTTTCTTGGCCTCTTCAAACAGATCGCGAACGCGAGCAGCGCCTGCGCCAACGAAAAGCTCAACGAACTCAGAGCCGGAAATAATGAAAAAAGGAACCTCTGCTTCCCCAGCTACCGCCTTGGAGAGCAATGTTTTGCCTGTTCCAGGAGGGCCAACTAGCAATACGCCTTTTGGAATTCGAGCGCCAATTTCGGCATAACGCTCAGGGGTTTTGAGGAAATCAACGATTTCTGTGAGCTCATCTTTCGCTTCATCAACGCCAGCCACATCAGCAAACGTGACGCGTGACTCTTCATCAGGGACGTAAACCTTCGCTTTACTCTTGGTGAAGCTGAGGGCTCCCTGGGCACCCCCACCCATTGAGCGGCGGGCGAAGAACTGAAGAACGAGAATAAAAATTAGTGGGGGGACGACCCAACTCAGAATCGTGGTGAAGATATTGGGCTTTTTCGGGGGCGCTGCAGCGAACTCAACGCCCTTCGCTTCAAGGCGTTGGGGGAGATCCATGTCGAAAATTGGCGTTGTTGCCAACACAGGAGGTGTTCCCTCCTCTGGCGCCGACAACTCGTAGCGAATTTGATCTTGCGTGATGAACGCCCGTTTGACGGCGCCGTCATTCACTTGGTCGATAAACAACGAATAAGGAACTCTCGGCACCTGCTGCATGCCGTTGCTTGGAATGAAGCTGCTCACCAGCAGCAACACTCCGAAGCCGATCAACACCAGGTTGATGATTCCGAAACGACGGTTTGGTTGGTTGTCGTCCTGACGGATCGGCATAGCCCACGCCTGCACTGACGTCACGCTACGAGGGAAGACGCGAAGCGTGACGGCACCATGGGTGTGAGAACCGAACGGCCCCTAACGTTTCGAGGATGTGTGGTCGCTACTGCCTCGAATCAACGGCCGATGACTTGGCGCGTCGTCTCAAGCCATGGCTGAAGGCAGACGACGCTGCATGGCTGAAGCATTACGCCCCACGGGCGCTGATTCGGCCTGGAGAGCCCGTACTGGCACTCCGACGGGAACATGGCCAAAGTCGGGCGGCACACATGCTGTGGGGACTGCTTCCGGGCTGGGCCAAAGATCCAGTCGCCAGTCATCGGCCCATCAATGCCAGGGCTGAAAGCATTGGGGAGAAAGCCTCCTTCCGAGGGCCCTGGCGTCATCACCGTTGCCTCTTACCCAGCAGCAGCTTTTTTGAAAAAGGCCATCAAATCGGTCGGAACGACCAAGCGATGTTTTGGCTGGCAGGGCTCTGGGATCGCTGGGTGGGGCCCGATGGCAGCGAAGTGGAAACCTGCTGCGTGATCACCACCCAGGCCAATGCCTTGGTGAAACCGCTACACAACCGCATGCCCGTGATCATTCCTAACGGCCTTGAGGAGGTTTGGCTGGAACCCGGCGACCAATACCATCGCCATGCCCTTGAACCGATGCTCTCTCCCGTTGCTGAACAGGGTTGGAGCTGCATCCCTACCTCTGGCAATACCTCTGAAGCGAAACAGCTCGATCTGCTTTAGCCCTTCTCTGCAAGGGCGATTGACGAAGGCGATTGACGAACCAGACGGTTGACAGCAACGAAGGGGGGATGACCCTGAACGCAGTGCTGGAGAGATGCTTTGAGGTGGGCTTCGCGATTGCAACGCAAAGGGGGATTGCAGCTCAAATTGCTGCTGCTGTTCACCTTGATCGTGATGGTGGGCTTCGCCTTTCCGCGACTGATCTGGACCACCCACGTGGGTTACACCTTGATCGCCCTCACGCTGACGCAGCTAATGGTGCGCGACAGCTTTGCCCCTGTTTGGGCTGATCGGCTGTACCGCGGCCTTGGCATTTTGGCGGTGGTGTCGATGTGGCTCTGGCTGCTCACCCCCCATGAATTGATCTACAGCGGTGTTCCCCTCGCCCTGAGCTGGAGTGTGCTGGTGGGTTGGAGTGTGATCCGCCTGGTTAAACGTTTCGCCGATGAACCCAAGGTGAGCGAAGCCTTATTGATGGGCGCCACAGCGGGCTATCTCCACATCGGCCTGACCGCTGGCCTCGTGATGAGTGCCCTCGAAACCATCCAGCCAGGCAGCTTCGGACCGCTCAACGTCCCAATCGGTGCGGGGACGAGTGTGTTTGCAACCTCCCATGTGTTTTCGACGATTAACTACTTCGCCTTCGTTTGCCTGACCACCGTGGGATTCGGAGATATCAATCCGATGCTGCCACTCTCCAGAATGGTGAGTGTGGCCACCAGCATTGCCGGACCGCTTTACCTGGCTGCCGTGATGGGTGTTCTGATCGGTCGATTTGCCAGCAACTTGGAGCGAACCATCGTCGAGTCCGATCAGCGGCCTAAGGAGTGAGCCTGAGCTGAAACAGCCAATCGCCACCCAAAGGCACAGGGCTGAGACAAGATCCTGCGACCACCTGATCCATGGCCGTAAAACCCAACTCTCCGAGGGGTGTGCGCGCTGCAACCCCTCCCATGAGTTTGGGAGCCACCACAGCGGCAACCTCTTGGATACAACCCTGACGAATCGCAGCGGCTGCCAACTCAGGACCGCACTCCCAGAGCACACGATTGCAACCACGGTTCGCCAGCTCCTGCATCAAGGGCTTTGGTTCAGAGGCTGAAAGCAGTAGGCGTTGCGGGCCATGCGGGAACGGCTGTTCCTGCGCTTCAGGTCCATGGGCCACCAGGGTGGAAGCGAGCGATGTATCCCAAAGCTGGGCTGTTACAGGCAGCTCCATGCTTCGACTCAGCACCACCCGCAGAGGTTCAGGCTTCCGCCGTCCGCGGCTGGTGAGCAATGGATCATCCGCACGCACGGTGCCACCACCAACGATCACCGCATCTGATTTGGAGCGGAGTTGATGCACCCAGCGCCGTGCCGTTGGCCCGCTGATCCATTGGCTTTCGCCATTGCTCAAGGCTGTGCGGCCATCCAGACCCATCGCCCATTTGAGCGTCCCCCAGGGACGACCGGTGCGGACCCGATGCAGAAAAGCCCGATTCTGAAACGCGGCTTCGGCCTGCAACACCCCACTGATCACGTCAAGCCCTGCGGCCCGGAGTTGCGCCATCCCTCCCCCATCAACCCTTGGATCTGGATCCTCAAGGGCAATCACCACCCGAGCGATACCAGCCCGTAAAACAGCCTCGGAACAAGGGGGGGTGCGGCCGTGGTGACAGCAGGGTTCGAGGGTGACGACAAGTGTTCCGCCTTTGGCTCGATCACCGGCTTGAGCCAGGGCACCCACCTCAGCATGGGGTTCACCAGCCCGCGCATGAAATCCTTCCCCGACCAAACGGCCGTGCCGATCGAGAACAACAGCCCCCACAAGGGGATTCGGGCTGGTGTGTCCATCGGCAAGGCCAGCCAACGCCAACGCCCGCCGCATCCAGGCATCCCACATCAGCTCAAAGGCAAATCCTGAAGCGAGCGCCACTCACCCACCACATAGGGAGGCACAGGCAACTCCGTAATCACCCCAGGCAGAACAAGGCGCAAGGGTCGGTTGTTGGTGAGATCGTTGAGCAAGGGGTCCAGAGCAAATTCGACAGCAGCGTCACGACCGTCACCGGCCAAAACGGGATTATCCAAGGTGATGTCGTCGAGGAGCCATGTGCGGCGTCCAGCTAAAACCTGAAGTCCGACGGGATGGTCGAGGCGCAATTTGCCGGGATAACCAACAATTCTGAGTACCACGGGTTCACCGGGTTTGCCCTCCCGATAGGCCACCGCTTGCCAGCTGTCGTAATCCAGATCGCGGAGGCTCTCCAGCGATCGAACCATGGCAACACCGGATTCGCTTTCATGCTGATGGACCTGAGCCCAGGCAATGCCAGGCGTTAACACCAACAACGCCAGAGCAGCCAAGAGAGAGCAGATCAAACGGCGCATCTGGACGCATTCCCGGGTGTTTGGCTGGAACGTTACTCAGACCAATCGTTCTGATGAATGGTTTGGGAAACAAAAATCTCCAAATTTCATCGCTTACCCATCACCGACGAAATCTGAGATAATCCAGAAATGCAAAAACTGCATAAGCAGAAATATGAGCCAACTCTGAAACAGAGTGATTGCGCCGTCCGGACCATGACGTTTCGGACGACTTGGGAGTTTGAGTCCTGCTTCGCTGCTGTTGGATATGACGTTAAAGCTGTTCAAATCACCCCGGGCGAGCTGAGGGGCAGTTTTGAGTTGTATGGAAGCAGAGCCCTTCCGATCCTCTCAATTCGCACCAATCAGGCCTTGGTGGTGGAGGGGGATCGCAACTCAGAAAACTCGATTATTGGCCTTGAGCAGACCAACAACATCGAGCTTCATCGCGTTCGAGGCGAACATCTCAACCCCTCCACCATTCACGGCTTCAGCGCGCGAATCAAAGACTCATATTTTCAAATGTCGCCCGGTGCCCACACCACCATGGCGATCTTCAAAACACAACGCCTCCACGACCTCGCTGTAATCCATGGCGAAGAGAAACTCGTTGACTGCCTAGATCGTCACAATTCCCTGCAACTTCAACCCAAGCATTTCAAACAGCTCAAAACACTGTTGCAACCCAACTATCACACGAATGGGGCCTTTCAAGAAACCCTCATTGAAAGTGCCCTGCTGGAATGTTTTCATCCAAATGTCGTGATGAGCAGCAGCACTGGTGAGCCGACCCACCAAGCGCAATTGATGCGAGACATGCTGATTTGGGGACTCAAGAACCCCAACAATGCGATCAAATTGGATGATCTCTCCGCCACAATTTTCGCCTCGCGTTCGTCACTGGTTCAGAACTGTCGAACCACTTTTGGCCTCGGGCCGATGACCCTGATGAAAAACATTCGGCTTGGACAAGTGCAACTTGCCCTGAGTCATCCCGAGATCCGTCACAGGATGGGGCACCACACGGTGCGGAGCATCTCTTCCCATTACGGCTTCCAAAGCCGAAACCATTTTGCTAGGGACTACCGCCTCTTTTTCGGCGAATCTCCAAGTGCAACGCTTCAACGCTCAGAAGCACCTGGGATTTCAGCCCAATCCGTCTCGGTGGCCCACAAGCCCCAAATCGCCATTGCTCTCAGGTAATGACAGGCCCTGAAGGTGTTCACAGCTGTGATCGCCTCAGGCGTTCGGAACTGCAAGCCACCGGAATACACCTGATTTACCACCGCTCCAGTAATCGCTAAAGCCGTATCGCTCTGGCCCATTAAACGGAAATAGCTGGCAATCCCGAAATTGATTCCAGTCCACACCTCAAGCGGATGCGTTCCATTCGGATCGAGTGGAGTTCCATCGCGTCGTAAGCCGTTAGCAACGCCAAGCGTTCCGGCCTCGAAACGCTCAAAGCAGGCTTCCCGCACCACATTCAAGGTGCTCAGGGCATTGGCGTCACTCACCACAGACGGCAAACCCAACAAACGCGCATAGAAATCGCCACAGAGCTGATCCGCCATCACCACTGGCGTTCCGCTTTCAGCATCGATTTCGTAGTACTCGCCATTCCAGAGCAATCGATCAAAGTTGCTCCTCGACTGTTCAAGCCACTGACCAAAGCGTCGTTGCTCCACCGTGGTGTCGAGACCGAGGTCGAGCTGCAGCCGTTGCGCCATCGCCAATGCCGCTTCCAACGCGGCGATCCATAGCGCCCCGCAATAGGCGCTAACCCCTTTCAAGGGCCAATCATCAAAGGTTTGATCCGGCGCACCGCCGTTGTCCGGCAAACCATCGTCATTGACGTCAAAACCCTTGAGGTAATCCAAGGCTTGAACCGCCGATGGCCAGCACTCCGCCAGGAAATTCAAATCTTCGCCGGTTGGAGCGAGTTGGAAGGTTCGCCAAACCTGCAAAACAAAGTCGCTGGCCAGGTCTTTCCAGAGGTTGCAGTCTTGATAGGCGGTGTAGTTGGTGGCATCAAACGGCACCTCATTCGGGGCACCGAGGTCGTGGGGCGTCGCACCCGCCACCTTGCGATCGGCCTCAACCCTTCCCCGGCCTTGGGTGAAGTACCAACCGATGGGGCGTTGGGTGGCATCACGGGCTGGAATCGCGCGGGAAAAACTGCGCAAGACAGCCTTATCCAACTCGGGCCAAAGCTGAAGCAACGCAAAGGAGCCGTACAAACGAACGTCCAAGCTTTCGTACCAGGCGTAGTCAAGACACTCCAAAACCCCAAAGCGGCCATAGGGATCCTTCGCCGTCGCCGCCGTCCAGAGGCTGCCACCACTACAGAGGTCGTAGAGCTCATTGAACAAGGCCATACGCACAGGCTCCGGCAATGCTTTTCGCTCCAGAACGGGTTGCTGCCAAGCCTCAATTCGCCCTCGCCAATCGCTCCAATCCCTTAAGGCTTCTGCTGCGATCGCAGCAGCATTTCGGCCATCGCTGCCAAAGAAGTCGGTGTAACGACGGCGGTCCGCACAGCCGGAGGCAAAGGCTGTGATCGGTAGATCCCAGCTGATCACCACTGGAATCTCGCGTGATTCCCCTGGAGCCAAAGTGAACTTCACCACCATGGCGGCACTGGCCTGCTCGCCGGCGCGGCTCTCACGATCGTTATCGCTCTCCGGAATTCTTCCCTCTGCAGCAAAGGGAGTCCAGATATCCGAGCCATCTCCGCAGGGATCCCAACGGCTGCAACGCAGCACATCAACGCCGTCGAGATCGTCGGGAACCGCAAGACACCATTGGCCTTCCCCCTCTGCAATCGGCTCGGACGATCGGCCCTCCAATAGAACACCGGTGACCCCTGGCTCATTGATGGCCCGGTTGCGCTGGCCTTCGCCCCGGCCAATGGCCGGGGAATAGTTGTGTTCAGGGCTGCCATCGTCGCGGAAATGAACTTCCGCTGCAGCATCGGTATTGGTGAACCAACCAACGGTGTTTCGCCAACTCACCATCAACGACAACTCCAACGGCTGGTCGGTGGGATTCGCGAGCTGCCAACGGAATACCGCTACCGGATAACTGCTGCGTTGGTAATCCCCCGGGAGAATCGGGCTGAACGCTTCACACAGCACCCCGGAACGAAACACCCCGTCGTAATGGGTCCAACTCAGCGGGTAACGGGCGGCGTAGGTGCCTGTGCTGCATTGGTCGGTACTAGCGGGGTACCAACTCCAAGCCGGAAGCGATGCTGCAGCATCTGGACGCGACGCATCACCCTCCGGCGAAACGGCAAGGGCATGGGCGCGCAGATCATCCCCCTGCTTTTCCCAGAGAGAGAACTGGCAATCGGGGAGCGTTCCAAACCAATGTTCCCCACCATCTAGGTGCCACAGGTTGGTATTGCCATCAGGGGCGCGGCCGAAGCATCCAGCACCAAATCCCCCCAGCGGCATGCCGTGGTTCGGACCATCATCGAGATTGCTCGCATAACGGACGCTGTAGGGCTGGTCCCACCCGAGGCCAAACGGTCGGCTCCAACTCGCTGATGGCGGGATCCAAGGACTGGAACCACGGCGCAGCATCCCGCGCAAAGCGGAGAAACCCAGTCCAGTCATGGAGTGCCAAGAGATATCCCCAGATTGCCAGGTTTGAGAGCATCAGCCAGGGGTTAAATCCTGCGGCGCGTCTTCCGCATCCACGAGGGCATCGAGGGTGACCGCTGTTCGCACTAGGGCCTGATAGCGATGCAGGGTGCGGCGGTTCTGATCCAACCAACGGGCTGGAGCAGCTCCGCTCGAAGCCTCTGGCCATGCTTCATCCATCAATGGCAACTCCTCTTCTCTGGCGATCAAGGCCAGCACCAATTCATGCAACCGCTGTCGTCGTTCAGGCTGGCGTCGTTCTGGCTGTTGTCGTTCAACGCTGTTCATTCCACCCCCAACAGCACGCGTAAGCGCTGCTCCGCTAGCGGCTCAAGGGCCACAGGATCGGCCCGATAGGTCGACGACTGTTCGATCCGTTGACGAATAGGTGCTTGCGCTGTGGTCCAACTCTGAAGGCCAAAAGTCTCATAGATCTTTTGCACCTCTTGAAAAGGCTGTCGGACCAAATCAGAGAAAGCCACTTCAACCAACTGACCCTTGGGGATGAGATGACGCGACGCCTCGAACGCCTGGATCAACTCGCGGTGGGCCGTCACGGTTTCTTCAACTTGAGTGATCTCGCTGGGCAGCGGTTGCAACCCCACAAGACCAGACATGCGTTGCTTGACCTGCACCAGAGAACGAATCGAATCAAGCGGCTCCCGCTTTAAAAGAATGAACCGCGCCTTGGGGAAGTGCTTCAACACCATGGGCACCCGAGCTGTGTGGGCGGGGTTCTTGATCAACAGGTGCGACCGTCCAGCACCGTCATGCAACCAGGTGAGGCGCGTGATGTACAACCAAAGACGTTCAAAGCGGCGGGTGGTGAGCAGAACACTCCGCCGAAAATGGACGAGGTAATCCAATGGAAACGCCACCCCCGCCATGTTGGTGTCGATGGTGAGTTTGGCGATGCAAAGCTCATCTTCCTGAGGATCCTTCGGCTCCCAAGCCACCGCATCAATGGGACGTCGCGCCGACATCAAACGGGCCAATATGGGAACGATCAGCGGTCGCAACAGAACACCAACCTGTGGCGCCACCATCAGGGAGTTGCGCACGGTCGCCGCGGCAGGATCACTGGCAAGCAGCTGATGCAGATAGGTGGTTCCACTCCGCCAATGACCCATCACCACGATCGGGTCGGGCGGAAGTTGGCGCGCCCTCAGCTGACGACGAATCTGCAGAGATTGCAGCCAGGCCAATGGTTCCACCATCAGGCCGCTCAGCGTGATCATCACCGCTGACGACCAATGCGAGAGAAAGGGGCGACCCACAAACAAGCCTCGCCAAAGCACCCGGGGCCGAATGAAACCGGCAATCACCAAGAGATCTGAACGGGAGGGACGATGACCCATAGGCAACGCATCAACTACCACCAGAATGCCTGGATGATCGATGTGATCGGCACCGATGCCGGGGCACCAGCCTCTTTGCCTACGGCTCAGCAACAACTGATCCGTGAGGCGCACTGGATTGCCGCACCGCGCCGACTTCAGCCGGCGCTAAACGCGTGGCTCAATCAGCCCAAACCCTTGATTGATAGTGACGATCCCCGCCTCTTGGTGGACGCCCTGAAGGACTTAGACGCGACTGCCCCGGGCGTGGTGCTGGCGAGCGGCGATCCCCTCTGGTTTGGTATCGGCCGCATGCTGGGGGATCGGCTCGGCACCGCGCGTCTGCGCTTTCACCCAGCCCCCACCTCGCTGCAGCTGGCCTTTGCCCGCATTGGCCGCCCCTGGCAAGACGCCACGTGGGTGAGCCTGCACGGTCGAGAACCCCAAGCCTTAAGCCAGGCTCTCCAGAAACGTCCTGCGGCGCTTGCTGTTCTCACCGATCCGAATCAAGGCGGCGCCATCGGTGTGAGACAGATGCTCGCCAGTAGTGGGCTTGAAGCGAGCTACGACCTTTGGCTCTGCGAAAACCTCGGTCATCCGGACGAACGCATCCTGCAAATCACACCGGATGACGATCTCCCCCTCGATCTGCATCGGCTCTTGATTGCAGTGCTCATCGCCAAGGAAGCAGCGCCACAAGATCCAAAGACCTATCCCCTCTTTGGCCTCGATGATGGGGTGTACCTGCAGCACAGCGACCACCCAGGTCTGATGACCAAACGGGAGATTCGCATCCAACTGCTGGCCGATCTCAATCCTCCAGAGCAAGGGGTGCTTTGGGATTTGGGTGCCGGCACAGGAAGCATTGGGCTCGAAGCGTTGCGATTGCGGCCGCAACTGCAACTCATGGCGGTCGAACAACGGGCTGGAGGCGCCGCACTGATCAAGGCCAATGCCGAACGGTTGGGTGTACGCCCAGCAGCGGTGCTCGAAGCCAATGCCATCGATCTTTTGCAGGGAGACCTCCCCGCGGGGCTCGAGCAACCCAACCGTGTGCTGCTAGGAGGCGGCGGTCGCCAACGCAACACGTTGCTGCAACTCGTCTTGGAACGCTTAGAGCCAACGGGCATCGTGGTGGTGCCGCTCGCCACCGTGGAGAGCCTCAGTGGTGTGCGGCGGTTACTCGAGGACGCCAACATGACCGTCCGCATTAGCCAGCTCCAGGCCTGGCGCGGACAACCCCTTAGCGATGGCACACGACTCGCGCCAATGAATCCAATCCTAACAGTAAGTGGCACGAAACAGTAACGATATCGTGCAAATAAAGCTAAGGAATCGTGCTAAACTGCACTGGATCGCCCGTCTTGATACCCAGGCGTTCCGCCTCCCCAGCCGCCAGTTCCACGACCCCGTCTGCCAACTGACGCGGGCCATAGCTGGGGCAAGGCAACCCTGGGCACACGGGCACCCTTGGCTGAATCGACACCACGGTGTCCCCCCGCACAAAAATCATGTCCAGCGGCGCCAAGGTATGCAGCATCCAGAACCGCAGCGGCCGCGGAGTCTTAAACGGAAACCACATGCCGCGCAGGGGAGGCAATGGCGGACGTTGCATCAGGCCAAGACTCTGCTGCTCAGGGGACTGGGCCACCTCCAAGGCAACGCAGAGCTGCGGCTTGATGCACCATTGCGCCGTTAACGGAAGCCGCTGGGGCAACGGAAGGACGGGTGGGACATCCATCGACATTCAACCCTCAGCTGTCGGGGGGCCGAGACAGTAACCACGACCCCGGACGGTGTGCAGAAGCCTGCCTTCACCCTCCGCCTCAAGTTTTTGGCGCAAGTACCGCACATACACCTCCACAACATTGCCACTGCTGGCCCGCTCGTCTTGCCAGACCTGCTGCAGCAACTGATCACGGCTCAAAACGCGTCCCTGATGCTGCAGCAAGGTGAGCAACAACATGAATTCCCGTGTTGTGAGGTCGAGGGCTCGACCTCCGCGCCAAACCTCCCGCGTTGATGGATCCAAGCAAAGGTCGTCGTTCTTCAATTGAAGTAGCGAAGGTCGGCTTGGCTGCCGTTGCGACAGGGTGCAATGCAACCGCAGCCGCATCAATAGATCGCTAGGGGCACTGCCAGACAACCAAAAATCATCCGCTCCGGTTTGCAGGAATTCAGCGCGAGCATCCACGCTGTCGACCACCAGATCGAGCAAAAGCGGCAAGCCAGCAAAACGATGACGCAGCATCGGAATGGCGTCGCGTTGCTCCGCAGCAAGAACAGCGGCCACTGGCCTTTGGTTCGTAAGCCCAGCCCAGTCCGTGAGCTCCAAGTTCGTCATGTCGACGGTGCTGTAGCCCGAAGCCAACAGACGGGGAGCGAGCGCAACGGCACTGCTTCCCACCAGCAGCAGCAACGCCTCCGTCATTCCTTGTCGGGCTTGGCGATGTGCGGCAATCCCCAACCGAGCTTGTTGCGCAACACCTGGAAAAATTCGTGGTCCACAAGCCGTACAAAACGCACCGGATGATCACTGCGACGGATCAACACACGATCCTCCGGCCATACGTAACAACCGGCCGTTCCATCCACCACCATGATCAGTCGTTCTGGGGTTGCCGGGAACACGGTGACCGGTTCACGGTCGCTGAAGACGAGGGCCCGAGACGCCAAGGAGTGGGGGGCAATCGGCGTGAGCTGCAGCACTGGACAATCGGGCGTAATCACCGGTCCACCCGCGCTCAGGGCGTAAGCAGTGGAACCGGTGGGCGTCGCAAGGATGATCCCGTCCGCGGCAATATCAACAGGGGCGTGACGGCCGATCGCTATTTCGAAGTGACACATGCTGGTGAGCGGCTCTCGATGGAGTGCCATCTCATTGAGCGAAAGCGCCTCCCAGCGACGCTGCTCGCCCCGCATCACACTCACCACAAGATTGCTGCGCTCTTCAATCGTCCACTGTTCGGTAAGCACCACCTCTAGGGCTCGATCGAGATCCCCCAGATAGGCCTCTGCCAGAAAGCCCAGATGGCCCGTATTGATCGTGAGGATCGGCACACCCACCGGCGCTGTCTGGCGTGCAGCGGACAACACCGTTCCATCCCCTCCCAGCACGATCGCGAGGGCCATCGTTTCATCAAATCCTTCAGGGACGCAGGCGCTGTAGCCCAGCATCCGCAGGTGCTGATCGGGGTTAGCGAACCCGACCATCCCACCGGCACTGCTGGCTCGAACCACCTCCTGACCAGCCGCTTCTAAGCGTTGCTGAATCGTGTCGGCCGTTTGTTCTGCCAACGGCTTGCCATCGTTCACGATCAGTCCGATTCGGGGCACTGATCGAACGAAAAAAACAACGCTTTCACTTTAAAGGGGTTTCCGTGAGCCCATTCGTACAGGAAGCCAATCGAAGGGATGGCAGATCGACTACTACCCCTTATTAAGGAGATAACACCACTCCGATTCAATGAACCCGTTCAAACCATTGAATCGTGGACTACTAATTGCAGGACTGGGCATCAGCCTTGCAGGATTCGGGGGCGAGCAAGCTGCAGAAGCCAGCATTCGCAACAGAGTGCGCGGCACCGTCTCGGTGATGGGCAAGCCCGTTGCAGACGCCTCCGTCACCCTCTGGACAACAAGGGGCGGGCAGGAGCCTGAACAGGTGAAAGTCGTTCGCTCCAAAAAAGACGGAAGCTTTGCGGTGTCCGTCAAACCAAAAGACGGCACCGTTCATTACCTGGTCGCCTCTGGTGGAACGGTCAACAAGTCAAACGTTGATCGCCTCACCATGCTCACTGTTCTCGATGAAACAGTGAATGGAACGGTAATGATCAATGAACGAACAACAGTGGGCTCCGTTTGGCCTAATGCCCAGCAATTAAAGGGGAATCAACTCTTTGGCAGCGAGAACGCCCTAGCAGTTGGCTCTGGACATGTCAAACATTTAGTTAATCAAAGCACAGGGCAATTTGGAACAACGTTGCTCAACGGATTCAACCTTCTGAGCTCAGAAACTGCTGCGCGCATCAATGTGCTATCTGATCTCCTAGCCCTCTGCGGTGACCCCACAAAAGAACAAGGCTGCACAAAACTTTTTCAACTTACAGAGGCAACAAATAGCCTTGACGCAATGACAAACATTGCAAAATTACCTTGGAAAAACACAGGAAAACTATACAAATTATTCGACAAAAACTATCCCCTCAATAACAATAAGGAAAGAAGAACAACGGCTTCACTTCCCTATCTCCTATTTCAACCAGAAAGCTTTTCCCTCTCAATCAGATTCCAAGGAGGTGGTGCATTAGCCCTCGGAAAATTGGGATTTGACCAAAAGGGACACCTCTGGAGTGGAGCCAACTGGATGCCCGGATCGCAATCAGGAGTGGTCAACAGCATTGGTGGCGGCATGACGCACTTTGATCAAACAGCAACAGCACAATCTCCGCCAATCACGGGCTACAACGGGCAAGGACTCGATGGCGTTGGCTGGGGTACGGGCATTTCAGAAAACTATGCATGGGTGAGCACGTTCAACAACAAAGTTGGCGTGTTTGACCTCAAAGATGGAACAGCAGTTGGGCCTGCAATCATTGACAAAGAAGTTGGCCAGCTGCAGGGGATTGGAACATCCAAAAATGGTGATGTCTGGATAGCCGACAACACAAGCAACTACATGATTCGATTTCCTGGTGGTGATTTTACAAAGGGAAAACGACTCTCGTTCAAAGGGCTCCAAGCGCCATTTGGTGTTGCCGTAGACGATCAAAATCGAATCTGGGTGAGCAGCAGCTTCAACAACAAACTCACTGTGATTGAAGGCGATTCACCTGATCAATTCAAAACAGTCACCGTGGCACTTGGAGCCCGTGGCCTTGCGATTGATTCCAAGGGGAACGCCTGGTTATCGCAACAATCCAATTCACCAACAGGGGCACTTCCAGCAGGCGCGGTCATGCCACCTGGGACACCCAACCCGCCTCAACAACCCAAGACAATCATGGAAGAATTTGAGGCAGGTGCTGCTTTTGCTGCGGTCAACCCCAATCTCAAAACCCTTGGAAATCTTGCCTTGATTTCTCCTGATCTTGAAATTATTCAGAACGGAATTGCAGGCGAGGTCGCTTTTGTGCCTTGGGGCGTCACGATTGACGGAAACGACAATGTTTGGGTTGGCAACCTCTACGGACAAAGCCTGATCCACATCTGTGGAACAGACCCATCCACATGCCCTGAGGGAAAAACGACAGGCGATGTGATTCACAACTACCAAAGCGGAGTGATTCAAGTCACGACGGATGTGGTCGTTGATGATGCCGGAAACATCTGGAGCGCCAACAACTGGTTTGATGCCGATGTTGTGATCAACAAGAGCTATAACGCACGCACTTCAACCTTCCCAGGAGGGCAAGGGCTGGTGGTGACTTACGGCGTAGCAGCACCTGTACAAAATCCCCTCATGGGCGCCGTACGTAAACCCAATTAACCAATAGCAGAATAACAAGCCAAGACAAAAAAATAACTGGCAATAGATCAAATACCGGAGCAGCCGGATCGCTAAAATTAGCTCAAATTTTACTATCAAATTGGCAACACTTAACAAGTTATTTGTTCAAGCTGCTGTGGCATTATTGACTGCTACTGGCCCAATGGCCATGGCGGAAGTTGCACCTCCCCATACAACCGATGATCTTGAACTAAAACATCTCATAGCAGATGGATCGGACAACGGTGATTCCAGTGAAGATGATGAAAAAGATGACGACTGGCGCGTGAATCTTGATGTGTATGGATTTCTCCCCCTATCCGCAGATACAACAACAACTCTCAGTGGAAATGCCAATACATTGAATTGGGATCTAGAAGACATTCTTGATCATCTAACAGGCGTCTTAACAATGCGAGCAGCCGTCGAACGTGGCCGCTGGGGATTACAAACAGGGATCATACATGCGAGTTTAGATGGAAGCAAAGATGGTTCAAAGTGGACCAGTCGAGATCGTTCTAGGAACAGAAAACTCACAGGAAAAACAGTTACAAGGAGTCTTTCGATTGGTGGTGAATATGACGCAGACTTTGACTTTGATCAAACAATTGTGGATCTGGCCCTCCGCTATCGAGCCGGTGATGTTCAACGGCCGCGCATGGAACAGGGCGCCGTCTCCTTTGTTGGATTTGCAGGTACAAGAATTGTCAATGGAAGCATCGGTAGCGACGTAGACATCAAACTCGGAGCTGATTACGAGGGTCCAATTGTCAAAGAAAAGCGCACGAAGACCATCAAATTTGATGAATCGTGGTCTCGCACTTGGGTGCAACCCTTAATTGGCATGCACACCACCTACGCCTTCAACCCAGATTGGCAAGCTTTTGTTTATCTGGATGCTGCGGGCTTTGGATTATCAGGGCGACAAGATCTCAGTGGTACAGCCCAAGCCGGGATTGCCTATTCAATTGGAAATTCAACACAACTATCTCTCTCTTATAAATATTTTGGCTTGGATTACGAAGCCTATGGCAACGACAACGGATATGACACGAAGCAACATGGTGTGAATCTTGGCATTCGAGTTTTGTTCGAATAGCTTCCTCTAAGCAAAACAACATCACATCAAAACTCCCCTTCATGGGGAGTTTTGATGTGCCTTGATTCAGACTCTTGGCGACGGCGATGGCTGATTTAGAACAACTACCAATCGCTTCCTAAATAAAACCAAACTAACCCTCGCTGGCATCACGGTACGCAAATAATAAATGATGTTCTTGACATGGAATCTCATCAACGGAGTGATTCACAAAAAATTGAATAACTCTGGTTCTTATTATGGAAAACCAGAGTTATTCACAATTAACAATCAGAGCTGCTCGATACCACCGAGCTTCCAGGTGCGATCAAACCATTCCTGGCCAGGGCCGTAGAGACGGAAAATCCCGAACCAACCTTTTCCAGGTACTGTTTTGACCCAATTGGCTTCCTTTCCTACCGGTGCTTTAGGGCCGAAGTACAGATCAGTGCTGCCGTCGGCATTTTTCGCCATGTCAGTATTCCTCTTGTTGTTCTTACTGGGGTAGGGCATTTCCTTGCTCTGCAGCATCGAACGGGTCTGCGGGTCGTAGACCACAAACGACCAAAAACGGTTTGCCGGTGGGTTCGCGGGGATGTTGACTTTGTAGGTTTTTGAGCCATCGAGATAGGCACCACTGCCATCACGAGAACTGAAGGCGTATTGCGATCCCACACCAGGAAGTTCAAGGGCCATCGCCGGAGTATTCACTGTGGCGAGATAGAAGAACAGGGTGCGGCTATCCATGTCACGCCCGCCATTCCCCCCGTTGACGAGATATTCGTGGCTGCCCCCAGGGAATCCGGTTTGCCAGAAACCAGCCTTGCCGGGATAGATGTAAGCCTTGGGATCCTGCGGAGAAAATAGAATCGAACGCGCCGTGGCGTTTCCGATGGCGACCGCCTCAGTTAACAACTTCTTTTGTGCAAAGGAGGGGTTAAATGGCTTGCCTTTCTGAATCCCAATCGCCGAGGCCATCCCAAGGAGTTCTGGAGAAAACATCTCGGAGGGCTCGCGCTGGATGACATCATCCAGTTCCTCGTAAAACTTGAAATTATTGGCATGGATGGTATTCACCTGCCAATCCGTGAGGTTCTTAAAGGTGTTGGAAGGAGGGTTATTCCTTTGCACGAAGGGGTACACCTTGAGGCCATTCTGGAAAGCAGTTCTTGCTGTATCCGGCTCACCTTTCTCATCCAAGAAACCCCTCAAAATCAACCAATTGATCTTGCTGGGGGTCGTCGCAAGGAAATAACCATCGGTGTTGGAAGGTGCTTTTTGGCCTGGCCCCAGAATTAAGTATCTTCCGCCCTTGCCCTTATCAGGACCAGGCCCGCCCATGTCCACCACAAAACGGAAGAAGGCATCATTCACCGTGCCAGGGCCAGTACCCGGAGGAACTTCCACCACCACGGGGCCATCGCTGAGATCCAGAAATGCCGAGGCGTACACCGTGTCGGTATTGCCAGTGAGCCAGAGCGATTTGGAGCTCATCAGCTCGTCAAACAAACCAATATCCCGATTCGGTTGCATGCCGTAGCCATCGCGATGGCCGACATAGAGCATCTCCAGAGATGCAGCGGGCATAAAGTTCAAAAAGGTTTGAATGCCTCGTCCTAAATCAACCTGGCGACGGGAAATTCGCATGGTTTCATCATCAGGAAAACCATCGAAGTAGTTGAAGGTACCGATACGTGTGCGAACCGAATCAGGTGTCAACACATCGTTGGGGATTGGAGTGTTAAAGCCCTTTGGTACAACATCAGCGGCATGAAGTGCTGAACCACCACACGCCAAGAACAAAGCAGAAAGAACAGCTGAAGGGAAGCGAGTGAAACGAGTCATGGTTGAGGATGTATGGAGAAATTGATCAGTTCAGACCTCAACCAAGAGGCTGAATGTCGTTGAGCTGCCAGGTTTTATCGAACCAAGGCTGCAGCGGTCCGTAAAGACGGAAGACAGCAAACCACCCCTTGCCAGGAACAGTTTCAATCCAATTGGCTTCTTGTCCGGCAGGTGCATTAGGACCAAAATAAAGATCAATACTGCCATCAGAATTGGTTTGTATATCTTGGTTTCTCACACTGTTTTTACTCGGCAATAGTTGACCTGTCTGAAGTTCAGATCGGGTCTGGGGATCATAAATAACCATCGACCAAAAATCTTTCGCTGGAACATCTTTATCGATGGTGAGTTTATAGGTATTACCTCCATCGAGATAAACACTATTGGCATCTGTGGCGACTACTCCGTACTGGGAACCGACACCCACCATCTTCAGCACCATGGCAGGAGTATTGACGGTGTAGCCCCAGAAAAAATTATTGCGGGCATCAAGATTACGACCGCCTTTGCCACCATCAATCAACCATTCATAACTTCCGCCTCCAAATGGTGTAAACCATTGCTTGCCTTGATAGAAATAAACATCCTTATTTCGAGGCTTACCCATATCTGAACGGACGTAAGCAACTCCAGCTTGAATCGCTTCCTCAAGAATCTTTTTCTCTTCTGGCGAAGGGGAAAAAGGTTTACCTTTTTCTAACCCAATCGACGACGCCAATCCCCTCAGCTCGGGATCCAAGAAAGCAATGGGCTCACGTTGGATCACAGTATTAAGCTCGTTGAAAAACTCAAAATTATTAGCGTGAACCGTATTAAATATCTTTTCTCCAGCCTTAATAAATTTCATCTGGGGTGGATTATCTTTCTGCGAAAAGGGATAAAGACGTAATCCGTTTTCATAATTAGCAATCGCTTGGTCAGGTTTGCCCTCAGAATCAAGGAAAGCCCTAAGGATCAACCAGTTTGAATAGGTTGGAGATCGAAAAACAAAATAATCCTCAATATTACTTGGCTCAGCATCATCTGGTCCCAAAATCAAATACTTGCCACCTTGTCCTTTATCAGGCCCCGGAGCCCCCGTATCAGCAACAAAGCGAAAGAAGGCGTCATTGATCGTCCCTGGTCCAAGGCCAGCAGGGATTTCGATCACCATCGGACCTGTGTCCTGAAGGTTGAAAAACGTTGAGCCGTAAATCGTATCCGTATTACCTGTGAGGAACAGGGGATTCGAATTCAAGGGAGACAACAAAACCACCTTGGTGTGATCATCGGCTCCGATCTGCTCATGACCATGGCGCAGCATTTCGATGCTGGCGGCAGGCATCAACGTGAGAAAGGTTTCATAGCCACGGATAAATTTGAGGTTTTCAAACGTTTTCCTCACAGTGGCCGGGTCCGGCATCCCATCAAAGAAATTGAAGGTGCCGATCGATGTTTGAACGGTATCCGGGGTTAGCAGCTCAGAAGGAATCGGGGTGGTGTAGCCCACAGGAACATCATCCGAACCCGATTGGGCCCGTAATGGCGAACTCAACAAAACTCCCGACAGGGCTAAAAGGGAGAGTCTCTTGAAGACACGTTTCTTAGTAGCTGCTTTCGCCATTAAGAGATCATTGACTGATTAAAAAATAAACCGCGGCAGCCATGGAATCCTTCAATCAATGGTCCGAATAGGACAAATTTGAGCCAAACAATCCGCCAAATATGAATAAATAATTAAATGTCAGGGCAAATCCGGATTAGCAAACAGCAAACCCAGATCTGCCAATTTCCACTTAACCGTAGGGGTATTTATTTGAGCTCAAGTTCAGGCCGATTCCATGAGCCATCAAAATAAGCGGGCTTAGGGTTGTAGATCCTGAATGTTGCGTTCCAGCCAGGGTAGATCCCCAGATAGTTCTCTTGATCGGTATCACCACCAAGGTTAATCACCACATCACCAGCCTCGTTGGTTTTCGCAAAGGCACTGTTGAGATTGAACAAGTCCCCACTGGGGAATCCATCCTTGTCGTAAACAGTCAGCGACCAAAAAGCGTTATCGCCATTCGGTACATCTTTTAGCGTCAACGACTGTGGATCTGAGGATGTTGGCGTATAGAACAGATAAACAGCACCCTCTTTAGGAAGACCACCAATACCAACAGCAACGCCCATATTGTTTTGCTCCGGGGTGATCTCTCCCTTCCGACCGAACAAGTCTTCAGACTTCACACCTTTCTCGTTGCGTTCTTTGTTGTATTCGTCTCGAATGGCAAGCATTTGCTCCTTGTTCCATTGGGTGGGCTGGATATATTCACCCTTCTCCTCCTGACGAACGGATAGCTTCGTCTGCAAAGCCTGAGCCTCGGCGACATCGGCTGAATCCTGGATGTTCACGCCGGTGCGGAAAGCCACCAGAGCAAAGCGGCTACCAACCGTCTGCTTCGTGAGTTCATAATCTCCTGGCTCTTTGTAGACAAAGGTGTACCCCTCGCCATTCACCACCATGGCGCTTTGGTAACGGCCATCTGTCTCCGGAAGAGTAATTGTGGCAGGGCTATTGAGATCAAGCAACAACGATGAATAAAGAGTATCGAAATTGATCCGAATCACCGTTCGATCCTTGGGATCGGCTGTTTTGCCGTCATTCCACAGCACACCCACACCGCTACTGCAGGTGGCCTTGGCAATTTTCCCAACGTATGCAGCCATCACGGTTTGAGTTTCTGCCAAGGTGTAATTTTCCCTAGTGACCTCTGCAGCATTGTTGTTCTCGATCACAACAGCAGGCGCAGGGCAATCCTTATTAGCTATGTCTACTGAAGCAGCAGCTTGCTCATTATTGGCAGTAGATGAGGGCTGATCTGAAGCAGTTTTGGGCTGGCCACAAGCAACGGTTAAAACACCTAAGCCAAGAGCGAGAGCACCAGTGATGGCTTTCTTTTGAAAAAACATGATTAAAAGTAATACTTGGATTCAATTAAAAAAGAGAAGGCGAAAAATGATTCAATTCATTTTGCAGGAACAAACTGCGGAAGTGTCCAGCTACCGTTGAAATAGGCTTCAGTCGGGGAGTAAATTCGTAGGACAACATTCCAGCCAGGGTAGATATCGAGATAGTTATCTTGACTCTTATCTCCACCAAGGTGAATTACGTACTCACCTTTTTCATTTTCCTTCGCGAAAGCGCTGTTCACATTGTACTTTTCACCAATCGAAAACCCTTGCTTGTCATATACAGTGACTGACCAGAAGGCACGTGGATCATTGGGAACATCCTTCAACGTTAGGGTTTGAGGGTCAGTGGAATCCACCGAATTAGGAATGGGATACACCGCTCCCTTCTTGGTAAGCCCACCCCAGCCAACGCCAACACCAAAATTACGCATCTCCTCGCTGATCTCGCCTTTCTTGCCAAAGGCCATCTCCGAGGTCACACCCTCAGGTGCCAACCGTTTGTTGTAATCAGCACGCATGGCAAGAATCTCATCCATGTCGTAGTTATTGGTCGAGACAAATTCACCCTTCGCTGATTGCTCCAAGTCAATCTGATCTTGGACTGCACCGGCTTTTTTGAGATCTTCAGGATCCTGCATGTTCACCCGAGTGCGCACAAGGGCTAAAACATAACGACTACCCATCGACTCTTTGGTGAGTTGATATCCGCCGGGCTTAGCAGTCTCCAAAGGAATCCAATGTTCCTCATTCACCACTTCGAGGATCTGATAACGATCGGTCTCAGGAAGCACAACCGTGGCAGGGCTATTGAGATCAAGAACGGCGAAGGAATAGAGCGTGTCGAAATTGGGGCGAAGAATGGTGCGTTCCTTCGGGTCCATTGCACCCTTCTGATGGAGGAACTCACCAACACCAGTGCCACAAGTGCCCTTGGCAATTTTGCGAACGTAATCTCCAAGGATCACCTCCGTCTCAGCGACGGCGTAATTGGCCTTGGTAACGGGGGTCAGCTCAGTGCCCCGCTTAACGACAGCAGGCTTAGGACAATCCTTTGTAGCTGTGTCGACTGAAGCAGCAGCCTGCTCAGCATTGGCAGTCGACGAAGGTTGATCTGAAGCACTTTTGGGCTGGCCACAAGCAACGGTTAAAACACCTAGGCCAAGAGCAAGAGCGCCAGTGATAGCTTTCTTTTGAAAAAACATGATTGAAGGTAATACTTGGATAAAATTAAAAAACAGAAGGTGAAAAACAATTCAATTCATTCACCTTCAAGACCAACCTTGCTATTTTTTAGCAACAGTAGGAATCAAGAATTGAATTTGTGTACGAATGGTCCAATCACCCATAATCTCTTCTCCACCAATTTCAGGCTTGATTGCATTGTAATAGGCGTGCAGGGAAGCATTGATGGGTTGCTTTCCTAACTTGAAAACACGCCCAATTCCTCCACCAACAGGGACGGTCCAGCCTTGGTCGTCATTCTCCCAATCCGCCGTAATGATTGGCGAGAATGAAAGATACCAGCCCTTCGGAAGGTTGTAATTAACGAACGGTTGAATCAACATTTTATTCACATCAGCGCGATCATCATCTCCAGCAAACGACCAGAGATTATTAATCAAGCCACCAACAACCCACGGTCCTTTGGTGTAGACACCAACCGCTGCAGGACCAGCAGACCACTTACCAGAACCCAGTGGCTTTTCTCCAGTTGGCGCACTCACAGTTGGTCCAAGTCCGAAGGTGAAATTACCTTTTAACGTTGGAACAAAGAACGCGGTTGGATTGATATCGCCAATCCCACCCTTTTGGTATTGGTCCCACTCCGCAACATAAGGTTCTCCCAATGGAGACATTCCAATCTCCCCAACTTCACCAAAAGGCAAACCCAGAAACGGAATAATGGTTCGCGTCACCATGGTCCAGTCGTCGCTCAACTTGAACGGATATACCGGCTGGATGTTCACCACATTGAGCGTGCGATTCGATTTCGCGTCTGGATCTAATGCGTTCGGAGCCCATTGAGTTCCGGGAGTTGCATTCCACTGAATGGGAATACTGATCATGCTCGCAATTGGATTTTGAGCAGCCTTCGCCAAGGCTTCTTGGCTGGGGCCGGCCAACTCAGCTGCAGCAACGCTGGGGTCAGGTTGTGCAACGTCCGAATCGTCTTGGGCCTGAGCCAGCAGAGCGTTGAACGTCAGTGGGCTGAGATCAAAATTCGATTCAGAAGCCGCAAAGGGCTCTTCAGCACGAACGCCGCTACAGGTAGCAGCGAGCAAAGAAGCGAGTGCGCTTCCAATCAAAAATCGTGCCGACATCTACTAATGAATGCTCAGCAAATTCTGATTAAGTCAACAGAAATTAAAAGGGACGGATCGAGCAGGATTCAGGGGAATCGAATTGCGTCAAAACTGCTCGAGGAAGCGCAGATCGCTTGTGTATAGCCGGCGAATGTCATCAATGCCGTGCCGCACCATGCAGAAGCGCTCAACCCCCAAACCAGCGGCAAAACCGCTGTACCGCTCTGGATCTAGCCCTAACCCTTCCAAAACGGCAGGATCGACCATGCCGCAACCCATCACCTCAAGCCAACGACCTCGCCACTGCACGTCCACCTCAGCCGAAGGCTCCGTGAACGGAAAGTAACTCGCCCGAAAACGCACTGGAAGATCGCCAAAAAAGGCTTTCAAAAAGGCCATCACAGTTCCCCTTAGGTGGCTGAAATCCAAGCCTTCATCGATCGCCAACACCTCCACTTGATGGAACACCGGTGAATGGGTGGCATCCACGGCATCACGGCGATAGACCCTCCCAGGCGCGACGATGCGAACCGGTGGGGGGTTCTGCTCCAGGTGGCGAATCTGCACCGGAGAGGTGTGGGTTCTCAGCAGAAGATCACCTTTTAGATAGAACGTGTCTTGCATGTCCCGAGCCGGATGGTCTTCCGGGATGTTCAGGGCTGTGAAGTTGTAGTGGTCCTGCTCCACCTCAGGGCCCTCCGCCACGCTGTACCCCAACCCCAAAAAGAGGTCGACGATCTCTTCCGTTGTTGAAATCAATGGATGGCGGTGCCCCATTGGCGTTCCAGACGCAGGAGCCGTGACGTCGAGGGTTTCCCCCGCGATGCGTTCCGCCATCGCTGCTTGCTTCACCGCCTGCAGGCGCTCAGCCAACAACGTCTGCACTTGATTTTTTAAGACATTGGCCCGCTGCCCCACCACAGGCCGCTCCTCGCCAGGCAATTTGCCCATGGCCCCGAGGACTGCGGAAATACGGCCCTTTTTGCCCAACAAACCGACTCGCAGCTGCTCGAGGGATTGGGCGTTGACAGCCTCGGCAATTTCAGCGGCAGCTTCCTGCTCAAGGGCATCCAGCTGATCGGTGAGCTGCTGCAGGGTGACCGTGGCGCTCACTGGGCTGTCGTGAAGAAGACCAGACTGTAAGCAGTCGGGACGTTTAGGTTCCGAGCAAAGAGGTTCGTTCCTATGGCACCGCTTCGGATTCTGATCAGCAACGACGATGGCGTATTTGCTGACGGGATTCGGACCCTCGCCGCCGCTGCTGCAGCACGGGGCCATGAGGTGACCGTTGTCTGTCCAGACCAGGAGCGTTCGGCCACCGGCCACGGCCTCACCCTTCAATCCCCCATCCGGGCTGAACGGGCCGATGAGCTGTTCGCCCCAGGCGTTACGGCATGGGCCTGTAGTGGCACCCCAGCCGACTGCATGAAGCTGGCCTTGTTTGAGCTGGTGAAGCACAAACCTGATCTGGTTTTATCCGGCATCAACCACGGACCCAATCTCGGCACCGATGTGTTTTGTTCCGGCACCGTGGCTGCTGCCATGGAGGGAACGCTCGAAGGGATTCGTTCACTCGCGGTGAGCAGTGCCTGCTTCCAATGGCGCCAATTTCAAGCCGCCGCTGATCTGGCGATGGATGTGAGCGAACAAGCCATTCATGGCCATTGGCCGGAGAACATGCTGCTCAACTTGAATATTCCGCCCTGTGCCAAGGAGGCGATGGGCCCCCTGCGCTGGACCCGACTGTCGATCCGGAGATACGACGAGCAATTCAGCTCCCGCAAGGATCCGCGTGGCCGTGCCTACTACTGGCTCGCCGGTGAAGTGGTGAACGATTTGGAATCAGCTGGTGAAGGGCCCAAAGACTGGCCGAGCGACGTGGCACAAATCCACAAGAACTGCCCATCACTCACCCCGATTCAGCCGGATTTGTTCTGGAGAGGCCCCCTTGGGGATCTCCCCCAGCTGAAGCTGAACGATCAGTCGGTCCACTGAATCTGGCTAGTGAACCTGACCACTGAATCTGACCACTGGAAACGAAGCCAACTCCGACCAAACATGGCTCAGCAACCAAGGATCACTGGGTCCGATAAACGCGTTGCAGGAGCCAAAGCGAAAGAATCAAGCCAATCAAATGCCCAAACAAAACTTGGGTGTTGCTCAACACCGAGAGCATCTCGAGCGATGTGATCGCCAAATTGTCTGCAGAGCCACCACCACCAATGGCGATGCCGGGGGTCTGCATCGAAGCTTGAACAAACAAACTGCCGGCCAAGGCTTGATAGCCAATTGCAGCAAACGTGAGGCCCACAAGATCAGCGAGCAAACCTCGCTTGATCACCCGTGCCGTTTCACCACGGGTGGGTCGCGCCGCACTATCGATGGCCCGGCCGATTCGAACAATCAACCAGCCTTGCCAGAGGCTGTACAACAACACCAAAAACGAAAGGGTGGTGAGCGATAACCCTGGCCCCAGTCCCACGGCCCGTTCAGCGTTGCGGGCCAAACTCCCGCCGATGTTGTTGAAAATCAACACCCCCACCACCACGACTCCGAGCACCACCTGAATCCAAAATCGGATCCAGCCCATGCGCTTTAGCCCAAAGGACAACTGCTGAAAATCAAGGCGATCTGCCATGCCCGGTCGGTCAGTCGTTCAAACTTGCCATCAAAGCGTCCGGCCCGCACCTCTTTGATCCCGCTCTGCTCGCCAAAGGATGCCCGCCGACCCACAGCATTGGCCCTTGGAAGCTTTGATGGGATCCACGCAGGCCACCGCGCCGTGATGGCCGCGGCCATCGAAGGACTGGATCCAGAAATCGGTGCCGTTCCAAGCGTGGTGAGCTTCTGGCCCCACCCCCGCGAAGTGCTATTTGGAGAAACACGGTTGCGCCTCGACCTCCCCCACGAAAAGTTGTCCTTGCTCGGACCGTTGGGCATCGAACAGCTGGTGCTCGTGCCCTTCACCAAGGAGCTAGCCCAACTCAGTGCTGAAGAGTTCGCGGATTCCGTTCTGTTGGAAACCCTTCAGGCCAAACGGATTGCTGTTGGGACCAACTTCCGCTTTGGTCACCGACGTGCTGGTGATGCAGAACTTTTGCAACGCCTGGCTCATCGTCGGGGTGTGGACGTGAGGATTGTTGAAATTGTTGAGGACGCGGACGGGCGCATGAGCAGCAGCCGGATTCGTTCCGCCCTCGAGCAAGGTGCGTTAACGCAGGCAGAAGCCCTCCTAGGTCGGCCCTACCGCTTCCAAGGCACCGTTGTTCGCGGCCGTGGACTGGGACGAGAGATCGGCTGGCCGACGGCGAATTTGCAGGTGGATGGTCGCAAGTTCTTACCTGGCCTTGGGGTCTACGCCGCCTGGGTTCAACTGGATGGAGCAGAAGACGTCATGCCAGCGGTGATGAACCTGGGGCCGCAACCAACGGTGGATCCCAATTCACCCTCAGCAGTGGAAGTGCATCTGCTCGATCGCAACCTGGAGCTCGAACATCGCGAGTTGGTCGTTGAACCCGTTCATCGCCTTCGCGGCCAGCAAAAATTCAACGGACTTCAAGAACTCAGTGCGCAGATCGGACACGATGCCGAAGCGGCCCGACAATTGCTAAGGAATCCTGGCTAAGCCATCCCTGGGTAAGCATTGACCAAGCCCCACACGATGAACACCCCGATGCTGCCGAGGAGCACAATGCCCCAAATCAACACGCTCATGGAGCTGTCGGAACCACCGTTCTCCATGTTGAGCCGCAATAGTCTCCCCACAGCGTGCCATGGAACCGATGGGTGAGGGGCCATTGGGATTGGTTGATCCTCGGGTGGCTCGACTGATCGATGCCAATCTCGATCGTGCCAGGGAAGGCCTGCGCGTCGTTGAGGACTGGTGCCGGTTTGGCCTAGAGCGCGACGATCTTGTTGTGCGACTCAAGGATTGGCGGCAACGCCTAGGGCGACTTCACCGAAACATCTACAAGCAAGCGCGATCAACGGCCACTGACCCTGGGGCTGGTCTCAGCCATCCAGCCCAACTGGAACGTCACAATCCCCAGGCAGTGGTGGCGGCTAATTGCGGGCGAGTACAAGAAGCGCTCCGCGTTTTGGAGGAATACGGCCGCAGCCTTGATCCATCCCTGGCCTCCGAATCAGCCGCGATCCGTTACGGGCTCTACGACCTGGAAGTCACCTGTCTCAATGCCAGTGAGGTCAACGCGCGTCGCAGAACGCTGCACAACTGCCAGCTTTGCCTCATCACCACCCCATGCCCCGATCTGATCGAACGGGTGACTCAGGCCCTTACGGCTGGGGTGACCATGGTGCAGTACCGCTGCAAAAGCGGAAACGACCGTGAGCGCCTCGATGAAGCGAAGGCATTGCGAATGCTGTGCCAACACCACGGAGCTCTCTTCGTCATCAATGACCGCATCGATCTAGCCCTCGCGGTCGATGCCGATGGCGTGCACCTCGGCCAAAACGATCTACCCACCGATGTCGCCCGGGAATTAATCGGAGAGGCGCGGCTGCTCGGCCGCAGCACCCACACCCTGGACGACGTGCGCCGTGCCGATGCCGATGCCTGCGATTACTTGGGACTCGGACCGGTTTACACCACCGCCGTCAAACCAGACAAACCGGCGATTGGTCCGATGCGATTACAAGAGGCCCAGGCACTCACGCGTCGCCCGGTGTTCGCCATTGGCGGCATTGAGCTCAACAACATCACGGCTCTCCTCGATATGGGTTGCCGGCGCGTTGCTGTAATCAGCGCGATCATGGCTGCGGAGAACCCTGAGCGCGCTAGTCAACAGTTGCTTCAGGCCTTGTTGCCCCCCGTCGATTGAAACCCATGGCTCTCGACCTCCAAGTGAATGGCGAACAACGCCGTCTTGATCCAGCACCAATGCCATCAACGTTGGTGTTGGTGATCGAAGCACTTGCCTACAACCCTCAACTCGTGGTCGCCGAGCACAACGGCGTGATCGTTCCACGCACGCAGTGGCCGAACACCGCGGTTAGCGATGGCGACAACCTCGAAATTGTCACCATCGTGGGTGGCGGTTCCTAGAGTTGGGAGACCAAACCAGCGCCATTTCGGCAGCTAAATCATTGTTCCGGACCCGACGCTTGCTCGCTTCGCTGCTCCTCCCCATGGTGTTGGTGGGGCTCAGCCTGATCCACGTCCAACCTGCTGATGCAGCGCGGGGCGGCCGTATGGGTGGTGGGAGTTTTCGAGCGCCTTCCATGCCTCGATCCGGCGGTCGCAGCTACGGCGGAGGCGGGTACCGCGGCGGCGGTTATGGCGGTGGATATAGGGGCGGTGGCATGGGCTTCCCCTTCCTGATTCCGATTTTTGGATTCGGGGGTGGCGGTCTCTTTGGACTGTTGATCTTGATGGCCGTAGCTGGGGTTTTAGTGAACGCAGTCCGTGGTGGCATCAGTGGAGGGGGAACCCCGGGCATGGGCGGAGCTCCAGCCGCTCCGGCCCTCCCTCGCAACGTGAACATGATCCAGCTGCAAGTGGGTCTGCTCGCCAGCGCGAAATCCTTACAAGACGACCTACGCCGACTTGCCGCCAGCTCCGACACAGCCAGCAAGAGCGGCTTGCAACGCTTGCTCCAAGAAACAACCCTTGCGCTGCTGCGCCAGCCCGATCTCTGGGTTTACGCCAATTCGGAGAGCGGAACTGTTCCCTTCAACGCAGCTGAAGCCACCTTCAATCGGCTGTCAATGAATGAACGCAGCAAATTGGACGCTGAGCTCACCAGCAACGTGGGCGGTGAACGCCGTGCAGACGCCAATGTTGGCTCTGGTGATGCAGATGACACCAACGAATTCATCGTTGTAACGCTGTTGGTGGCCTCAACAGCATCAGCCAAGCTTCCCGGCTCCGATACTGGGGAAGAGTTACGTCAAACCCTGCGCATTTTGGGTTCAACGGCCTCCACCGAACTCATTGCCCTTGAAGTGATTTGGCAACCGGAAGGCCGTGGTGATGTGCTGAGCGCTGAAGATTTGGTAACCGCATATCCAAACCTCCAGCATCTCTGAGCGATCTACAGATTTTCTTCTGGAGATTTGAGTGAAGTAGGCATTTTTTCTTAGGTCCAACACCTAAATTCCAAATCAACACATTCAGTCCGTCCTTTGTCTCCCGATCCTCGAGCAATGAAATGGCAACAGGATGGTGAGTTGTCCCCAGCCGATCTCGACGCTTTGATCAACACGATGAAGCGCGTCGAATGTGATCAGAACAGCGCCGAACTCGGTCGGTTAGGCCAAAGCACGACGGATTGATTTCCCGTTTTCATTTCCTTCCATCCTCTGCTGTACCCCGCAGGATTCGCAGAGCTGCCATTGCCGCTCCGTATCCGTTATCGATATTGGTTACCAATAATCCAGGCGCACAACTCGCCAACATTCCTTCCAGGGCAGTGCGTCCACCCTGGCTGATGCCATAGCCGACAGACACCGGTACACCAATCACCGGTTGGGGCACTAAGCCAGTGAGCACAGTGGGCAATGCTCCTTCCATGCCCGCACAAGCAATCAAAACGCGAGCGGTTTGCAGCCTTGGTAGTTGGTCGAGCAGGCGATGCAACCCGGCTACCCCCACATCCACCACGGTATCGACGCCGATTCCGTGGCACTGCAACGCAAGCGTGGCCTCCGCCACCACTGTGCGATCGCTGCTGCCGCCACTGATCACCGCCACCTCAGGGTCACCGTCCTTCGGCGTGGGCAACGCGCCCATCGTTAAACATCGCGCGTGGGGATGAATCCTCACCTGGGGGAGGGCCGCCGAAATGAAATCTGCTTTGGTTTCATCCACCCGAGTGACCAACCCCAGCTCGCCCGCATCCTCAAAGCGCTTCAAAATCGCAATGATTTGATCCCCAGTTTTGTGCTCACCCCAGATGGCCTCCACCATCCCGAGGCGGCGTCGACGCTGCAGATCGAGCCGGGCATCCACCATTAGCCGGGCAAGCGGAGCGGCAACAACTCACCCTCCAATACCAAGGGGAACGGGGATTCCGCCGTTGCAGAACGGCCCAATGCAGCATTCACAACAGAATCAAATTTGCGCTGCACCAGCTCAACCTCATCCGAGCTGATCGCCTTCCATTGATCACGGGTGGCCCACTGAATCAACAGCTGGCCTTCCTCATGCGCCGGATCCCAGGCGATGTCGCGTCCGAGGAAGCCCTCCTGCGCCTCAAGCCACGGCTGCCAGGTCTGCTTCTCTGCCTCAAGCCAGGTCTGCACCTGTGATTCAGGAACCTTCAAACGCAATTGTTCAATCACCACATCACTGGCCAAAACCTGCCCCGCAAACATCACAAGGATGGCGAACAGCAGCACAAACTTGCGCATCATGGTTTCTGCAAGAGCGCCACGGCATGGCAGCTGATCCCCTCTTCACGGCCTTCCGGACCCAGTTTTTCATTGGTGGTTGCCTTAACACCAACAGCGTCCGCGGCAATGCCGATGCGCATCGCGATATTGGATCGCATGGCTTCAATGTGGGGCTTGAGCTTGGGACGCTCCGCAATCACAACAGCATCCAGATTCAACACCTGCCAGCCCTGATCTCCCACCAGCTGGACCACCTGCTCCAGCAGCATCAAACTGTCGGCCCCTTTCCACTTTGGGTCGGTCGGCGGGAAGTATTTGCCGATATCGCCGAGGGATAACGCGCCAAGCAGGGCATCCATCACGGCATGCACCAACACATCAGCATCGCTATGGCCATCCAAACCGAGTCCATCCGGATGGTCCAAGCTCACACCACCAAGGATTAAGGCTCGCCCCTTCACCAACCGGTGCATGTCGTAACCGTTGCCGATACGCAACTGCATGGCGGTGTCGCAAGGGGACTCCATTCTCTCGGTTTGCCACCGCGTCCAAAGATCCGGCCGGCGCTCCTGGGTTCGCAGCTCACGCTGTTGCTGCCGCCAGTTCGCAATCGCTCCATGGTCTCCACTGCGCAGCACCGCGGGCACCGTCATCCCTTTGAAGTCCGCAGGCCGGGTGTAGTGAGGGTGTTCCAGTAACACCGTGCTGTGACTCTCTTCCACCAACGAGTCGGGGGCCCCCACCGTCCCGGGGAGTAATCGCACCACACCATTGATCACGGTCATCGCAGGCAATTCCCCGCCGGTGAGCACAAAATCTCCGATCGAAACCTCTTCATCTGCGAGGCCGCGAATGCGTTCATCAAACCCTTCGTAATGCCCACAGAGAAACACCAACTGATCGAACTCCCGCGACCAGCGTTGAAGGTCGCACTGCTGTAACGGGCGTCCCTGGGGAGACATCAGCAAAACCCTGGAGCGTGGGCAGCGCGGCACCGACTCCATGGCGGCAAACACCGGTTCGGGCTTGAGCACCATTCCGGCACCACCGCCGTAGGGCTCGTCATCCACTTTGCGGTGACGATCGGTTGCGAACTCCCGCGGATTGTGAAGATGCATCTCCGCAATCCCAGCGGAAAACGCTCGCCCGATCACCCCCAAGTCCAACAAAGGAGCAAACGCCTGGGGAGCCAGGGTCACAACATCGAGGCGATAGGTTTTTTTCAAGCTTGGATTGGGCTTAATAACAACTCGCAACCCTCAAAAACCAACCGAAACCAAACGATAAAACAACTGTTTGACGTCATCCTGATCCAAAGGAGTTGTTCGCATCAGCGCAAAAACCGCAGCGTTTTAACGCGTTGTTAACCAGACGGTCTCTGAGCAATATGTATCAAAACAAACATTCAACGATGCTTGGCTGGCACAAAAAACTAACGAAGCGTCTCCGGAAACGTCTGGGCCTCACCAAATATCAGTTCATGTGGCTGAGCTTCGTCAAAGGCTTGGTGATCGGGTGCTTGCTGACCCTTGCCTTCTCGTCTTAAGCAGCAGGCTTCGAGACCCGGCGGATATCGGTGCAAAAGCTGCCTTGCAGGGGAACACCCTCACCATTCACTGCCGTCGTGCTGCGCAAACGCAAATTCGCGCGCGTGAACCAAATGCGCTCCTGCACCACAACACCATCGGGGCTCGGAAGATTGAGTTCCATGCTGCCGTCGGGCCAAAAGCGCCAGGTTCCCGCAGGCTCTCCATTGCGAGATAAGCCACCGTCCTCGGAAAACAAAAGGGTGCTGCTGACTCCACTGGGGGCTTGCACAACCAGCTGACCCAGGCCAGACGCTGGGGTGCTTTCACAACGCACCGTCAACTCCCCCCGTTCACTGCTGTGCCATTCGTCATCTCCCTCCATCGACAGCTCGAAACAGCTGCGCAAACTCATCCATTGCCCATCACAAAGGGCAAGAAATGCGGCTGGATCGGCAGGAGGGAAGGGTTGTTCACTCATCTGATCATTCTCTCAGCCAGCTTCACCAAGTGATTGGCAAAAACGGATACGGCCGATTCCATCCATAAAGAGCCAAACGCTGGCGCCCGGGCACAGCGGCACCACGACGATGGAAGCCGAACACATC
Organism: Synechococcus sp. BL107; assembly: GCF_000153805.1. Classification (NCBI taxonomy): domain Bacteria; kingdom Bacillati; phylum Cyanobacteriota; class Cyanophyceae; order Synechococcales; family Synechococcaceae; genus Synechococcus; species Synechococcus sp. BL107. Next base: position 1,189,318 of record NZ_DS022298.1, on the reverse strand, counting down.
AGCGAGCACAAGGGTGTTAGCAGGACAGGTGACCGCAACGGGCTTTGGCAGGCCCAGGCTTGCTAAAGCTTCGTCTTGAATCCGAAAGGAGCCCGAAACATCGGGCTGGCGGCGATGCAACAGCGCCGCATCAGCTGTGGATTGTTCCCAGCGCAAACGAACGGGATCCAAACGATGACTGCCGGGGACGTACTCAAACGGGCCGTCGTCACGCTCGACAGGACGCAAGAACAACCAAAACTTCAAGGCCCGAAAAAACGTATCGCGATGCAGATCTTTCTGGAGGTCTGGGGTTTCGCTCTCCTCCCCATGGACCGTGAGGTACACATCCACCTTGTGGTGATCCATCGGCAAGCCAATCACCTGTCGAGAACAGGACGACAAGCGTGGGTCGTGGCACACCGCCGCCGCCTGGGGCAGCACCGATGGATCGATATGAAGAAAGCGGTTGAGGGTGCCGCCATCAAACCGATCGAATCCAGCTGGGAAGGGTTGCTTGGGTTGAAATCCCACCCGATTGTTCACGGGCATCGGATGCTGATGCGCAACATCACTCACCCGCGATTCCACCTCATCACGCAACGCCGCAAATTGGCTCGGCGGGAGGAAGTTTTGGATCACAACAAACCCATCTCGCTCGAGCTCGGCGCATCGTCCGGGTTTCAACCACCGCCGCCAAGTGCAAAGGGTTTCGGCAAGTTCCACCCGTCGACGGTGCAGCTGAAACTGCCGGTTCAGGATGGGATGACCGACCCAAGGATCCCGAAAGCTCTTGGTGCGCGTCAGCAAAGAGAGCATGGTGGAAGCGTAGATCGGACGCAATCCCCGCTCAAAAATCACCCCCGCCATAACCCAACTCCGCCAGGCGATGGGGCTTACTCCGCCAATCAGGAACCACCTTCACAAACAACTCCAAATACACCGAACCATCGATCAACGTTTGCATCTGGAGCCTTGCTCCCTGACCAATCGTTTTGAGCATGGCGCCGCCCTTCCCGATCAGGATCCCTTTCTGGCTTTTCCGTTCCACCAGCACCGTGGCCAACACGGCCGTCCGCCCTGGGTTTTTGCCCTTCGGTGGGATGTCTTCGACGCGATCGATCGTTACAGCAACGCTATGGGGCACCTCTTCACGGGTATAGAGAAGAACCTGCTCACGAATCAATTCGCCTAGGAGCACGCGTTCCGGTTGATCCGTCACCATGTCGGGCGGATACAGCTGCGGTCCCAAGGGAAGCTGTTCCGCCATGACCGCAGAGAGCTCACGGCAACCATCACCCGAGATCGCACTGCAGCGATGCACCGGCCAATGGGTCTCAGCGAGGAGTTCGTCATAGCTGGCGGCGGCTTGATCCTGTTGGTCGGCAGCCACCAAATCCCATTTGTTTAAAGCAACCAACACTGGTAGCGACTGCTGTTTCAGCAAATTGACGATGAAAGCATCGCCGCGGCCTGGCCGCTCACAACCCTCAAGGAGAAGCAACACAAGATCAACCTCTCCGATCGCGCTTCGGGCGCTGTGAACGAGCCGTTCGCCCAAAAGATGATGGGGCTTATGAATTCCAGGGGTATCGACCAGAACCATCTGGGACTCCTCGGTGGTGAGGATCGCGCGCAGGCGGTTGCGTGTGGTCTGAGCCACCGGCGATGTGATCGCCACCTTTTCCCCCACCAACTTGTTCAGCAGGGTGGATTTCCCAACGTTGGGACGACCGATCAGGGCAATAAAACCGGACCGGTAGTCGTCTCGCACAGGGGGTTGAACCATCGATTCAGTCTGGGGGTTCATCAGCCGGCTTTGGTTTCAGCCTGCTCCAATGCCGATCTGGGATCTCCACTCAGGTCAGCCATCAAAAATTCGCGCGTTTCAGGCAAAGCAAGACGCAAGTTCGATTCGAGATCGAAATCCACCTGCAACGACTCGGCCCCTAGATCCAATAGGTGGCCTCCGTGCTGTCGATCATCAGAAAGAAAATGCAAGTGATAGCCAGGAATATTCAGGCTGCTGGCGTGGGACGGACTCCAAAATCCAACCAGAGTTCCTTGAATCGCCTGGTGGCGGAAGGTGGTTTGGGCCTTCGCTGCATCCAACAACGTGGCGCCTTCCTCCACTGGAGACACCGATCGCACTAAAACCTGATTGAACGTTCCAGTTATGCGGATGGCAACGAAGAGATTGGCGCTGGGCCTGAAGGGATCCAGCAACGCTCCAAGCTGCTCAAGACTCTGAACATCTTCAAGCGTGAATTGTTTCTCACTCTGAAAACGCGATGCGATCCAAAAGGGAATGCCTTCATCGAGGGGAGCCTGAATCAGGCTTCCATCGGCCCTGGCCTGCCAACAGATTCCATCGAGAAGGATTCCTTCACCATCCAGGTGCTCAAACGTTCCGATCCCAAAATCGCCGTGCTCGGGCAAATCAGACACTTTCAATGCTTCTCCAAACACTCCTTCCACCACGGCCGTCGACGTCGAAAGCTGCCAAATGGTGTGGTGCTCCAAATCGAGAAAATCACCCAGTGCTTTACGGATCACGGCACTGGCGCTTTCCCCCGTCTGAGCACAGTGCTTCTGTAGCGCCTGCCAATGGCCGGAAGGAAGTCGCAGATGAAGATCGTGATTCGAGGAACTCAGCATCACATCAACCAGGCAGGCCCATAGCCTGACTGGATTGGCAACGATGCGCCATGTCGAATCAACAGCCCACGTTTCAGCAGGCGATGGAGATCACAGCCACTTGGCTGCAGCAATGGGACAACGAAGAGATCAGCGATGAAGTGCTCGCCGATCGGATCGGTGAAATGGTGGCAAGCCGCGATGGGGCGCGAGGATTTTTTGTGGTGACGCTTGCGGGAGATAGCGCCTTAATGGATCGCATGCCCGATGTCGTTGCGGGGCAGCTGCGCAGTGCTGGACGCGATGTAGTGGACCTCAGCGTTCGCAATTTGGCGATGAGTACTGCGATGGCACTGCATCACAAGCGCAGTGGAGATGACAACCAACAAGCCGGATCGGAGCGGGTCACCCTCCGCTGCGCAGAATTACTACGACTTCTGGAGCCGATCCTCGTGAAGGAACGCTTGGAGCAGCTGCTTGAAGCCACCATCGACAACAGCGGTGCTGACGTCTCCTTCTTAGAGCGATGGGGCTACGACGACGAACAAAAAAGGGCGATAAGCAGCAGCGTGTACGCCATCGCCGCTGCTTAAACAAATGATCGAAGACAAGCCGATCAAAAGCCCTCTTCTCGACACAAAAAAACCCCAACAATGTTGGGGTTTTCGATGAATTTGATGAAAGTTGGATCGCTTAATCGCGACGACCACCACCATTCAGAACAATGATCAACCGAAGAATGAAAATAAACAGGTTGATGTAGGTGAGGTACATGCTGAGTGCACCGGCCAAATATTGGTCGTCCCGATAGGCACGGGGCATCGTGTAGAAGTCGACAAAAGCCGCACCAACGAACAGCACGGTTCCGAAACCAGCAATCATCAGCTCAAAGCTGGTGCCATGGAACATCGCTGGAGCAAAAATCCCACCAACGAACTGGACGACCATCGCCAAAATCAGGCCGATCAATCCAAGACCAACGACACCCGAAAGCGCCTGGCCGACACTGTCGCTCATCCGACGGCCGACGATCGAAGCGATCACAAATGTGATCCCAGTGGCCAAGGCAGCGGTACCAACGGCACCGATACCCGCCACTGCTCCGGCGAACGCGACCAGACCACTCAGGGTGAAGCCAGTGATCAAGCTGTAAACCGCTAAAAGAGGCAACGCCGTGGCGTTATTGCCCTTCAAAGCGACGTTTTGGGCAACAAAGAAAAGAATCAAGTTGCCGATTAACGCCACCCAAAACAGGGGCATAAAGATCGGCGAAGCGATCAAGGTGAGACCGCCAAGCACTCCCAAGGAGGTGAGCACCATGCCACCGCCGACATAAGGCAAGGCCTTATTGACAACGTTGGGGCCGACGAGGGCACTGGACTGTGCCTCACGAATGGCCTGTTGAAAATTGCTGCTAGCTGGCATGTCGACCAGACCACATTGCTTTGGTTACTTTGACAGTGGTGGCAATGAGATGGGGTGTGGATCTCCCTATCGACGCACAATCCGCGACGGAGGGCTGGTCAACCCTTGTTCCTCTCGTTGCTCAAGCCGCTGCTCATCGAGGCGGGCATAGGCCTCCACAACCCGTTGCACCAACGGATGGCGCACGACGTCCGCCGATGTCAAACGGCAAACAGCAACCCCCGCCACGCCGTCCAACACCTCTGAGGCCTCTTCAAGGCCACTGAGTTGATGATGAGGAAGATCCACTTGGGTGACATCACCCGTCACCACCATGCGCGAATGCTCCCCCAACCGGGTGAGCACCATTCGCATCTGAGCTGGAGTGGTGTTTTGTGCCTCATCAAGGATCACAAACGCATTATTGAGCGTGCGGCCCCGCATGTACGCCAAGGGCGCGACCTCAATCACGCCTTTATCTAAGAGGCCAGCAGTCTTTTCTGGTCCCAGCAGGGAGTGCAGCGCGTCGTAGAGAGGCCGCAAATACGGATCCACTTTTTGTTGGAGGTCACCGGGAAGGAATCCCAGACGTTCCCCAGCTTCCACCGCCGGTCGCGTCAAGATCAGTCGCTCAACCTTGCGTTCGGTCAGCATGCGAACCGCCAATACGGCGGCCAAGAATGTTTTCCCTGTTCCGGCAGGTCCCAGGGCAAAGGTGAGGTCGTGGCGCTCCATGGCGTCTACGTAACTTTTCTGTCGCAGGGTTCGTGGCCTCAAGGTTTGGCCCTGCGGACTTCGCACCAACACTTGCTCTGCCATCGCCGAGTGGTCGTCTCCGCGACCTGTATTCAGAGCCCCCAAAGCCGACTGAAGATCAACGGACGACACCGCTTGACCGTCTTGCCAAATGGGTCGAACCAACTCGACAACCGAAGCGGCTCGCTCAATCTGAGCGGCTCGACCAGTGATCACCAATTGAAGTCCCCGCAACACAACTGAAGCCCCAGTAAGGGCTTCAAGTCGGTGAAGAGTGACCTCTGCTTCCCCTGCAATGGCGAGGGCAGCTTCAGGATCAGGCAGGTCGAAGACGAAACGACCGCGGTCGCCCCTATCGGGTGCTGAGGTGATCAGCCTTCCGACGCTTCAGCATCGGCAGCTGGTGCCTCAGCTTCAGCAGCAGCAGCGGCCTTGGCCTCAGCTGCATCCTTTGCAGCCTGTTTTGCAGCCGCCTCACGCTTTGCCGTTTGTTTGGCCTGGCCAACAGTGACGGAAGGGCGAACCGTTTTTTCGATCAAACCACCGCGCTCCAAGAGGGTGCGCACGATGTCTGTGGGTTGAGCACCCTGACCCAAACGTTCGCGAATGGCCTCTGTATCCAGACGGGTTTCCTTCGTTCTGGGGTTATAGAAGCCAAGCTCCTGCAACGGGCGTCCATCCCGTCGAGACGTGCTGTTGCAGGCCACGAGGCGGAAGCTCGCTTCCCGCTTCTTACCGAACCGCTTCAGGCGGAGCTTGATCATCGTGGCCTTGGTGTGAAGAGTGGTGGGGTTCAAGCCGGGCCATTCAGCCCGCCAAAGAACCACCATACCGGTTCACCTTCAGAGTTCACCGAAGCCCTTCTTTTTCTTGGCTGGACGCTGACGCTTGGGGGGGCCACCCCGGCCAGCCCCTGCGGGCATTCCTGGCATCCCTGGCATTCCACCCATCCCTGGCATTCCACCCATTCCTGGCATTCCTGGCATTCCTGGCATTCCTGGCATGTTTCCACGGCTCATCTGCTGCATGAAGCCCCGCATTTTCTGGAAATCAGCCAGCACCTTGTCCACATCGGCGGGCTGGTGGCCACTTCCGGCAGCAATGCGACGACGTCGACTCGGCTGAGAGGACAGCAACTCCGGCTGACATCGCTCGCTCTCTGTCATCGACCCAATCATGGCCTCGACACGCTTGAGCTGGTCCTCGCCCTGCTTCAACATCCCGTCGTCGATCTTGTTCATGCCGGGGATCATTTTCATGAGCCCCCCGAGGGATCCCATCCGCTTGATCAGACGCATCTGCTGGAGGAAATCAGAGAAATCGAACGACGCCTCCTGCAGCTTCTTCTGCATTTTTTCAACGTCGGCGAGTTCGACCTCTTTTTGAGCCTTCTCTACCAACGTGAGCACATCCCCCATACCGAGAATGCGGCTCGCCATCCGTTCTGGATGGAATGGCTGAAGCGCCTCAACCTTTTCACCGGTACCGATGAACTTGATCGGCTGACCGCTCACTTTGCGGATGGAAAGTGCCGCACCACCGCGGGAATCGCCATCCAGCTTGGTGAGCACAGCCCCGGTAATGCCAACCTGCTCATGGAAGGCACGGGTGAGTTCGGCCGCTTCCTGGCCAATCATCGAATCCACAACCAGCAGCACCTCATCGGGCTGCACAGCGGAGCGAATTCGCACCATTTCCCCCATCATTTCGGTGTCGATCTGAAGGCGGCCTGCGGTGTCGACCAGAAGGGTGTCGTAGCCCTCCGCCTTCGCCTTCGCCAAACCGGCCGCAGCGATCTCTTCAGGCTTCGCGTCTGTTCCCAGACTGAACACATCAACCCCAATCTGCCCACCAAGGGTTTTCAACTGCTCGATGGCAGCGGGGCGATACACATCCGCACCCACCATGAGGGAGCGACGGCCCTGATCTTTGAGGTGGAGGCCCAGCTTGGCCGTGGCCGTGGTTTTACCCGCCCCCTGCAGGCCGGCCATCAAAACAACCGTGGGAGTCTCAGAGGCGCGGGCCAGTGGTGCGTTATCGCCACCCATCACATCCACAAGTTGATCGTGGACTACCTGGATGAACTTCTGGTCGGGGCTGACCCCCCGCACCACCTCAGCGCCAACGGCTTTGCCGCGCACCTCAGAGACAAAATCCTTAACCACCGGAAGGCTGACATCGGCTTCGAGCAGCGCACGACGAACCTCCTTAAGAGCCCCATCGACATTGGTTTCGCTGATCTTGTCCTGGCCTCTCAGCCCTTTGACAGCATCTTCAAAGCGGGCTGAAAGCTCGTCAAACATTGCGGGACCATGACTGGCTCAATGCACTGATCGTAAAAAGCGGCTCGCCAATCGCTTAGGAACCGGAAATGTATTCATGCAATTTCCACTGTTTTCCATCTCGCCCAAGCACGTAGGTGACTGTCAACGCTCCTGCAGGTGTCTGATCAATGCTGGTTCCGGAGCGATCAAGGGTTTGATCGAAGTAGTTCAGCTCAGCCTTCACAGCAATGCGTCGTGGGGTTCGGCTCACCACATCAACGCTGGTGACAGAAGCCTTGATGATCTTTGTGTAGCCCAGCGCGGCATCGGCGGTGCGCTCTGCTTGCACCCGTTGCAACAGCCGATCGCGGGCAACGGTGGATATTTCTTTCGAAACCGCATCAGGCACAGCGTTGTCTGGACTCGCTAAGGCATTGGCTTTGGCATCCAACCAGCCCTGGACGAGATCCTCGAGTTGCTTATCCGAAGGCGCATCACTTGTCAGCGGTTCGATTGGACGATCCAGAGGTTGCTCCGGTTGGAGTGTGGCCATCGGAAGCGCTGTCTCATCGAGATCATCGGGGGCCGATAACACCGGTTCTTCCTTCACCACTGGCGATACCTGTGGCGCTTCACTTCGCTGACGGAGCATCAGCGAGAGACCGCCACCAAAGGCGGCCAGAACTGCCACCATCACCGCAATCTTGACCACGAGCGGTCGTGGAAGTTGGGGAAGCCTGGGCAGTTGGGGAAGTTGGGGAAGCGAGAGGGAAGGGAGGCGGATACCGCGTTCTTCCAGACCATCCGCAGACTCCTCTGAAGCTGAAATAGGCTCCAAGGATTGAAGACCAAGATCCGAAGCGACGGAGGTCTGCCAAGGCAAGGGCAGCGCGTCGCTGAGCGGCTGACGGGACGCTTGTCGATCCAGTCGTTCGACGTAGTTCTGCACATCACGGTCGGCAAACCAGGCGTCGAGATCAATGGCTGTTGCATCGACATCGCGATAGCCCGGCAACACATCCCGCCCAAGCCAAGCCCTGCAGTATTCACACTGCGCCGCCAAGCTGTCGCCAGTGTGCTGCACAAACCAAGCCTGTACGTCTGCATCCCGGATCGCAGCGAAGTGATGGTCCGCCTCACGCACATTGCCAAGCAACAAATCCAGACAGCCCAAGAGGGGCATCGGATCCAGCTCTGAGTCAGGTAGGAGTTGCAGCCGCCCTCGGGCCTGCTCAAGGCTTTCCGGCTTGCGCCGGGAAAAACCGGCAGCCGTGAGTGCAAGAACAGCCAAAAACCCTGCTTCCGCTTCGCCCTCTTCCGACCAACGACTGAAGAGATCAATCTGTTCTTGCACCGTCAAAAAACGGCGAATTTGTTGGAAGAACGACTCGAAATCGTCTTGGGTCATCGACCCAGCCCCCTCAATGGAGGTCACAACATCCGTTCCATCCAGACCGCCTCGGCAACTGACGAGTTGATCAAGCAGCGTTAAACCCTGTTGGTGCGAGGCCTGATCACTCAAATCTCGACTGATGAGATCCAGAATTCTGAACGGAAGAAGCGCGTCCAGATCGCCTTCGAGCATGCGCTGCTGATTGGGCAACTTGCCCATGCGCTGTTGCAACTGAATTCCTTCAACCAACAACTGCGCCGCCGATTCATAACGGCGCTGACCCTGTTCTTCGACTGCTGCATCGCGACACGCCAAAGCGGCCAACAGGGTGAGATCAGCTTCCCGGCCACTGCCGAGCGCAGGTGCTTGCGGTGGCTGAAGCCCATGACTCGCCATTTGGAACGCCTCAAGGGCTCCGTGGGCCTCCCAAAGAAGAATCAATCCAGCAACTTCACTGCTCGCTGGAAGGTCGAGTCCAACGGTCTCGTTGGGATGAGATGCACTCAAACGAAGCAGAGCAGATTCGTACTCGGCACGGTCATTTCGATCGGTGAGGAGATCAGCCGAACGGCTCAGTAGTTCATTGCGCTTGAGCAGCGCTTCATGGGTAAACCCCTGATCAGGCGGGCTATCACAGCGGGTTTGCAGACGGTGAAGGATGGCTGCCGCATCAGCGGAAGGACTGACACCCAGCAGTCGGAAATGATCGATGGGCAAATCCAACAGCTTCATGTGTCGCAGGCGCGAACTTTAGTCACTGTCTGGTGTTTTGCCTATTCCTCATCCGCTGGCCCTTACAGTTGCTAGGTGTGAATGAGCTGGTCATGGGTCAGGACCTCGCGGTGGACTCCGCTTCCATCGGTATCGCCGCCGCCGGTGCCCATGCCGAACGTCTCTCCAATCTGGTGACATCTCAACGCGCGATCGTTGATCGCGACACGGGCTTGGACCTGTACCGAGACATGACCCTGGGTCGGCGCTTTGAGGACAAATGCGCCGAGATGTATTACCGGGGCAAGATGTTTGGCTTCGTTCACCTTTACAACGGTCAAGAAGCCGTCAGCACTGGTGTTATTGGCGCAATGAAGCGTCAGCATGACTGGTTTTGCAGCACCTACCGCGATCACGTCCATGCCCTGAGTGCAGGGGTTCCTGCGCGCGAGGTCATGAGTGAACTGTTTGGCAAAGAAACGGGATGCAGCAAGGGCCGCGGTGGTTCCATGCATCTGTTTTCCAAAGAACATCACCTCTTGGGAGGTTTTGCTTTTATCGCGGAAGGAATTCCCGTCGCCCTTGGATCAGCCTTTACCAGTCGCTACAAACGAGACGCCCTCGGCGATGCCTCCAGTAACTCGGTAACAGCAGCATTTTTTGGAGACGGCACCTGCAATAACGGCCAGTTCTTCGAATGCTTGAACATGGCCCAATTGTGGAAACTACCGATCCTTTTTGTCGTTGAGAACAACAAATGGGCCATCGGCATGGCTCACGACAGAGCCACAAGCGATCCTGAAATTTGGCGTAAGGCAGGGTCCTTCGGCATGGCTGGAGAAGAAGTGGATGGCATGGACGTTCTTGCTGTTCGCGCTGCAGCGCAACGGGCGATCGAACGAGCCAGGGCTGGGGAGGGTCCCACCGTTTTGGAATGCCTCACCTACCGATTCCGCGGACATTCGTTGGCTGATCCCGATGAATTGCGCTCAGAACAGGAAAAGCTGTTCTGGGCAAAGCGTGATCCGCTCAAAGCGCTGGAGCGCGACTTGACCGAAGCCGGCTTGGTCACCAGCGACGAACTTCGTGGAATTGAAAAAGAAATAGATGCGGTGATCTCGGATTGCGTTGATTTCGCACTCTCCGCCCCCGAACCTGATCCTGCAGAACTAACGCGGTACATCTGGGCTGAGGACTAAGCCTCAGCCACGCCACTCCTTAAAACCGCTCATCAAATGCCACTCGGCAAGCGTCTGGTGAGATTGCGCAATTTTCGAAGAGCCTTGAGCTCCACCTGACGGACCCGCTCTCGGGATACTTCCATCATGCGACCAATCTCGGCAAGCGTGTGACGCTCGTTGCCTTCTAAGCCAAAACGAAGCCGAAGCACATTTTGCTCTTGCTCACTGAGATGACTGAGCCAACGGCCGAGTTGCTCATGGTGAATGCGCTGCTCAACGATGTCGAGGGGTTCGTCCGCTGACGAATCGGCAATTAAGTCACCAAGGAAGCTTCGTCCTTCTTCTCCATTAACTGGAGCGTCGAGGCTGCTGGTGGTGAGGGCCTGACGCAAGAGGGAATCGAGCTCTTCCACCGGAATATCCATCGCTTCAGCGATTTCCAACCGGTTCGGCATGGCGCCAAGCTTGTGGGCGAGATCCAAACTGACTTTGCGAATCGTGGTGAGACGTTCGCTGAGATGAACAGGGAGACGGATCGTGCGGGATTGGCAAGCAATCGCCCTGGTCATGCTCTGCCGAATCCACCAGAAGGCGTAGGTCGAAAACTTGTACCCCCTTGTGGGATCGAATTTTTCAACAGCCCGTTCCAAGCCAAGAGAACCCTCTTGGATCAAGTCCAAAAGTTCTAAACCTTTGCCCTGGTATTTCTTGGCAACGCTGACGACAAGACGAAGGTTGGCCTTCATCATCCGCTCTTTGGCCCGACGGCCAATACGAAGCATGCGCCGCTGTTTAGTCGTCAGGTCTTCAACTTTGAAGTCCTTCGAACCGTCTTCTGTGAAAGCCATCATGGCTTGCACTTGATTTCCCAATTCAATTTCCTCTGCCGCCGTGAGCAGAGGGATTCTTCCGATCGTTGATAAATACCAACTCACAGGATCGCTGCTACGGCGACGTTGCGTCTCGAGCGGCTTAGAAGCTGTGGACACCATGGAGGCAGCCCGAATGTGCAAAGACTTTCTTACGAAGAAACAAAAGAAGGCCTCTTTTTCAGCAACCCTTCAGATTCAGGCCAGGAAATCGAAACATTCGGGCTTAACAAATAGTTTCTTATCCAGATTTTATCGCAAAAAAACGGGGCAATTTGGACCAATCCAAGCGGTCGGAAATTGATTACCGCACGACCGTATTTGTGTTCATTTACACCTTGATGTGAGGGTTTTCATACACTAAAAAATCGACATCGTTCGCAATCCAGGGAAATTCTACGTGTATGTAAACGTGCAAAAAAGCAGGCACTGCATAGGATTCCAGCGAATCAGCTCCACCAACAGATGCAATCAACACGCATCAACCCAGAGGGGACAACGCCACCACTTTCCTCGTCGCGCTTGCCTCTCATCGGGCAGCAGCAGCACATCTAAAAAAATTCCGCAAGCCGATCCGCAATGTTCTCGTGAGCAACTTTCAAACAAAGCTGCAAAACCAACCAACAAACCGCCGTCGCAACAATCTCGGCATCACACGCATCAGCTCAAGGCCAGCCCATGGCGAGATTGATGGCCGGGAGCTCACTATGGAGTGATCTCCCTGCGCCGCCGATGGCCCTTGGAACAACCATGACGGAGGCCGGAGAAGCCGCCCTGACCCGGCTGCGTCAATGGCCTGGGGAGCATCGCGTCGCCGTCGGGTTGTCGGGTGGAGTGGATAGTTCCTTAACCGCTGCCCTGTTGGTGGAAGCCGGCTGGGAGGTCGAGGGACTGACGTTGTGGCTGATGAGTGGAAAAGGCGCCTGCTGCGCTGAAGGGTTGGTGGATGCCGCAGGCATCTGTGAGCAGTTGGGCATCCCTCACCATGTGGTCGATACCCGCGAAACCTTCCAAAAGGAAATTGTTCAACGACTCGTGGATGGCTACCAGGACGGCATCACGCCGCTGCCCTGTTCGCAGTGCAACCGATCTGTGAAATTTGGCCCCATGCTCGAGTGGGCAAAGCAGGAGCGCCATCTTCCAAGAATTGCTACGGGCCACTACGCCCGCATCCGCCATGGCGGTGATCGTGGACGCCATCAGCTGCTGCGAGGCTTGGACTCCCGCAAAGACCAGAGCTATTTCCTCTACGACCTGCCGCAAGAAGCCCTCGGCAGGATCGTGTTTCCCCTCGGCGAACTGACCAAAGCGGATACACGCATCGAAGCCGGCCGCCATGGTCTGCGCACCGCTGAAAAGCCCGAGAGTCAGGACCTATGCCTGGCGGACCACCACGGTTCCATGCGTGCCTTTCTGGATACCTATTTGCCGCCGCGACAAGGGGAAATCGTCCTGAAGGACGGCACTGTGGTGGGGGAGCACGATGGGATCGAGCACTTCACCATCGGCCAGCGCAAGGGCCTTGGCGTGGCGTGGCAAGAGCCATTACACGTGGTGAAACTCGACCCAGCCATGAATCGCGTTGTGGTGGCACCCCGGGCGGAAGCTGGTCGTCAGGAGGCGGTTGTCGGTGCGATCAACTGGGTTTCCATCGATCCACCCCTGCAGGCCATGAACGTCGATGTGCAAGTGCGGTACCGCAGTGCTCCCGTCACCGCCCGGTTAACCCCATTGCCCGCGACCGACGACGACCATCAACGCCAGCGCCCCCACCGTTGCCATCTGGTGTTTGACGAGAATCAGTTTTCCATCGCCCCTGGGCAAGCCGCCGTTTTTTATGCGGACGACACCGTGCTGGGGGGTGGATTGCTTCAACGGGACTGCGACACCAACCAGGAATAAAAGCTCATTGTTTCGCGACGCTGGATCGTCACCGTGGCGACTCCGACCTCCATTGGTGGCAACAGGCGATTCACATGTCCATCGGCAGAAATCAGGGCCGTCGGTCCCGTATTCGCGACGCTGAGCAGGTCACGACCCGATTCGATGGCACGCAGCTGCGCCAACGCCAAAAATTGTTGCTGCAGCTGCGAGGGATATGGATCGAGATTGGCGATAGAAAGCAGCCAATCCGCCCCCTCGGCTGCGGCCAGAGCCAGGGACCTGCCATCAGCAATTTCGTAGCAAATAGCCCCAGCAGCAGGAGAGTCGAAGACGGAAAACAGCCGCGATTCATCCCCTGGATGCAGCCCCCCCACCGCCGATAATCCGGCGGTGAATCCCCCCGGGAGCGGCGGAATCCATTCCCCAATGGGCACCAGGCGGTGTTTGTCAAGGAGGGGCTCTGGACGTTCAGAGTCCGGTGAGAACAGCAACAATGAGCTGCGCTGCTGGCCCTGCACCCAGCGGAACCCACCACTGATCAGGGGCACAGATGGTGCCCCCTGGGGCATGCGCCAACGGGACGGAAGCACACCCTCCGGCGCCACCAAAGCATCCACTTGCTCGCCTTTCGCCTCTTGCAACGCAGCGAGCAAAGCCTGCGGGAGTTGGCGCTGCTGATCCAGATCCAACTTTTTACGGGTGGGCACCGCTGGCTGCCATACGGCCATCGAGAGAGCACCGGTTACGGGTGGTGCTGTCGCCAAAATCACAGCACCTAGGCCATGGGCCAGCAGAAGGCTGCCGAAACCGATCCACAAACCACGGCGATTGACGGCTCGACGGTCGATGCCTCGGCGCTCCACCAAGCCGCAAATCCACCAGGCCCACATCAGCTGAACCACAACCAGTCCCCCGGAACCAAACCAACGGGACAAGCCGGCGAGCGGTAGGTCCCAGGGCAATGTGCTGCCACCGACCCCGATCCAAAACAACGGCGAGCCCGACAACACCAGCTCAGCCCAGGCCCAAATCAAAGCGAGAACAGCCGCAAGCAACCAGGGCGCTGATCGCGGGAACCAACGACGACAGCGCTGCAGCAGCATCGACCACAACGCGAGCAACGCCGCCGCACAAACGCCACAGATCAACCAAAGGCTGATCGCCAGAGGGAGGCTCAACAGGGCAGGCACACCCATCCAGGTGAGTGGATGCAATGACAACAGCCAGGCATGGCTCACCAGCACAGCGAGCAAACCCCACACCGCACTCCAGCGGGTGCGTTCAGCAAACGACCACAACAACGCCAACGCAGGCAGCATCAGAAGGGGGCCGCCCAAAGAAGGTGCCAGCCCTGCGAGCACGCCCCCAAAAACGGCGCGCCATCCAGCAGACAGTCGGAGATCGCCCATGGTCAGAGGGGCAAGACCAAGCCATCCTGGACGGCAGCCCTTTGCGGACTCCCATGGACGCCAACCCGCTTCAGCAGCTTCTGCTCCGTGGACTCGGCACCACAACCCTGGTGGCCGACCGGCTGCGAGGCGTCACGCAAGCATGGGTCAGCAACGGGCAACTGGATCCAAACCAGGCATCAGAGTTGGTCGATGACGTGCTCAAGGCCTTGCGGGGGGAAACCCCAGAGCTTGAGCAACAGATGGGCCGGAATCTGGAACGCAACCGAGACAACATCCTTCAAGATCTTGGCGTTCCGAGTCAAAGAGAAGTGGATGAACTTCGAGGTCGCCTCGACCGACTGGAACAACAGATTCGTCAACTGAATCGGGCCGAATAATTCATTCCGGCCCTCTGAAAGGCCAGAATTAGGACCATCCGACTCGGATTCTGTGCGCGACATTTTGATCTCCACCTCGGTGTGTGTGGCTTGCCTCCTTCTGGCCTTTGTGAGCCAACTGATCTCTCCTTCCACGGTGACGGCTGCACCCCAGGCCGAAGTTGCTGTGGTGCGTTCCGAATCCAAAGCTGCTGTTGCATCGAACTTCGAACTGGACCCCGAAAACCCCAATCCAACCCTTTTCGCCATGGCGCCTGAGACCAATCAAGCCGATGCATCCGCCCTGGGCGGCCCGATGGATGCCCCCGACACCCGTCTTCTGCCCAGTGGCTTGAAAATTACGGAGATTGAGGTTGGAACTGGGGACGAAGCCACTGCGGGACAAACAGTCGTGGTGAACTACAGAGGCAGCCTCGAAAACGGCACCGAATTCGACAGCAGCTATGGACGTGGTCCGTTCAGCTTCCCGCTGGGAGCTGGCCGCGTCATCAAGGGCTGGGAAGAGGGTGTGGCTGGGATGAAAGTGGGCGGCAAGCGCAACCTGGTCATCCCGCCCGACCTGGCGTATGGAAAGCGTGGTGCCGGTGGTGTGATTCCTCCAAACGCCACCTTGCTCTTTGAGGTCGAATTACTCGACGTCAAGAAGTGAGCGGAAGCTAGGCTCACATCAAGCAAATACCGCTCCTTAAATGATGCTGCGTTCGGCCCTTAACGCCATTGTCTGCGCTCTGCCCGCTTCCGTTGTGGAAGCCCATTGCGATGGACCTTGCGGCGTCTACGACCCTGCTTCAGCTCGTGTTCACGCTGAAGCAGTGCTCGCGATGACTAAAAAGCTCAAGGCTTTGGAAGCACCTGATGCAGGAAATGCTGCAGCTCTTGCCACCTACAACAACACCTTCTCCCGTTTTGTTGCGGTCAAGGAAGACGAAGCCCAAAAGACCAAGAAAGAACTGTTGATCCTTTGGACCGACTATTTCAAGCCCGAGCACCTCGCCACGTTCCCCGATCTCCACGACACCTTCTGGAAAGCGGCCAAGCTTTGCAGCGCCTGCAAGGTGCACATCGACCAAGGCAAAGCCGAAGAACTGATGGCTGCTGTTGAAAAAATCCACGGCATGTTCTGGCAATCCAAAGGCCGTAGCGACGCCTGGGTTACCGCCTCCTGAGCACAATCCGCTCACCCATATCGCCGATTGCAGCAGCTGGTCTTCAAGACCTGTTGCTGCTTTTTTGTGGACGCCGTTTGCTTCTCAAAGTGGAAGGCGAGTCCATGCGTCCCACCCTCAATCCTGACGACCGGGTGCTGGTTCGACGGACCTCAGCCGACACTGACACTCCACCCTTGGGAGCCGTTGTGGTGGCGTGGCATCCTTTAAGGCCAGGACTTCGCCTCATCAAGCGTCTTCAGAGTGTGGGGCACGACGGGATGATTCTTCTAGGGGACAACCCCTCCTCCAGTACTGATAGTCGGCAGCTGGGACCAATCCCCCCATCAGCGTTGATCGGCATCGTTATGGCCCGCGTTAGCTCTAACCAGAGCAGGCAAGCAAACCGTTTTTAACCAACCATCTCAATCACCCAACTCGGGCAACAAGTAGCAGGGCCAAAAGTTAAAAGCATCTTCAAAAAAGAACGCTAAGTCGACCGACTTCCCTCTTGATTGATATCGACCTATCTGATAAAAGCATTGTGAAACTATGAGCTAAATCCAAACGATTTAGAACACAACAGCAGATGTTTTCTGCAACCAAAAAGCACCGGTTGCAATCGATAGGGCCCCCGTGCATCCCACCAACAACGGCAACACACGTGCACCACTCCGCAGAGTGAGAAACGACAGGGTGCTCACAACAGCAGCCATAGCCGCAATCGATCCTCCGAGATAGGCCACTAAGTAGGCGAAAGCTCCCAATGGGGGCAATGCCAAAGCTGGAATCACTGCCAAGAGATGACTCGCACCGGCCAAACCATGCAAAAGGCCGAGGCCCGAAGCGGCATGGGCGTGACGGCGGTGGTTGCTTTGGCCACGGACATGCAAGTGGAGATGCCGATGAATCGAGGCATCATTGTGATGGTGCTCATGGCTATGCAGCTTGAGTCCGAAAGCGGTACGGACCGCCAGAGCACCCACCAACAAGAGAGCGACGCCCACCAAAAATTCGGCCCATGCCGACATTGCTTCGATATGGACGAGGTCTTTCAAACCGATCGCAGCGAGGGCGAGCACCACTACGCCAACCGAATGACCAGCCCCCCAAGCCAACCCAGCGCGCAGGGCAGCGACGGGCTGTCGCAGTGAAAAAGGCGTCATCGCCACGAGATGGTCCACACCACCCACCACATGAACAGCACCAGCGGCGAAACCCGTGAGCAGGCTGATCAGCAAAAGCTCAGTGCAATAGATCGCAATTCTGCAGGACGGGGCAACATCACGCCCCCACCAGTGAATGAAGGGCCTGCTCTACATCCTCCTGACGCATTAAGGCCTCACCGACCAAAACGGCCTCAGCACCAGCAGCCTGAACCCGATCAAGATCGGAACGCGTAAACAATCCCGACTCACTCACCAGCACGGTGGTGTCCAAATGCAAACGATCACGGAATTGATTCACCAACAATTCTGTGGTGGCTAGATCTGTTTCAAATGTGGCTAAGTCGCGGTTGTTGATGCCAATCAATGAAAAACCTCCAATCGCGAGCACCCGCTCCAGCTCCTTGGCGTCATGCACCTCAACCAACACATCCAAACCAAGGGATTGAGCCACTTTGTTGAGGTAGCGCAGGTCCTGATCCGTAAGGATCGCGGCGATCAATAGCACCGCATCCGCACCAGCCGCTCGTGCCTGAAAAAGCTGGTACGGACTCAGAACAAACTCTTTGCACAGCAAGGGCAAATCAACGGTTTCACGCACCTGCACCAACACGTCAAAACCACCCTGAAAAAATTGCTTATCGGTGAGCACAGATAAACAACTTGCCCCACCTGCGGCATAGGCCTTCGCAATGGCCACAGGATCAAAATCATCACGGATTACTCCCTTACTGGGGCTGGCCTTCTTCACCTCTGCAATCACGGCCGGCTTGATCTGTGCCCGCTTAAGTGCGGCAATAAAATCCCTTGCGGGTGGCAACAAGCTGATCTTTTTTTTCAGTTGATCTAACGGCACTTTCTGCCGCGCCAGATCAACTTCGCGATCCTTCTCCCAAACAATTTTTTCGAGAATATTGCGCGGCTTTTCATCGTCATGGGGAACGCCATACTCAAGGTATGAGACACGAATCTTGGGACTAGGCGAACGACGACGAATCTCCATAACAGTGATGTAAAAGTGAATTGACGCTGGTTAATAACGAATCAAAGACTGAATCAAGCCACCAATTGTGAGGCAGCTTGCTTGTAGGCCACTTCCACCACCTCACTCAAGGTGGGATGCGTATGCACCTCTTGCGAGAGTTGTGAAACGCTTTGGCGTCGTGCCACTGCATTCGCCACTTCTTGAATCAAATCAGCGGCATGCAAACCATAAATATGGGCACCAAGAACCTCCCCGCTGGACTTGTTAAAGAGGAGCTTCATGACGCCATCACTATCAAGCTCTGCCAATGCTTTGGAATTGGCCTTGAAATAGCTGCGTACGGCTCCCAAGGGGAAATTGTCCTTTTCAGCAAGAGCCTTGGCGTCAGCTTCCGTTAGTCCAACAGAGCTGATCTCTGGATGTGTGAACGTGGCCGCTGGAATGCTGCGGTAATCGATGGTTCGCGCGTGGCCAAGGATGTTATCGACAGCCACTGTTCCCTGAGCAGCAGCCGTATGCGCCAACATCAGCTTTCCGGTGACGTCACCAACAGCCCAAAGATGGGGGATTGGTGAATCATTCACCAACACACGCATCGCATCATCAATCGGCACGAAACCACGATTGGTTTCGATGTTTAAGCATTCGAGATTGAGCCCTTTGCTCGTGGGAACACGGCCGGTGGCCACCAACACAGCATCCACCTCCAAGGTCTCGACAAACTCGCGGCTATTGAAGTCGGCCAGTTCAATCTGGACAGGACAACCAGGGGTTACTTTTCGAGCCAACACGCCAGAACGGGCATCGATGTCACGGCCTTCAATCAGGTTGCGGCGGGCAATCTTTGCGATGTCTGGATCAAACGTTGGCATCACACGATCGAGAGCCTCGATCATCGTGACTTCACAACCAAGGGCTGTATAAACATCGGCAAATTCCAAGCCGATATAACCGCTGCCGATGATGGCAATCCATCGAGGAAGCCACTCAAGGTTGATGGCTTCATCGCTTGTGAACACCGTCCGACCATCGGTTTCGATACCAGGCGGAACGAAGGGATCAGAGCCCGTGGCCAGGATCACGTCTTGCGCGGTAATAACACGGTCGACACCACTGGGTTCCCGCAATCCAACCCGCTGGGAGCCCTCAAGACGACCATGGCCGCGGAGAATGGTGACGCCTGATCGTTCGAGCGTCTTCGTCAGGTTGGTGCGAATCGCTTGCACCAATTGATTGGCGTGATCAGCAATTTTTTGACGTTCAAAGCGCACCGGCGCTGCGTGGATACCGAAGCTCGACAGGTGCTTGTCATCGGCAAGCTCACGCACCTTTCCGCTTGCGGCCAGGAGAGCTTTCGACGGCACACAGCCTCGGTTGACGCAGGTGCCACCCATGTCGCGCGATTCAATGATCGCCGTCTTCAATCCATGGTCGGCAGCATGCTTTGCAGCATCAAAGCCTCCATACCCGGCACCGATCACAATGACGTCGAAGTCGAAGCTGGCGTCGCTCACCCGAACTACTGCTGCGTACCGACCATTCTCGCTCTTCGTCGCTCCAAAAGAAGAGGAACCGCCGCAGCTGCCACATTTAACGACTCAACCCTTGAACTATGCGGGAGGGTGACCGCATGGGTGCAACAAGCCTGAAGGCGTGGATGTAGACCAGCGCCCTCGGTGCCAAGCACCAACGCTGTGGGTTGCGTCCAATCCAACTCCCAATAGGGAATCGGACGAAGCGGACCGGATGCATCAGGCACCAAGGTGGCAACCACCTGGATTCCTTGGGCCATGAGCAACCTCAAGGCTTGATCAAGATCGTCGATCGCCTGTTGTTGCTCCGGACCAAAGCGGCGATGGGGCAATTGCAACAGCGCCCCAGCCGATGCCCTTAAGGCTTTCCCCCCCAACGGATCCACTCCAGATCCCATCCAAACGCTTTGGACATCTGCGGCCAAGGCAGAGCGCAACAGGGATCCGAGGTTTCCAGGATCTTGAATTCGGTCCAAAACCAACCAAAAATCACAGGTTTTGGGCGGCTCCGGCAGCAGCGTTATGGGGCAGAGACAAGCCACACCATCAGGAGTCACGGTGCTGAGGGCAGCTCCCAGGACCTCCTCGGTGACACGTCGCCAAACAACAGACGCATCCAACGCCTGGATTAGGTCGGCGTGGCGGTCAAACCAAGCTTCCGTTGCGATGAGCTCAGTGGGCTGTCCCCCGATCCACAACAACTCTTGAAGCAGATGCGTGCCTTCTAGAAGGAGCAGTCCCTCTGCATCTCTCCCAGGCCTGGACGACAACATTCGGAGCCGTTTGACCAACGGATTCCGCCGGCTACTGATCAACGGTTCCGACAAAACTCTCGAAAACTCCTCGTTAGAAGGTGCTGTGCTTTCGGACTTTGAGGCCTTTATGCACATTCAGGTCTTCACCTTCAAGGTCCAAACCATTAATTGCTGCAACCTCTCCTTTTAATCCCTCGGCAGCCAAGTTTTCGATCAACTTTTTAATCACCTGGTCTTCAACCGTCGTTTGGTCGATGGAATCAGGGGTGAGGCGCTCTAGAAATCGGCCAACCTTTGAAGCCACAACTTCCGAAGCATTAGAAATCTTCAGGACGATCATGGTTGGATAATTGTTGGTCGCATCGTCAAGGTAGTGCGGATGGGGAGACTTGAACTCCCACGATGTTGCCACCACTAGTACCTGAAACTAGCGCGTCTACCAATTCCGCCACATCCGCGGGCGTTGTCGTTTTAGCGACCGGATGACCATACGGCATTGACGCATCGCCAACGACCAGCACAGACCAAAGCCATCAATCCAGTTTGAACGCCGGCCGTCTAGACGGTCTCATCCACAATTGCGAATATGCAGAAACGTCAGTTGTTAGAGGACATGGTGGTGGGTGCAATTGCGTCTCAACAGAGTGTCACCCAGCATCTAAACGTCAAAGGCGGTCAACGTTTACAGGGAACGTTGACCGTGAGCGGAGCCAAGAATTCAGCCCTGGTGTTGATGACAGCCAGTCTTCTAACCGACGAAACGGTCGAGCTAGTCAATGTCCCTGACCTAACTGACATTCAAGGAATGGGCGACATTCTGGGTGCGCTTGGAGTGCAGGTTGAGCGCAGTGATAGTCGGGTAGCTCTGACCGCAAAACAACTCACTAATGCAGAGCCTCCCTACGAACTCGTCAATAGCCTGCGCGCCAGTTTTTTCAGCATTGGCTCCCTCCTCGGTCGAATGGGTCACGCCAAGGTTCCTCTCCCCGGTGGATGCCGGATTGGAGCCCGGCCCGTTGTGGAGCACATCCGTGGACTTAAGGCCCTTGGCGCCGTCGTCACCGTCCAACACGGCATCGTGACGGCTTCGGCAAAAGGGTCCAACCGACGACTCAAGGGCGCTGCCATCGTCTTGGATTGCCCCAGCGTGGGCGCCACTGAAACAATTTTGATGGCCGCCGTCTTAGCGGAAGGCACCACCAAAATCGAAAATGCTGCTCAAGAACCCGAGGTTCAAGACCTTGCCAACCTGCTGAATGTGATGGGAGCCAAGGTGACTGGCGCAGGGGGACCCGTGATCACGATTGAGGGAGTGCCATCACTTCATGGTTGCCGCGGTTACGCCGTGATTCCCGATCGCATCGAAGCCGGCACCTTTCTCATGGCTGCTGCGATTACCCGTTCCAGCATGTGTGTAGAGCCGGTTGTACCAGAGCATATGAACGCTGTTCTTCAAAAATTGCGTGATTGCGGTTGCTCCCTCGAGATCAACGGCAGAAGCATCCAAATCACCCCTGGGGAGATCGTCGCAACAGACATCACAACCCAACCTTTCCCTGGCTTTCCGACCGACCTGCAGGCTCCGTTCATGGCCCTGATGTCAACAGCGCAAGGCACCAGCGTGATCAGCGAAAAAATCTATGAAAATCGGCTTCAGCATGTGGCTGAGCTGCAACGCATGGGGGCTGCCATTCGCGTTGATGGCAGCACGGCCATCGTTCAAGGCGTGCCGTCCCTCAGCGGTGCACCCGTCACCGGCAGCGATCTTCGAGCAGCGGCGGCGATGGTGCTGGCGGGATTATCAGCATCCGGCACCACTCAGGTGTCGGGTTTGGCTCACCTTGATCGTGGCTACGACAACGTGGAAACCAAGCTACGTGGTGTAGGCGCAACCGTTGAACGCGACGGTTTCTAAACCAGTCCGTTGAATTCCTGAAACGGGGACGTCAGTCCATACAATTGTTGTGCGGGAGCATGGCGGAATTGGTAGACGCAGTGCACTCAAAATGCACCGACTTCGGTCTTCTCGGTTCAAGTCCGAGTGCTCCCACTGCAATCATGGGCACCTACAACCGTTATCCACTGACTTTGATCAGTGGACGCGGCTGTTGGCTTCGCGACGATCAAGGGCATCGATATCTCGACGCGGTGGCTGGAATTGCCACTTGCACGTTGGGTCACAGCGACAGAGTGATGCGTCGTGCGCTGAAGAATCAGCTGAATCGACTGCAGCACGTTTCCAACCTGTATCAAATCCCAGAGCAAGAACAACTGGCCCGCTGGCTAGTGGACAACAGCTGCGCCGATAGCGTTTTTTTCTGCAACTCCGGTGCTGAGGCCAACGAAGCGGCCATCAAGTTGGCTCGCAAGCACGGCCATCAACGCCTTGGCATCGAACGCCCGATCATCCTTACGGCAGCTGCCAGTTTTCACGGACGAACCTTGGCAGCCGTCAGCGCCACGGGTCAGCCGAGATATCACAAGGGTTTTGAACCCATGGTGGAGGGTTTCGAAACCTTCGAGTACAACAACCTTGCCAGCTTTGAGGCCTTACTGGCCCGTTCGGAAGCCAATGGCCCAAGGGTGTCGGCTGTCTTAATCGAGCCGCTTCAAGGGGAAGGGGGAGTGATTCCGGGGGATCCCACTATTTTTCAAGCCATCCGCCGCCATTGCAGCCAAAGAGGAATCCTGCTGATCTTCGACGAAGTGCAAGTGGGCATGGGCCGCAGCGGTGAACTTTGGGGTTATGAACAGCTCGGGGTTATTCCGGACGCCATCACCTTGGCGAAAGGTCTAGGCGGTGGCCATGCCATCGGTGCCTTACTGGTGAGCCAACAGGCCGACATTTTTGAACCCGGCGACCACGCCAGCACCTTTGGAGGCAATCCTTTTGCCTGTCGAGCCGGTCTCACGGTGGCGAGGGAACTGGAACGACGCCATTTGCTCCGCAATGTGCGCGAGCGCGGTGAACAGCTACGCCACGGATTGGAAACCCTGGTCGAACGCTTCCCAAACGTGCTTCACCAGGCCAGAGGGTGGGGACTTCTGCAAGGACTCGTGCTTCGAGACGATTGTGACCTCAATGCCGGAGCTGTTGTGAAAGCGGCCCTGGATCAAAAACTGCTCCTTGTTCCTGCAGGTCCAAAGGTTGTGCGCATGGTGCCTGCCCTCGTGATCTCCCGTCGTGATGTGTCTGCACTTCTTGCACGCTTGGAGCGCACACTCCAACTGATACAGGCGTGACGCACCCCCCGGACGCTGCACTGCACCGTCTGATTCAGCGCCTTTTGCCACCGTTCGAACAACGGGGCATGGATCTATCCCTGGATCGAATGCATCGCGTTCTCTCTGAATTGGGAGATCCTTGCAGCAACACACCCGCCGTCCAGGTTGTGGGAACCAACGGGAAAGGGTCGATTGCTTGCATGATCCACAGCGGTTTATCCGCAGCTGGTGTGCGTTCTGGACTCACCACCTCACCCCATCTGGTGAGCTGGTGCGAGCGGATTTGCGTTAATCAAAAATCGATCACTCTGGTGGAACTCCATCAGCGGTTACAGGCGCTGGAACCATTTGCGGAACAGCACCAGCTCACCACATTTGAGCGCTTGATCACCGCAGCCTTCCTGCACTTCAAAGCCAACGAGGTGGATTGGATGGTGCTTGAGGCAGGACTCGGTGGCCGCCTCGATGCCACTACAGCCCACCCCCAACGTCCGCTGATTGCCGTGGGTGCGATTGGCATCGATCACCGCGAACATCTCGGGGACACGCTGACGGCCATCAGCCGAGAAAAAGCTGCTGCCATCAGCCCCGGCGCCCACGTGATTAGTGCCGCCCAACTGGATCCTGTGCGTGCCGTTTTGGAAGAGCACACACGCACGGTGGGCGCCACCCTGGAATGGGTAGAACCACTTCCCGATGATTGGGACCTTGGACTACCAGGAACCCTGCAACGGAGTAACGGCGCCGTTGCCTACGGCGCTCTCCGACAAATCCGGAAGTTGGGTTCCAAGATTTCGGATCCATCCATTCGGCAAGGGCTCGCCAAGGCCTATTGGCCCGGTCGTCTTCAAACGGTGCTCTGGAACGGGCGACCGATTCGTCTGGATGGAGCCCATAACCCGGCTGCCGCAGCCCAACTAGCCCAAGAACGTGCGTGCTGGTGCGATCGCCAACACACTCAGCTTTGGATTTTGGGAATTCAAGCCCACAAACAAGCCCCCGAGATGCTGCAGCTTCTGCTGAAACCCAACGACTTCGCCTGGATCATCCCCGTGCCTGGACACGAAAGTTGGACCCTGGATCGTCTATCCGACGCATGTCCAAACCTTGTTGATCAGATGGGACGGGCCAATGACGTGGTGGACGTACTGAATGGGCTGGCCTCAGCACCTGGCTCTTGGCCCAATCCATCTCCACTGATTGCTGGGTCGCTTTATCTGCTCGGTGAATTGATGGCCCAAGGGATTATTGAGGCAAAGTGAATCGGGTTATGGACCAATCCGTGATGCGCCATTCGGTTTTGCGAGCAGCGCTGGCAGTCGCGCTCATGGTGTGTCTTTGGGTTTCGCCCAGCGCCGCCGTCGCCCTCGACACCTCCGCCGGTTTTGGATTGCAAGATCGTGCCCTGTTCCAGGAAACGGTCGATTACACCCTCACCAACCAAAGCAACGGGGATTTTCGAGGTCAAAACCTGGCCAACACCTCGTTTGCTGGAGCGACAGGCCGGGGGGCCGATTTTCGCGACGCAATCCTCCATGGCGCAATCCTCACGCAGGGGGCTTTTGCTGAGGCGGACTTCCGAGGCGCCGACCTATCCGATGCCCTGATGGACCGTGCCGATTTCGTAGCCTCTGATCTACGAGATGCCGTCCTGATTGGGGTGATCGCTTCAGGCAGCAGTTTCAGCAAAGCCCTGATTGAAGGCGCCGATTTCACGGACGCCTTGCTGGATCGTGATGACCAACGACGGCTGTGCCGCGATGCCGATGGCATCAATCCAACCACCGGCGTATCCACCTTCGACAGCTTGGGGTGCTGATTTTCGTTCAGCTGTTTTGAGTACGCTCGAGCCAACCGCGAAGTTTGCCGGGGTTCATCAGGCCATCCGGATCAAAGCGTTGTTTGGCTGCGACTTGATCACCGTCTACAACACCAAGCCCCCCGTCTTCCACGGTGATCACATGGGGGTTAAACACGAAAGCGCCATGGGCACGACAGTCGTCCATGAGCTGCTCTAACAACGCAGCCCCACGCCAACGCACAAGCGGTAATGCCGCCACACGCACGGAGCCTTGCTGTTTCACAAGCTCCAGATGCCACAGCAAATCATCACCCCAATGGTCCCGAAGCGCCTGCATGGCAGGGAGTTCTGGTTGCGGTAACAGCATTTGCAGGTATGTCCAGCCTGGCTCCGAAGCGCGCATGTGCAACGTGGTGTGATTCCAACTCAGTTCCCGTAAACCATTGCCAGCGTTGAAATCCTCCGGGCCAAGATCCTGCAGATCAGCCCCGGAATCAGCGGCTAAGCGTTTCAGGCTTGCAATACCATCCGGGGCCACCAACAACAACAACCTGTGTTGACCCTTGGCCGGGCCACTCCAACCAGGCAAGCAATCCAAAACGGAGGCTTCTAGTGCCGTTGCGAGCTGAAGCGACACGGCGGAGCGTCCACACGCCAACAACAACGCCACGGCATCGGCCCAATCCATGCAGTCGATGCAGACCTGATGCCAGTTCACCGCAGGAGCCGTGGACAACGTCAACGCCGTAATAATCCCGTTCGTGCCGTATGAATGATTCAGTGGTTCCGCCTCAATTTCATCCAATTGATGGCAATGGGCATCGGTCGTCATCGGCACGACCTCAAGACCCAACAAGTGGCCTGGATCGCGCAGAAATCCCCAGCGAATCGAACCAATCCCCCCCGATCCCCCCGCAACAAAACCACCCACCGTTGCGCTGCGCCAAGTACTGGGAAGCAAGCGCAACTCACGCTGATGACGGCGTAGCTCCTGATCCAAATGACTCATCTGGCAACCCGGCTCCACCGTGACGACACCCGTGACGGGATCAAACTTGCGAATGCGCTGCAAACCAGTGGTGAGCATCACCATCCCGCCCTCGAGGGGGACGCATTGCCCATAATTCCCGGTGCCAGCACCCCGCACCGTGAGTGGGACGCCATGTTTGGCACACGCTGCTGCTAACTGTTCGACGGCGGCCACCGACTGAGGGCGAGACACCAACTGCGCACGGGCCCCCGCAAGCTTGGGAGTCAGCACAGGCGAGTAGTCGTATGCATCGCGGGAACAACGCAGCAACTGGCCAGGTTCGTCCTGAAGATCCAGGTCGGAAATATGGGCTAAATCCTGTCTTAGAGCGAGAAGCGCATCGGCGCGAGTCATGGCTGCAGACGGTTCACTCCAATGGGTCTAACCGTTACTTGGTCGGGAATGTCGACGACAACCATTGCCCCTGAACGAGAACACGCCGAGACGACGACCCGCGCAAGACATCCGACCAACTCGTTCCCTTCACCGCCACCAGATCGGCAGGGGCACCCCGACGCAGCACCCCATCCCAAGACAGGCCAAGAACTCCGGCCGCCGCCGTCGTGAAGGGCGCCAAACCAAGACGCTGCCAAGGCAAAAGCTGGGTGAGTGGAATGGCAGCAGCCATCAACGACAGAGGATCGAAATCACCAGCAGGGAACCAGGGATCAGCGACGTTGTCGCCGGCAACGGCAACGCGGACGCCAGATCGTTGGAGTTGTCGGATGGGAGCTTGAGGCCGCTGCAGCGGAGTGATGTCGGATCGTCGTTCCAGCAACCAAGCATTCGTCAGGGGTAGGGCAACCACCTGCAGATTGGCCCTGATCATGCGCTCGCCAAGTCGTTGCAACGCTGCCTGGGGCAACAGCGCAAGGCTGCTGGCATGACTGCAAGTGATCGGCACCTCCACCGGAGTGATCGTCAAGGCCCGTAGGAGCTGTTTCACCCCTTGTGCCGGTGCATGGTCGGCTTCATCAATATGCAAATCCACGGCAAGGCCATGGCGATCAGCCAGCTCAAGTAGGGCCTTCAACGACTGATCGACCGCTGGCCCCACCATTGATGGATCCAGCACCCCGCCCAGAAGCCCCCGGCACTTCGCGAGTCGCCTGGCCATGGATTCCGCCTCAGCACTCGTCCAAAAGGGAAGAGGTGCAAGGGCAACAAGTTGAAGCTCAACCCGATCCTGCCAACGACGTTGGAGCAGCTCAAGCGCGTCCCAACTCGATGCCGCTCCAGGGCCACCACTATCAATGTGGCTACGAACGGCCCTCAACCCCTGCATGAACGCTTGCTGCAGAGCCCGTTCGCCGCGGATCAACACCAGCTCTGTCGATCGGGATTGGTGCTCCACCAGATTGGCCTTTAAGGCTTCCTCATAGGTGCCGAGAAGATTGGGATGGTCTTGCCAGGTGAAGGCTTTATCGAGATGCACATGGGCATCCACGAGCCGTGGCAACACCACATGCTCTGGTGGAGATTGATCTGCATCTAGGGGCCGCAGATCCTCTAAGACACCTTCACACCACTGGATCTGTACGGGCGTAAGCCCCTCCAGCGTGCATGCCGGCACACGGTGTTGAGCCTGAAGCTCAAGCAACCCGCGCGGGATCCAGGCTTGAAGGAAATCGGATCGATTGGGGTTCTGACTCACTCCTCGAAACCCGGATTCGTTTCAGCCCGCAGGATGACAAAACGACCAGCCAAGCCAAGGCTCACAACTTCTGCCTCCGGCAGGCTCAAACCAGGCAGCAACGTTTTAGATCCAATTTGCGTGACGTAGACGCTGCCGATTCCAAAGTTCCAACGCGTTGTGAATCGACCCGCCAAATCAGCGAGGGCCCCTCGCTGCGATGTCACAAGAGCGGAACAATCCTTCACCCATAACCGCAGCAACATCGATAACGCATTTTCATCGCACAGTTCTTCGGCAGCAAGCAGCACCAACTGATCACCGGCATGGGCCTCGTACTCATCAAAAGACGGGTTGGTCCAAATCAGCGCCAAAGCCCCAGCTACACCAAAGCTCACCGCCAACAATGCCGTGACTGGCGGATGCTGACGCGTGAAAAAACGGAACACCTGGTGAGCCGTGGCACGAATTGGTAGATTCTTACCGACACGGCGGGTGTCGCCAAGTGGTTAAGGCAGCGGCTTGTGGTGCCGCCATCCGGGGGTTCGAATCCCCTCATCCGCCCTCAATTTTGAGCCTGACCTGCATCGCTTCATTCCCGAAGGATTGAATGCCGTCAGGATTCAGCCACAGAATCTTTGCACCTCCATATCAGAAGATGGGGAAATGACAGCGACATCCCTGAAAACGTTGATCCCACCGTCTGAACAGGGACTGGATCAAAACCATCGCAGCTATTGGATTACCACCTTTGGCTGCCAGATGAATAAGGCTGACTCCGAGCGGATGGCTGGGATCCTCGAGACGATGGGGTACCGCGAGGCGACAGCAGAACTCGACGCAGATTTGGTTCTCTACAACACCTGCACCATTCGCGATAACGCCGAGCAAAAGGTTTACAGCTATCTAGGTCGACAAGCTCAGCGAAAACGGGACAATCCCAACCTCACCCTGGTGGTGGCGGGATGTGTTGCGCAACAAGAAGGTGAATCGCTACTCCGTCGCGTGCCTGAATTGGATCTCGTCATGGGGCCCCAACACGCCAATCGCCTCGAGACCCTTCTGCAGCAGGTGGATAGCGGACAGCAGGTCGTCGCCACCGAAGAGCATCACATCCTTGAAGACATCACAACGGCTCGACGCGACAGCGCCATCTGTGGCTGGGTCAATGTGATTTATGGGTGCAATGAACGCTGTACCTACTGCGTTGTGCCATCCGTCCGTGGACAAGAACAATCCCGTCAGCCTGGGGCGATCCGGCTTGAGATGGAGGGTCTTGCGGCCCAAGGATTCAAGGAAATCACGCTTCTGGGACAAAACATTGATGCCTATGGGCGTGATCTACCTGGGATCACAGCAGAAGGACGCCGTGAACACACTCTTACGGATCTCCTTCACCAGGTTCATGACGTCGAGGGACTTGAACGCCTGCGTTTTGCCACGAGTCATCCGAGATATTTCACCGAACGATTAATTGACGCCTGCGCTGACCTTCCCAAAGTCTGCGAACACTTTCACATCCCCTTTCAAAGCGGCGATAACGAACTCTTGAAGTCCATGGCCCGCGGTTACACGGTGGAGCGTTACCGGAGAATCATCGATCGCATTCGCGATCGGATGCCCGATGCCTCAATTAGCGCTGATGTGATTGTGGGTTTTCCAGGCGAAACAGATGCTCAATACCGACGAACCCTGAATCTGATCGACGAGATCGCCTTCGATCAGGTGAACACCGCCGCTTATTCACCCAGGCCCAATACCCCGGCTGCCACTTGGGACAATCAGCTCTCAGAAAGCGTGAAGGTCGAGCGTCTCAAGGAAATCAATGCCTTGGTGGAACGCAATGCCCGCGAACGCAATGCCCGGTATCAAGGACGGACGGAAGAAGTTCTTGCCGAGGGCATCAACCCCAAGGATCCTGAACAACTGATGGGTCGTACCCGCACCAACCGGCTCACGTTTTTCAGTGCCACTTCGGCCGATGGGCATCTTTACCAGCCTGGAGATCTTGTGAACGTTCGCATTGATGCGGTGCGTTCTTTTTCTCTCAGCGGGACCCCCCTACCCAGCACCCCCTGACCAGTAACGCAGTGCACTGATACGTTTGGCGCTCTTGTTTAACGGGGTCAGCCCGAGCCATGGAGTCGCGACCCACAACGATCGGTCTTGTTTTTGGCGGCTACTCCGGCGAGCACGAGGTCTCCATTCGGTCAGCAGCCACGGTCATCCATGGTCTACGCAGCGGCGAAAACAGTCAGCGCTACCGCGTGATTCCGTTTTATATCGACCAGGAGGGGCGCTGGTGGGGAGAAACGGTCGCCAATCGGGTCTTGGCGAGTCAAAAGCCCATCGATCAATCTGACCCGCTCAAGGCCAAAGGCTTTCGGGGTCTCCCCGAGGGCAGTGAGACCGTTGAGGTTTGGTACCCGGTGTTGCATGGACCGAACGGAGAAGACGGAACTGTTCAAGGCTTGTTCAAACTGATGCGTCAGCCCTTCGTTGGTGCAGGAGTCCTCGGATCAGCGGTGAGCATGGACAAGCTTGCGATGAAAGCGGCGTTCACAGGCGCTGGCCTGTCTCAAGTGCCCTACGTCGGACTGAATGCCACCGATCTCAATGATTCCATCCGACGTGAACATGTTTTGGATCGGATCGAAGCCGAACTGCACTACCCATGCTTTGTGAAGCCAGCCAATCTCGGCTCTTCGGTGGGGATCAGCAAAGTGCACAACCGTTATGAGCTGGAGCAAGGCCTCGACCATGCGGCGCAGCTCGACCCTCGTCTGGTGGTGGAACAGGGCGTTCATGCCCGAGAACTGGAGTGCGCTGTTTTAGGGGGACATCAGCTTCGATCGTCTGTTGTTGGAGAGGTGCGCTTCGATGCCGATTGGTACGACTACACCACGAAATACACCGCCGGGCTTAGTACAACGGTGATCCCGGCTGAGCTGCCAGAGGGTGTCGCCGAGCGTGTTCAGAAACAAGCCCTCGAAGCCTGCTCGGCACTGGGTGTTACGGGAATGGCCCGCGTTGATTTTTTCTACGACGACACCAAACATCAACTTTGGATCAATGAAATCAATACCCTGCCTGGCTTCACAAGTCAGAGCATGTACCCCATGCTCTGGGAGGCCAGTGGCGTAACACTCGACCAGCTCGTGCACAAACTGGTTCAATCCGCAGGAGAATGAAAGCAGCGTCCCCACTGTCCCGATGAGTCACGGACTGCTCTGGCTTCCACTCCTTTTCGCCTTCGTCCTGCTGGCCTCCCTTGGTTGGCTAGAACGTCGTCGTCAGACGATGTTTCGCACCTGGGCCAAGGGGTCAGAGCTCGCCAAACTTGACGGCAGCGGCGGAGCACAGCTCAAAAATGGGCAGCTCCATTGGAGCCGTTTTGAAGCTGGAAAATTTCAAGATCAAGGAAGCTTCGACGTTTGCAAGCTGGAATTAGTTGAGCTCATGGCACTCGCATCGGG
Organism: Synechococcus sp. BL107; assembly: GCF_000153805.1. Lineage (NCBI taxonomy): Bacteria > Bacillati > Cyanobacteriota > Cyanophyceae > Synechococcales > Synechococcaceae > Synechococcus > Synechococcus sp. BL107. Next base: position 1,157,703 of record NZ_DS022298.1, on the reverse strand, counting down.
CGATGCACCTCTCACCGATGAATCCCAAGGCCCCTGTCGTTTGAGGTTGGTGGGCAAAGGCCTGCAGATGGATGTGCCATTTGCCGATGCCGAACGGGCCAGAAACTGGGGGGGGCAGCTCATGGCGCGAGCCCGCTGCGATCTCTGAACGGTGAGTCGTCCTCTCTCACCGCAACGCGCACGCCGTCGAGAACTACGCCAGCGCAAACGCCGAGAGCTTGGTGTTCAAGCATGGCGTGTAGCGATTTGTCTGTTGCTCGGCAGCGGCCTTGGCTGGTTGTTGCTGCGCCATGGATGGACCATGGACAGCATCGACAGAATTGTGATCAGCGGGGATACAGGGCTCAGAGCTGAACAAGTGGCCCAAGCGGGGAAGCTGTCTTTTCCCCAACCGCTATTTGAAGTGAGTCCTGCGGAGCTGGAGCGCCAGCTTCTCCGCGACCTTCCTGTACAGGCAGCATCGATCGAAAGACGCCTCCATCCAGCCAGGCTTGAAGTCCATCTGCTGCGTCAAACGCCAGTGGCTCGTGCGACCCGACAACAGGCGGGATTACGAGAACGCGGAATGGTCGATGCCGACGGTCGTTGGATCCCCCTCAGTGCCAACTCGTCCATGCCCATGCCGTTATCGGCCATCACCGTTCATGGCTGGAGGCTGTCTCAACGACTCGCCATTGCCAAACTCCTTGAAGATCGCAACCGATTCCAAGGCAAGCTCCAAACCATCACCGTGCATCCGGATGGAGGAATCAGTTTGCGAACAAGCAACACCGGTCGTATCGACCTGGGACAAGATCGCGGACGATTGAATGAACAAATTGACGCGATCGTTCAGCTGAGACGAACCCTGCCTCCGGACTTGTTAAAGCCGAATCAGGGTTACCTGGATCTCACGAATCCCGACCGCCCCGAGCTTCAGCTACCCGTGACAACCGTTCCTGCTTCAGAAGCGCCAATCCCTTGAATGAGAAACGCTGCACACCCTCAAAGTCGATCAACCTGTCTTTAGTTGAGGCTAATTCGAGCCAATAACTGCTCTCAGAGACATAATGCAGCCACACATCACTCATTCTGCCGAAGCGATGGAGATGGCGAGCGGTCGGACCTCCTTAGAAAGTGCTGGGATTCAACCCAGCCAGTCGGCTCGCATCGAGGTGATCGGCGTCGGTGGTGGTGGAAGCAATGCGGTCAACCGCATGATCCTGAGCGACCTGGAGGGCGTCGCTTATCGCGTTCTGAATACGGATGCACAAGCCTTAATCCAGTCGCAGGCCATTCATCGCCTGCAACTCGGCCAAACCTTGACAAGAGGCCTAGGTGCCGGCGGTAATCCCACCATCGGCCAGAAAGCAGCGGAAGAATCCCGCACCGATCTGCATGATTCGCTTCAAGGAGCCGATTTAGTTTTCATCGCGGCTGGCATGGGCGGCGGAACGGGAACGGGTGCCGCCCCCGTTGTCGCGGAGGTCGCCCGTGAGATTGGTGCCCTCACCGTCGGCATCGTCACGAAGCCCTTCAGCTTCGAAGGACGTCGGCGCATGCGCCAAGCCGACGAAGGCATTGCTCGATTAGCAGAGCACGTCGACACTTTGATCGTGATTCCGAACGATCGACTCCGTGATGCCATTGCTGGGTCACCGCTTCAAGAAGCATTCCGCAGCGCTGACGACGTTTTGCGGATGGGCGTCAAGGGCATAAGCGACATCATTACTTGCCCTGGCCTGGTCAACGTTGATTTTGCCGATGTCCGGTCGGTGATGACGGAAGCCGGAACAGCCCTCCTCGGCATCGGCATCGGGTCCGGTCGGTCCCGTGCGATCGAGGCAGCACAGGCGGCAATTGCCAGCCCCCTTCTCGAAACCGAACGCATTGATGGAGCGAAGGGCTGCGTCATCAATATCAGCGGTGGCAAGGACATGACCCTTGAGGACATGACCACAGCCTCTGAAGTGATTTACGACGTGGTTGATCCAGAAGCCAACATCATTGTTGGTGCAGTCGTTGATGAAGCGCTTGAAGGAGAGATTCACGTCACCGTGATCGCCACGGGCTTCGAAAACAACCAAACCTACCGATCTGAACGCACGAATCGCGTCGCTAATAATCCGTTATCTCCCCAAATCGCGGAAGAAAACGGAGCTCGGATTCCTGAGTTTTTAAGACGTCGGCAACAGGAAACCGAGAACCAGAACTGACTTCAGCATTGTTTGGTGACCCGGAGTCCACGCCTGTCCTGAGCATCCCGTGTGGCTGCTACCTTCCGGTCCTGACCAGATTTGGGCGTCAGAACCGCATGGGTCCGAGTCACTGCGATGCTAGCAATGTGATGAAGGGGAGACCGAAAGTTTCATGCGTCCCTTCGACCTGATCCGTTTCAAGCAGAGCGGACGCCCAATCACCATGCTGACGGCTTGGGATTGCCTCTCGGCTGCCTTGGTTGAGGCGGCAGGGGCCGACGTGGTTTTGGTGGGTGATTCGTTGGGGATGGTGGCGTTGGGCCATGCCACCACGCTGCCAGTCACCCTCGATCAAATGCTGCATCACACCCTTGCCGTGGCCAGAGGATTTACGGCATCCCATGACCAGCAGCCGCTGCTCGTTTGTGACTTGCCATTCCTCAGCTATCAATGTGGTGCAGACCTGGCGGTGGCCGCTGCGGGAAAACTCCTCAAAGAATCCTCCGCCGCTGCGGTGAAGTTGGAGGGAGCGGATCCCGAGATCGTCGCTGTTGTGGCCCGGCTGGTGCGAATGGGCATCCCTGTCATGGGTCACTTGGGCCTGACGCCTCAATCGGTGCATCGTTTGGGATACCGACGCCAAGCCCTGGATCCAGTCAGTCAGGACCGTCTGATCCAACAGGCCTTGACCCTCGAGGAAATGGGTTGTTTTGCCCTCGTGCTGGAGCATGTTCCCGCCGAGCTGGCCGGGCGAGCAAGGGATGAGCTAGGAATTCCTGTGATCGGCATCGGCGCCGGCGACGACTGTGATGGGCAGGTGCGTGTCACAGCAGATCTATTGGGTATGACCCCACAACAACCGCCGTTCAGCCCCCCTTTGTTGAATGGACGCCAGCTCTGCACAGAGGCCCTGAGGGGCTGGATCCAGCAGCATCGGGCTGGCTCTCCCACCACAGCACCACCTCCAGCAAAACCCGATTGCTAAGGGCCATCCCCTCCGGATCTTTTAAACACCATCGACCGGCACGCCGCTGCATTAATCCCTCTTTGAGGAATGGTGCCCATCGCTCTTCCAAGGCTGTGATCTGGGCAGAGCTCAGATTGAACGCACCCAAATCCATTCCCTCCTCTCGCCGCAATCCCACCAGCAGCTGCTCATCGAGGGGCACTCCGAGTCCACACTCCGATTCACGGTGATCGTCCAACCACGCTGCATAGGCCTCACGGGTCCGCGGCCGAGCGATGCGTTGTCCCCATGGGGCGGATGTTGCCCCCATGCCAAACCCCCACCAACCCGCTCCACTCCAATACACCCGGTTGTGCCGCGACGCATGCCCAGGCCTGGCATGGTTAGAAATCTCGTAACGACGCAACCCCGCTGTGGATAGACGGGCCGATGTCAGTGCCATCAGATCGCAGGAGACATCGTCGTCGGGCAATGCCAGATCACCTTGGTTGAGCCTGTGATGGAACACCGTTCCCGGTTCCACAGAAAGGTCGTAAATCGAGATATGCGGCGATCCACAGGCGATGGCCCGATCCAACTGATGCTCCCAGCCCGCCAGGGTCTGTCCAGGCAGGCTCTGAATCAAATCCAAGCTCCAAGAGCTGAGTTCCCCAGATCGATAGGCATCGTCCATCCATTCACAGGCCTCTAAGAGATCCTTGGCGCGATGGCGTCGACCCAACTGCTCCAAGACCGAATCATCAAAACTTTGGCCCCCAAGGCTGATCCGGTTCACCCCAAGGGCCAAAACTTTCTTCAGCTGATGCTGATCAAAACTGGCGGGATCCATCTCAAGGGTGATTTCCGCACCTTCTTGCAGCCCGTAGCGCAACCGGAGCTGATCGAGCAAATCAGCGATCTGATCCGGACTTAAAAGCGATGGAGTTCCACCTCCGAAATACACCGTAGAAAGCGGTGGACCCGTTGGTGCAAAAGCGATCTCACGATGCAAGACCTTGAGATAACTTTGGATTGAAGCACTCCCTGGTCCCTGGCCACCGCGGGCCCGATCTCCAAGGGGAACAACAGCAAAGTCGCAGTAGTAACAGCGACGGTGGCAGAAAGGAATGTGGAGGTAGGCGCTGCGAGGTGGAGCGGGATAAGGCATGCTTCGATTATTCGGACTGAGCTGCCACGACCTGAGCCCATGGTGGATCCGCTCATCCTGCTGCTGTTCATCCTCTCCGGCTCTGCCGCTGGGTGGATGGGAATTCATCTCCTTCCGATCGGAGTGGTGAACGAAACCACCGATGCAGAGCAACTTCGTTTGATCCTGACGGCCTCAGGCGGTGGGATTGGATTGATCGCTGGCCTCGTCTTCAAAAGGCTGCGGGTGAGCCTGATGCAGCAGGTCCGCACGATGCCGACCGATCTGCTTGTAAGCCGAGCCTTGGGATTAATCCTGGGCTTGCTGGTAGCCAATTTGCTGCTGCTTCCGGTTTTGCTGCTGCCTTTCTCCGGTGGCGTTGCGCTGGTCAAGCCACTCCTGGCGGTTGTCAGCAATGTGTTTTTCGGAATATTGGGAAGCAACCTCGCCGAAGTGCATGGACGCACCCTGCTTCGGTTGTTCAACCCAGCCAGCACTGAAGCACTGCTGGTCGCCGATGGAGTGCTCACCCCAGCGACCGCAAAAATCCTCGATACAAGCGTGATCATCGATGGTCGTATTCGCGGCATGCTCGCCTGTGGCCTGTTGGAGGGTCAGGTGATCGTTGCGGAATCTGTGATTGATGAGATGCAGCAACTATCGGATTCGACCAACATCGAAAAACGGGCTAAAGGTCGTCGTGGACTGAAATTATTGAGGGATTTACGTGAAACCTATGGCCGCAGGTTGGTGATCAACAGCACCCGGTACGACGGCAAAGGCACCGACGACCGCCTGCTTCAACTCGCTGGAGACACTGGCGGAACCTTGGTGACAGCAGATTTCAACCTGGCCCAAGTCGCTCAAGTGAAATCCCTCAAGGTGATGAATCTGAGTGAGTTGGTCATTGCATTGCGCCCAGAAGTGCAACCTGGTGATGAACTCAAATTAAAAATCGTTCGGGAGGGCAAAGAAGCCAGCCAAGGGGTTGGTTACCTCGAGGACGGAACGATGGTGGTCGTCAACGATGCGCGGGAGCTCATTGGACAGCGACGTCCTGTCGTGGTGACCGGTGCCCTACAAACACCGACTGGTCGGATGGTGTTTGCTCGGCTCGAGGCCAACAAAGAAAATAAATCAAGTGATAAGGGAAAAAGTCAGGTCAAGAGTGAGGCCAAGTCCAAAACCGATCAAACCACTGCTCAACGACCCATCGACCCCCGCTAGGCTTTTTCCACTCGAGATGTTGCGAGGAAATGACCACGTCAGCCCCTTATTACGGCGACGGCGCCGCAATGAGAACGCCGCCCCCTGATCTTCCTTCTTTGCTTCTCAAAGAACGGATCGTTTATCTGGGATTGCCGCTCTTTTCAGATGACGATGCCAAGCGTCAAATGGGCATTGACGTTACCGAATTAATTATTGCCCAATTGCTTTTTCTGGAATTTGATGACCCAGAAAAACCAATTTATTTTTATATCAATTCAACTGGAACGAGTTGGTATTCCGGCGACGCAATTGGTTTCGAAACAGAGGCATTCGCTATCTGCGACACCCTGCGTTATGTCAAACCTCCCGTTCACACGATCTGTATCGGCCAGGCCATGGGTACTGCTGCCGTGATCTTGTCTGCAGGAACCAAAGGTCAGCGCGCAGCGCTACCGCATTCCTCCATCGTTTTGCATCAGCCCCGCAGTGGTGCTCAGGGACAAGCCACCGACATCCAAATTAGAGCCAAAGAGGTCTTGCACAACAAGCAGGCCATGTTGGAGATTCTCTCCAACAACACGGGTCGCACTGTCGAGGAGTTGAGCAAAAACTCAGACAGAATGAGTTACCTAACGCCCCATGAAGCCGTTGAATTCGGCCTCATCGACCGGGTCCTGAGCAGCCGCAAAGATCTCCCCGGCTCCACAGCTAACTGATCGTTTTCATCCTTCTTTTTTTACTCACTTCCCTGACCTGACCCATGCCGATCGGTACTCCTAGCGTCCCTTATCGTCTTCCCGGCAGCCAAATGGAGCGCTGGGTCGACATCTACACCCGTCTCGGTGTTGAGCGCATTCTTTTCCTCGGATCTGAGGTGAACGATGGCATTGCCAACAGCCTCGTTGCTCAAATGCTTTATCTCGACTCTGAGGACAGCAGCAAACCGATCTATTTGTACATCAACTCCCCAGGTGGTTCCGTCACTGCAGGTCTAGCGATCTTCGACACCATCCAATACGTCAAAAGTGAGGTGGTCACTATCTGCGTGGGGCTCGCCGCCTCCATGGGAGCTTTCCTCTTAGCGGCTGGAACGAAAGGGAAACGGGTGGCCCTACCGCACAGTCGGATCATGATCCACCAACCCTTGGGCGGTACAAGTCGTCGTCAGGCGAGCGACATTGAAATCGAGGCCCGTGAAATTCTCCGCATGAAAGACATGCTCAACCACTCCTTGGCCGACATGAGTGGCCAGACGTTCGAGAAAATCGAAAAGGACACGGACCGCGACTACTTTTTGAGTGCGCAAGAAGCCATGGACTACGGCCTGATCGACCGTGTGATCTCTCACCCGAACGAAGCCTGATCCAAACCAGACGGCACCTGCGTAAGCTTTTGCACTGCTCCGCTCTGCAAACCCGCCCCGGATGGCCCAGCTTTTCTACGACTCCGACGCCGATCTTGGTCTGCTGAACGGCAAGACCGTTGCGATCATTGGGTATGGCTCCCAAGGCCACGCCCACGCCCTCAACCTCAAAGACAGCGGCGTGAACGTCGTCGTTGGTCTTTACGAGGGCAGTCGCTCGGCGGAGAAAGCCAAGGCCGATGGTCTGGAAGTTTTAACTGTGGCCGAAGCCTCCGCCAAGGCGGACTGGATCATGGTGCTGCTTCCGGATGAATTCCAGAAGGACGTTTACGAGAAAGAAATCGCTCCCCACCTCCAGAGTGGGAAGGTTCTGAGCTTTGCCCACGGTTTCAACATCCGCTTCGAACTGATCAAGCCTCCGGCTGATGTCGATGTGGTGATGATCGCTCCCAAGGGGCCAGGTCACACCGTGCGCTGGGAATACCAAAACGGGCAGGGAGTTCCTGCCCTGTTCGCAATTGAACAGGATTCTTCCGGAAATGCACGCGGCCTTGCCATGGCCTACGCCAAAGGCATTGGTGGAACGCGAGCCGGCATTCTTGAAACCAACTTCAAAGAAGAAACTGAAACCGACCTCTTCGGTGAGCAAGCCGTGCTCTGTGGAGGTCTTTCAGAATTGGTCAAAGCAGGCTTTGAAACGTTGGTTGAAGCGGGCTATCAGCCTGAATTGGCTTACTTCGAGTGCATGCATGAAGTGAAGCTGATCGTCGACCTGATGGTGAAAGGCGGGCTCACATCCATGCGGGATTCCATCTCCAACACCGCCGAATACGGCGACTACGTGAGTGGACCTCGCCTGATCACGGCCGATACCAAAGCCGAGATGAAGCGTGTCTTGGCGGACATTCAAGACGGCACCTTCGCGAGGAACTTCGTCGCCGAGTGCGATGCAGGAAAACCTGAAATGAAAAAGATCCGGGAGCGCGATGCCCAGCATCCGATTGAAAAGGTTGGAAAAGGCCTTCGGTCGATGTTCAGCTGGCTAAAAGACGCTTGATTTGATCGTTGTTCAGCCCGGAATTTGGCTGGTTGCGGCCGCCGCCGGGCTGGATTGGTTAATCGGAGATCCCGCCCGGGTTGTGCATCCCGTCGTCGTGATGGGCTGGTTCATCAAAACGCTGCGGTCCCTTTTGGAATGGGTGGTGGGTGACGATCCCTTTGCCCTCAGGCTGGGTGGTGGGCTGATCACCATGACAGTGGTGCTGGGTAGCGGCACGGTGGGCTGGGCGATTGAGCGCTTGTGTTTTGCTCCAGCACCCATCCATGCATTGGGCTGGAGCCTGCTATTGATTGGGTTAGCAAGCGCCCTGGCCGCCCGTAGCTTGCGATCCAGCGTGCGTGCTGTGATCTACGCATTGCCAACGACAATCGGGCAGGGGGATCTCACGACGGCGCGCCAACGACTCAGCTGGATTGTGGGTCGCGATGTCAGCGAGCTGAATGAGCAAGAGATCCTTCGAGCAACAGCGGAAAGCGCTTCGGAAAATGCAGTGGACGGTCTGTTTGCACCGCTGTTTTGGATGCTGCTCGGATTAGCCCTTTGGAGAATCAGACCAGATCTCCCCGGTCCATTGGCCCTGGCTTGGGCCTTCAAAGCAAGCAGCACCCTGGACTCCATGCTCGGGTACCGAACGGGTCGCTTGTACTGGATGGGCACCGCTGGAGCTCGTCTCGACGACCTGCTCACCTGGATTCCCTGCCGAATCGTGATGGTGACGTTGCCGCTCGTGGCGCAACCATGGAGCCAATGGTTTGAATTCGTTCGAGCCGCAGAGCGCGATGGAGCTCCAGATCCATCGCCAAATGCAGGACGCTCGGAGGCAAGCTTCGCCCACTGCGCCGGCATACGCCTCGGAGGCCGCAATCGCTACGGGGCCAATTGGGTGAATAAACCGATCTTGGCTGAAAACTGCCCACCACCCGATCGAACGGCAATTATGAGGGTGTTGAACCTCAACCTCAAGCTCGAACTCTTCTGGCTACTTGGAGTGATCTTGATCTGGTGAGCTCGAAAAACGAGTCAGGCGAATGCCCTAATAGGCACCGCGATCCATGGGGAGCAACAACACCCCAAAGGTGCGAAGAATAATGGCAACATCAAGGACGAATGAACGACCACGGGCGTAAGCCAAGTCGAGTTTGACTCGCTTTTTATAACTGAGATTATTACGACCACTCACCTGCCAGAGGCCAGTGAGGCCAGGGCGCACAGCCGCCACTTCATCCATATAAGGGCCGTAACGACTCAATTCTTTATCGACAATCGGTCGAGGTCCAACGACACTCATCTCACCGCGCAAAACGTTGATGAACTGAGGTAATTCGTCGAGGCTCGAACGTCTTAAAAACTTTCCAACCCAAGTAATGCGCGGGTCGCTCTTGAGCTTGAAATCACGTTCGTATTCAGCTCTCAGCTCGGGATCTTCAGACAACACCTTGGCAAGGACGACATCTGCATCAGGGCGCATTGTGCGGAACTTGATGCAACCAAAACGTTGGTAATCCCGACCCACACGCCGCTGAACGTAAAAGACAGGGCCGGGTGAACTGAGTTTGATCAAACAAGCCAAGAGCAGAAGCACCGGTGAACCCAAGCCCAAAACGGCCAAGGAAAAAACCACATCTCCAGTGCGCTTCAGTCCCCGACCAGTCCTGCTCTGCTGGCGAATCAATGAACCAGCGGTGAGGGTGGAGGGCGGGGCCGATATCACAGCCAAATGGGGGCGATAAGAACCCCGCCCGATTCCCAAACCGGTGGTTTTACGCAGAGAGGGCCGGGGGGCCGTGGTCAAAGGCTCAGTTTGCGTCTCAACACACTCAACGTCAGGAGAACAGCCCTGACACCTCGGCGGGGTCACTCGCCGCAACGGCACAGCGCATCTGGTGGTCTGCCCACGACCGACGCATGGACGCCTCAAAGCGGGCCGCAAACGCCTCCGGACGAAAACGTTCAGCCCAAGACCTAATGGACTCTGCGTTGAACGACTCAAGCCGCTGCTGCTGCTGAAACCACTGAACGGCCTGCATCACCGACTCCACCGATTGGTCGGGGAAAAGCACGCCAGTGGGCTTTGAGCAACCTTTGGCAGCACATCGCACCGTGTCGAGCAAACCACCACGACCGAGGCCGATAACCGGAGCACCTGCCGCCATGGCTTCGACCGGAGCAATCCCAAAATCTTCAAGCCCTGCATACACAAAGGCGCGACAGCGCGACATCAACGTTTCCACCTGCTGCTGGGACTGACGCCCCAACAGGGTGACGTTGCCCCCTGCGAGCGCCTCCAAGCGCGATCGCTCTGGGCCATCGCCAACAACCAATAAAGGAAGACCAAGCCGATTAAACGCCTCAACCACCAAATCGACGCGTTTGTAGGGAACCAATCGACACACACATAAAAAGGTGTCGTCACGGCTGGACTGCCAACGGAACCGCGCCACATCGACGGGGGGATGGATCACTTCAGCATCACGTCCCCAGAACTTACGAATCCGGCGAGCAGTAAAGCGAGAGTTTGCGATGAGGTGATCCACACGCTGAGCGCTGAGTTGATCCCATTGCCTCAACGCATGCAATTGCCAGCGAATGAAAGGGCCTAGCCCCCGTCGAGCCAAGGCTGAACGATGGAGGTAGGCATGCATCTGATCCCAGGCGTAACGCACCGGCGTATGCACATAACTGATATGGAGTTGGTCGGGCGACGTGAGCACCCCTTTGCCCACAAGGTGACTACTGCTGATCACCAAATCAGCATCCCCAAGATCAATTTGCTCGATCGCCATCGGAAGGAGTGGCAAATATTGCTGCACATGGCTCACTCCCCACGGCAAATTCTGAATCGGACTGGTACGGATTGAACGGCCCGACAACCAACTACCTCGGCGTTTGCTTTCACCATCAACAAGAGCCGCCAGGGTGGGTTGCCGCTCGAGATCGGTCAGCAAGCGATCCAAAGCCTCAACAACAAGCTCCGCTCCACCGGTTGATCGGGGAGTAAACCATTCATGAACGAGAGCAATGCGCCGGGGCAACGCATCGGAGGCCGGCGACATGATCTTTGACGAAGTATCCATACAAATTCTCTCAGCTCGTTGCAGGGTCCTTAGGAGCTCACGATGCTGGTGGACATGTACAGCTCGAACCTAACGATCAACACCCTCCTTGAGGAGGCGTTGAACGAACCGGACATCGGCACAACCAGCCGATTCCGATGGCACGCAACTGCCATCGGAATCGCTGCGCTGTGGACGGAAACCAATACGCCAAGCACTCCCCCCTTCGAGGATGCACTCCAAGAAGGTTTAACCGTGGGCTTAGACCTCAGCCGCGAAGAACGCGAATTTCACCAAGTGGAACAAGGACTTGTGCTTCTTTTTCATTCTTGATCAAGTCCGTATAAGCCAATAGTCCATTAAGGACCCTTGTTCAATCGACCAAGCAATCCCAGCATTCACTCCATTCCACTAACAGCTCATCAAACGTCAACGAGTTATAAAAGCCTCTCCATTTCTTTTCAGAATTAGCGTCGAAGGCCACAAGAGAAACCAGCAATGCAATGGCTTGCTCTCGATCAAGGCATTGATTGGATTCAGTGAGAAATTCCATTCATGACTTTCCGGCAGAAAGATTCACTTTTGCCACTTTTAAAGCCTCTTCACAGGCCTTGCGATCATCTGAATCAATATCCCCCTGACTACCGTTCAGACGAGCCTCAAGAAAAGCAATTTCATCCATCCAATACTCCTTACCCTTGGGCGAATCAGCAGTCATTTCATTAAAAACGGTCAACACAATTATTGTGACTAGTACCGTCTAGATTTACAATAGACGCGTCGACAAACAGAGACAAATCTCTGACGAGCGTCAGCAATGATCAACACAGAAGAACTGCAAAAATGTTGAAAATTTTCATTGGACTGGTCCTTGGATATCTACTCTTCACGTCCCCCCAAGCAAGACGCATCACCGCAGATCTACTTCGTAGTGCAGCCGAAACGATCTCACCAGAGACAGAACAGCATCAGCCGCCAGCCTCAATCGATCAACCAACCAAACCAGCCCTGAAAGAGTTCGACGCAAATACAAACAACACACCACTCAGAACTGAACATCCTGAGATTTAATGAAAAAGCACTTGCTCTTTGTTGCAACATTTTGGCTTGGAGGATTCACTACACTCATGCTGACTTTTTATCTGATCATCTCCTTAAGATAAGCATATTATTTCAATCTCTACGCTTTACAAATCCTTCCCATAGCGGGCTTGACAGCACGTTGCTTAGAAGATCAAGAAGATCCAATCCAGAATTCGTTAGGCGATCAGCTTGAATGCCAAGAAGGTACTCATGTTGAACTCCCCGACCACGCTGACGAGAACAAACAATCATTACATCATCATATTGAATCGGGAAATCGCTTGTAAATCTCACGTCAAGAATCCCCTCTGCAATAAAAAGGAGGAAATCACAAACAACTTGATTGATGTATTCCTCATCATCTTGCAAGTCGCCACAGCGAATCATTTGATCCCTTGTTTGCGGCGTATACGTAACAAATGAAAAGAACAGTCGAGATTGCGTTGGTTGCAGGTAAATCCGATGAAATGGTTTATTTGACATTACACAATTTCATACTTAAAAGTCTTTTATGCAATAGCAATAAGTGATTGAATTTCAGGATATGCATCACAATAAATTACTACGAACTGGAGCGGGTCTTCAAATCAAGCCACTCCTTACCGTAGGAATCTGTAAACCACGATGAATTATATTTACGAAGTCCAAATGCACAATAGGCAGTACTAAGACCTTCACCCAGACGTTTTGAAAACATCTCACCCTCAACATCCTTGGTTGTGAACTCAGCAGAGACAGCATCCATCACCCTTTGCTCAAACTCAGCTTTACCGAGAAGGAAACGCTCCGACTCAACACAAACCTTGAGCTGGCGCAGCGCCTCATCAATCGCTAATAAACGCACGGGCTGTCCTCTCTCATAGAGGCGGTAGTTCGAGGAAACAGTCTTGGGTTTACTTTTACGTTGATATTTTTTCTTTGCTTTGTCTGAATCTTTTTTGAGTTTCTTGAACTCTTTATGAAACTCTTGCAGGTCATCCAAACCAGGCTTGATTCGAAATGAAGGATCAAGCAAATCCTGTTTTAATGCATTTACAACAGGATCTTTCGCGGGATCACCCAGCATCGCCTCAGCGATAAACAGAATCAACTCTTCACGCCTGAACTCAAGATGAGGGGTGTATCGAGTTTTTTGCAAAGCACCCACACAAGAGTGATAGGTACTGGTAGTGACCTTGGTATCACCAATCGCCCGCTCAACAATCTCCTCAACATCACCGCGCTTTTCCAAGGGCAATGTTTGAAGAAGCGATAACGCCCTCGGTTTACCAAGAACCCAACGAACTAAGGCACGCCTCTTCGCCCCTTGAACAAATCGCTTGTCATAGCTCTTGTGTCCTGATGATTTCATCAGGGAGTTAATCGCAATCGGAATTTCTAGAGAGCTGAGAGTGAGAACCTCATGGGCAACGTTTCCAGGATCCAACGACGAGGCTTTCTTAAGGCGGCCCAGCAAGTCACCGATCGGTTCTTGAGTAAATGCATCCCAACACGACTGAATCCGAGAGCTAACGAATGTTCGGTAATCTTTTCGGAGGGAACACCAAGCCCTTAAAACAAAAACTCCATCGTCATATTCATAGACCTCCTCGGTACGAATCATCCGAGAGGATGATTGACCTACCTTGCTCACATAATCGATCTGAAGAGTGTCTGTGGCAAGAAACTTACTGCAGCAGATCGGGCTGTTCTTGACCGTCTCACTTTCAGGTGTTTTGGGCTGAGTCGCCGAGACCCGGGGCAGATCAGCAGTGGAGCCCTTGAATCGCTTCAGAAAAGGTGTGGCATTGCTGCTTAAGGACCATGGGATTGGACGCCCTCCTTTAAAGGCGCCATCGGGCCCGTCTCGCAAGGCATGCCGAAGAGTTTCATAGGACGACTCCCCAATCACACGTTTGAGCAATTGACGCGCAGATGCCCTTAACCCCATCTCAGATCAACAACTTTTCCAGAGTTTAAACCGGACAAAATGATTCGGCTTAGCAGGGTGAAACCTATCGAAGCGCCAAAAGAGGGTCCCTCCCACAAAGAATTCATTCAATCAAGCAAAAAGGTTTGAAATTTGGTCTAAATTTGACTCAATCATCAAGCATCCAGAAGCAACAACGTATGAGTAATAATCCACTAAAGAGCAGTAATTAGAAACGAGCTATCCATGAGTTCAAACGCCTCACAGAACAGAAGAAATCGCATTGAAGCAAACTTTGAACGATGGCTGTGGCGCTTCAGGCTGATCAGTATCATTCCGGTTCTAATGAGCCTTTTAGGCAGCATAAGCTGTTTCATCTTAGGAACTCATGAAGAATTATCTGCACTCCATAAGCTCTTTAACGGGCACTTCGACTCCGATAAAAGCATCCTCCTTCTCGGCAAAGTGGTGGGTGGAATTGATTACTATGTGATTGGAATAGCATTGCTTATTTTCGGCTATGGCGTCTACGAATTAATCATCTCTGATATCGACCCACGCTTGCAAGACCTAACGGACGACAGAAGAAACATCCTTAGTATCAATTCACTCGAAAGTCTCAAACAAAAACTGACTAACGTTATCATTGTCGCCTTAATTGTTACAGCATTTAAGTTGATGATCAGCTTTGAAGTCGATTCAATTATTGAGGTTCTTCAATATTGCGGATGCGTTCTAATGCTTTCGTTTAGTGCTTGGCTTGTTAGCCAGAACAGCAACCATTGAAGCCTAGTGAATACAAATGATCAATGAATGAAAATTGACGGAGCAAGCGCCGTGTGCAGTGTCTACATCGAAACAAGTAATATTCAACAAAATCAACACAGTCTCTTTTTATTGAGCAACTCCAAATCAGGCAGATTTCACAAGAGAGCTCTAAACGGCATTTAAAGCCAGTGATGAATGGATATTAAATCAATACAAATCTTCATGGCTCGACACTTAAACAATTTAAAATGAATTTTTATTCTCCTTTTTGTCCAATAACTAGATTCCGTCCAAGATTTAAAGAAATAGATTACCGCAACGGTGAAGACCCCGGAAATCCCTGTAAATGAATCAGAACGCCTGAAAGCACTCAGTGAATACAGGATTCTTGGAACGAAACCCGAACAAAACTACGACGACATTACAAAAATAGCTTCTCTCACCTGCGATACGCCCATCGCTCTCCTCAGCCTGGTCGATACGAATCGCCAATGGTTCAAATCAAAGGTGGGCGTTGATGTGGAAGAAACAGTAAGAGACTGGTCATTCTGTGCCCATGCAATTCACTCCCCTGAGCCATTAATCATTGAAGACGCCCTTCAAGATGAGCGTTTTGTCGATAATCCACTCGTTCAAGGAGAGCCTCAGATCAGACTTTATGCAGGTTTTCCCCTACAAAATGACCAAAACCATCGGATAGGAACCCTTTGCGTTATTGATCGAAAGCCCCATGGCCTCACAGATGTTCAGTGCAAAATCATGGAATCACTTGCGAGGCAAGCGGTTTCTTTCCTTGAATTAAGGAAGCGATCAATCAAGCTCATCGAATCCTTTTGCTCGCTAACAGAGGCAGGAGGAATTATTAGTACTTGTTCTTACTGCAGAAAAGCAAAAGACACGAATGGTCACTGGATGCATCTCGATAAATATTTATCATCACGAACAAATTTAAACTTCAGCCATGGGATTTGCGATACATGCATTGAAGAGCATTTTCCTGATGTACTTCAAGCCTGGAGAGCAGAAGATCAAGCGAATACCAAAGGCATAGCATCTAATAGAAGCAATTATTCTTGCGGTTGATTTCATCTAATTCAAAGCAAATCAATAACCCTTCATCGGCTTACTGCCAAACGCCATGGTGTTGACAGTAGCGAAAGAGCTCCTGATCATTTTTTAAAACGGAGAGGGAGGGATTCGAACCCTCGAGGGTGTTACCCCTACACGATTTCGAGTCGTGCGCGATCAACCGGGCTCTGCCACCTCTCCATAACGTCAAAGAGACGCTCGTCGATTCTAAAGGTCCATCCGCATGGCGTCTTTGGCCTCTAGACGACGCAGCCAACGTTGCTGACTCTTCGTGGGTTGGAAACCCAGCCATGTTTGCGTCCATCTCCCGGGTCGAGCAAGAACCGAATGGCTAAGAGCCCAAAGAGCCTGGGGCTTGGGCAGCAGGCGCCATCGTTGCTCACCAGCTTGGAGCTGAAAAGCCTGCCCCTTATCAGTCAGCAACGAGAGCACCAGGCCGTCGCTACGCAAGCGTTGTCCCTTCACCAGGGGGAGTTGTCCCTGATGCGGAGCCTGGACATGCTCCGCCATCAAGGTCCAGCAGCCCATTGCCTCCGAAGCCACAGGATCCAAGAGAACAAGCCAATCCAAACGACGATGTCCGTGGGCATGGGCCAGTTGCTGAGCAATACGACAACTTTGCGAATCGGCATGGGTGCTCACCAGAGCAGCCCGACCCCGATGGCGGGCCAGTAGCCAGTGCCGTCCAAAGCGCGACGCAACCACAACGCCATCCCCCAGCTGCACAACGGCATGGAGAAAAACGGCACTCAAAAGAGTCACCACGCCAAAACCACGTAGTCCGCGATGGGAGTTGATAACCCAAGGGATCAAACCAAAAGCCATCATCAGCACCACCCAAGGCTGCGGATGACCGGTCAGCAATTGGGCTGCGGGCCAATGGCTAATCCAGTGCACCAAAGCGATCAAAAGTGCCGCAAGCTGCTGCACGGGCCAGGCCAACACCACCAAGAAAGGGTGGGGAAAGAGCAAAGCGATCACCGCTAAGCCCATCGCCGACAACGTGAGGGGAGCCAACAGGGGCGCCGCCAGAAGATTGGCAACGAGCGCATAGAGCGGTGTGGATCCGAAATGAAGCAGTTGCAGCGGCAGGGTCCAAACCAAAGCCGCCCAAGACACCGCAAACGCAGCAGCAAGCCAACGCATCCGCGATGGACAGCACCGCAGGAGTTGTTGTTCCAATCCGGGGGCCGACAGGGTGAGACCAGCCGTGGCAGCAGCACTGAGTTGAAAGCCAACGGAGTGGGCCCAATCGGGACGAATCAACAACATCAGAATCAACGTGAGTAACAACACGCCCGCTCCCCGACTGCGCTGATCTGACTCGCGGATAAGCAGTGCGGTCGCCCCCATCAACACCGCACGAACCACCGATGGTTGCCCCCCCGCGAGGGTGAGAAACAAGAGCAAGGCACAACATCCGAGCGACACCCGAAGCGGACGGGATACGTTGCGGCCAACGGCCAAGACGGAGCCAAGAACAACCGACAAATGAAATCCAGACGCCGCTAAGGCATGCGATAAGCCAGCAACACGGAAGGCTTCGCGCAACTCGGCCGGAAGTTGAACATGGGCACCACCGAGAACAAGGGCCGCAAGCAGACCACCGCGTTGGAGACCCGCCACCTGCTGAAACCGTGCGGCAATCGACCGACGTGCATCCGCAATAGGAGTCCAGGATTTGTGCAACACCTGCCACTGATTAGCCCGGAGCTGACTCCAACAGCCGAGCCGATCAAGACGGCTAGCAGGCCCAGATACAAGAGGATGAACACTGGACTGCGGTGCCTTCAACGCACCGGTGAGCTTTAACTGCCAGCCATGCTGGGGAGGGTTTGGGCAAGGTCGCAGGACCGCCTCAGTGAGACCGCGAAAGCGACGACCATCGATGCGGTCGACAGCGATCAAGGCCGAACAGCTGGTGTCGAAGACCCGGGCATCAGCGTGCAACCGACCGATCAGCTCAACGGTGCGGCCATTCAGCAGGGATGGATCATGGGTGCCTGGTGATGGCACCCCCCACAACAGACCCTTGATCAACAACAACAGGAACAGACCGAGGGCGATGTAATCAATGGATCGGCGCGTTGGCAGGGCGATCCCAGCAGCTAACGCGAGTGTTCCCCCAGCTGTTGGTTAGTCACTGGGAAGCAACGGGAATCCCAAGGCCTCACGCTCCGCTAACCAGGCCTCTGCCACCTTGCGAGCCAAGTTGCGGATCCGGCCGATGGTGGCGGTGCGTTCCGTCACCGAAATCACGCCACGCGCCTCGAGCAGGTTGAACGTGTGGCTGCACTTGAGTACGAAATCAAGGGCTGGTGCGGGTAACTGCTGATCAATTAGATCCGACGCCTCAGCCTCATAAATGGCAAACAATTGCTTGAGCCGTTCTGAATTGGAGGCCTCAAAGTTGAATTTGCATTGACCTTTTTCAAAGGGAAGCCAAATGTCGCCGTATTTACGGTCGGCATTCCAGCTCAGATCCCAAATGCTCTCCACATCCTGGAGATACATCGCCAAACGCTCCAACCCGTAAGTGATCTCAATCGAGACAGGCTTGCAATCCAATCCGCCACATTGCTGGAAGTAAGTGAATTGGGTGACTTCCATGCCATCCAGCCATACTTCCCAACCCACACCCCAAGCGCCAAGGGTGGGGGATTCCCAATTGTCTTCAACAAAACGAATATCGTGATCGGCTGCCTTGATTCCCAACGCCTCAAGGGAAGCGAGGTAGGTCTCCTGGATCGCATCAGGAGACGGTTTGATCAGAACTTGATATTGGAAGTAGTGCTGCGCCCGGTTGGGATTATCTCCATAGCGGCCATCCGTCGGACGTCGGCAGGGCTCTGGATACGCAACAGCCCAAGGTTCAGGCCCAATGGCACGAAGCACCGTATGAGGACTCATCGTGCCAGCCCCTTTTTCCGTGTCGTAGGGCTGCAGCAACAAACAGCCCTGGTTGGCCCAGAAGCTGTTCAGCGTGCCGATGATGTCCTGGAAGTGCATATGTCGGTCTTTTCAAGTGGTGGTGGGGTGTTTGGGCAGCAAGCATTGTTGTTTGCTTGTTGATCCCGCTGGAACAACAAGGCTATTTTCCCAAATGATGTGCAAGTTGAATTGGAAACCACCTTCAAACAAAACCAAGTCACAGGACGAGAACCCACAGCTAGCCTGAAAACTTTTCAACTGTCTTGAAACGGTGCAAAAAATCAGACCAACAACAACATCAAAAGAATCATTGAGAGTGAGCCAGAAACTATAAGAGCCGGAACTGATACAGTGAGAATATACAAAAATAATTTGAATTGAGTTTTTTCAACAAGTAACTCACTTCAGCCCCTACTAAACCATGCATTACATGGCAATAACAAGAGGAACAATTCTTCTTTTAGCAATACTTACACTGACGTCTTGCCTCAGACCAAATCGTTCAAAGGACGAGGCTCAAAAGGCATCAATGGCGTGGATCAAACAAGGTGGGACAGTCACTGTATTAACGCCACCGAATGAAAGTGAGATCAAAGCGCAGTGGAGACGAGAGCGAATCGTAAAAAACAATAAGTGTGAGTTTGCAAAACAGGAGATAGAAGATCTCGAACGGTCTGTCCCACCAGATAATTTCGAAGAAAACGAAATACAAGCGAAGTACAAAGACCTGATTGCGACAAGAGGCGACGCTTGCAGTGACCGCGAAATCCGAGTCAAGACAATAGACTTAGTACTAAAACAAGAAGAAAAAAAACGCCAATGCAAGGACGATAAACAATCAATGCAATTCATTTGCACAGAAAAAAATATACCGATCGCTAAGATTTCAAAAAAAAATTGGGATAAATGGCCACAAAAATTAAGTTTCTTTGCATATCGATAATACGCAATAAACGAACGCAAATAGCGCAAAACACCTCAAAAGTCAGCGCGAGTCACTACACACTTGTACATCAATCATCACATTTTAAATAGTGTGCTTTGACACAACTATCCGAACGATCAAGCCATAATATGTCGGAAGAACTCAGCTTAAAATCCTCAATGAAATGGCTAACATCTAAATTACATGCTCTTAAGAAGTATTTATCTGCCAGCGGCATAAATGGCAGAGAGGACAGTCTAAATTACAAAATCAATTATGGCACGATTCAATGCAACTGGACGATCAGAGAAAGCTCAAAAAGATTAATAGACGAAAATTTTAATTCAGCTTTATTTCTAAGAATTAGAGATATATCAGGAGATGGAACCAACGCTTCTGTGACGCTCGAGACAACAACAAGCACAAACCATGCAGACATTCATCTTCCAACAACTCAAGGCAAGATCTTATTAGAGTTAGGATATAAAGCGTTCAAAGGTGATTTCATAACACTGGAATATAAAATTTTCAATTTAGGCGAGAAGAAGATCAAAGCGATAAGGTATATCGATTGGTTTAACATTGAGGCAGAGAACATTCATCAACGAATGTACGAAATAGCCACTAGAGGAGTTCCAGCTGGCGGCTCAGAACAGCAAGCCTAAAAAAAGACATAACTCAAAAAAATAATCTCATTAGGCTCAACCAAATTCCCTACCGATATAATTACAACAGTCATGCACATCAGCAGCATTGTGCAAAATTCATATATGAATACTGTGGGCATTATTGCCGATTGAAAATAGCGGTTAGCCAAAATTAGGCTTATTCAAAGCCTGACTTGGATAACCAAACCAAGCTATTTCAAACGTTGAGAATGCTCGTCAACTTACTAGGAAAACCATTGAAAATATGTGGATGCAGCCCAAAAACAGGATGGTATTTAGATGGTTACTGCAAAACAGACTCCTCGGACTTAGGCAATCATTCTATATGCAGTGTCGTAACAGATACCTTTCTTAAATATACAAAATCACAAGGTAATAACTTGATTGATCCGAACCTATTGATGGAATTCCCGGGCCTTAAAGCCGGGGATCATTGGTGCTTATGTGCTGAACGATGGGAACAAGCCAGAATTGACGGAGTAGCACCACCCGTCATTATTGAATCGACAAATCTCTCTGCAACTGAAGTCGTACCTTTAGATATTTTAAAATCATTTGCATGTAAGGTCGTCTAATATTTTATTCCAGACCTGAAATCCCGCTCCTCCTCTGAAAGAGTGCTAGAACTGCAGGTCGATTGAGCAT
The DNA here is from genome assembly GCF_000153805.1 of Synechococcus sp. BL107. NCBI lineage: Bacteria > Bacillati > Cyanobacteriota > Cyanophyceae > Synechococcales > Synechococcaceae > Synechococcus > Synechococcus sp. BL107. Next base: position 1,136,730 of record NZ_DS022298.1, on the reverse strand, counting down.
AATGAATCAGATTTTTATAACCTTCGGGAACTAAAGCAGGACAGAGCTGTCCAACCTCGATGGCCTGGGGGCAAAAGTAAACACCGCTCCATCGATTGATAAAGCGCCCTTTAATTTCATCCGAGAACATAAAACCATTCTGCCCTGCAAATTCAATAATTTGATTGGGGTCAAGGTGTGCAAGCTTTGAGCGAAAATCCTCATCAGCTCGAGCTCTATCGATGAATGCATGCAATGCAGACTTAGACATCGGACAATTGTCGCTTTAAACTAAATACAACAGATTCTCCAAAAAAAGCGGCGAAAAATACGTTTCTGGATTAATAAATTTGCCGTTTAACAAATATGTTTTTCGCTAATATCAAATTTCGCCAAATCACATAGCGCAAGCGCACAATTGAGAACTGCAATAATGAAGGAAAGTGAATAATGCGAAAAATATGGGAGAAGTGTGATTTTCCTGGGAAGATGAAATGTAAAGGCACACGACAGCAACTCCTCACGACTGCATAAACAACCTAAAATAATTTGAATTATTGCCAAGAACTCACCAATACACAACAATGAAGGCAAGGAAAGCTAAGGAATTTGTCTTCAACGATCTCCTCTCGATGGAGAGCTATTGCATAGATCACTATTCAGATTATTATTCAAAATCAAATTTTTCATGCAATGTAACACAACTAAGCAAAGGTGAGTTGGTCACTAGTTCAATTTGTGCACCAATCAATGATGCGCATCTTGAAATTTTCAAATCAAATCAAACTATTCTGTATGAAGAAGAAGCCAACCAAAATTCAGTGGCCTTCTGCTGGATAAATAGCAACGGCGAACAAGCTCAAACCAATACAATCATCAGTGGCCATAAGATGATGGATTTAAGTATTGCAGGATTTAATCGATTAAACAAAACAGGAGGAAACGTATGGGATATCGTTGGCGCAAATACTCAGCTTTGCTGCATGAGTCTTAAGTGGGAAAAGATGAAAAAAAAGATTGATCAAATGAATGCATATAATGCATTCGCGAAGCTTGAAGAATGTATTGGAATTGATTCAAATAGCTCAGCAAGCATTCAACTAAAGAGCCTATTTGATCGTCATTTTACAAAAGGATTGCGCGAGTCAGAAGCTTTTTATGATTTAGCGATTGCAACATTAGAAGAACCTTGCGATCTAGAAATTCTAACCGAAAGATCAGATAAAACAGAGCTCATCGAAGATCTTGTTAAGCTACTTTATGAAGATAGGGAAGGAATGCCACCCCTAACAATTAGTGAGATTACCAAATATTTGAACACAGAAAAAGAGTCCTTAAGCATTGCCTGTAGAACAAATTTTGATATGCCCATTCTCGATTTAATAAAAAGCATCAGACTAGAGCAAGTCAAAAAATCCTACCTAAATCCGCACGTACCAAAAGGACTTAAAAATTTCACAAAGAAGCAAAATGCTTTGTACTATGGATTTAAAAACTGGATAACATTTCAGAAATTATACTATCAAACATTTCAAGAGAGCCCCGATGAGACTATTAATAAATCAAGTAAGGCCTCTGTATTGGTAACAGATCTATTTACGAGGCGTAGTTAATGAAATTAGAACTCGCTTATTCAGATCATATCCAGCTCTCAGAATCTCTCAATGAGTTGGGACAGACAACCCGCATCACTCAACTTGAGCCGGGTGAGGGGAAATACACGATGTCGTTCAAACAATCTGCTGGAATCGCTTTAGCTGAAATACAATCAACACAGCCACTTTTATATGAGGGCTGGGGAACAGCTTGGTCGGTTGACTTCAATTGGATTACACCAACCTGCCAATTCAACGATCCTTTCGGCTATTGCGAGGGGTATGAAATGAAGGAAGCTAGTCTTGGGGGATTCAATACTCTCAATACTTCACCAGGGAACTCGTGGGGTAAATATTCAAATAGTTGCTCATCGACAGCTTGCATGCTTGATAAGAATATTTTGATGAAAATGCTTAAAGAATGTAATGCAGCACAAGCCATCGATAACCTCTCAAAAGCAAGGGGTCTCGATATAAATAATGAGTCTCTGCATCAACTTAAGAAATTAACAAGGAAGGACTTGGCAAGAGGAATAATGAATCCGACAAAATATTATGACCTAATCGTTGCATGCCTGGAAAGTGGAAACAAACGAGGCTATAAGAAGGGATTGACAAAAAACTATCGATTGCTTGGCGAAATTGTGGAGCTTTCACATGACAGCAGTCGAATGATCTCTCCAATGACACTTTCAGATGTATGTCAGCATCTAGATACTGGTCAAGCATCACTTTACAGAGTTTGCCAAGATTACTTCGGCATGGGAATCATTGAAATGATGACGCAAATAAGACTTGAAGAGGCAAGAAGATCACTATTAATGCTCAAGCAAGATGAAAAAAATCATACCTTGACAGTTCGTGATGTCGCTATTAGCTACGGGTTTAAACACCAAGGACGGTTTTCAAGGAGATATTTCACCAGTTTTGGCGAGCTCCCCAGTCAAACACTGGACAAAAACAAAGGGCTTTAACGCTGGCTGTGCTGCTTGAGATTAGAGAACATCTCGGGAGGTGTCCTGCCACTTTGGGTACCAACAATTGAGAGAGGTGCCAAGCAGCTTGACGCATTGAATGCTTCATTAGATTAAGCTTCGTAAAGCAGTATCCATTTCTTATCAAAGAAAGTAAAATGAGCACATAATTCATTCATGCAACTGTTGACCAACTGCATCCCTTTCTGAAGAAAAAATGAAAAGAGTAACCTTTGAGCTAAGTGATGAGCTCCATAAAAAGCTCAAACTGCTTTGTTACACAGAATCTGTGTCGATTGGCCATATTTTAAGGCAATGCGTATCAGATTTTTGCGATAAGCATGATGCACATCTCATCGAACTAATCGATAATAGGTCGCAAAAGTAGCCCATAAGATTCAAGCTATTTTTGATTAATATTTTGATCACTTTTAAATAATTTCTAACCACAAATAATCAATATCTTCGTTTGCAAGAGCTATGAGTTGGGCTCAATTAAAAGCCCTGATCAATAGCTACGAACGACCTCTGCATATCTATGCAACTTACATATATGCATATACGCAAAATGTATATATGATCCATGAAGACTACTTGATGCGCAGGAAAGCAAAAGAGCAAAACTTCAATGAAGGCTTCTAATACCTGCTTAGAGCAAATATTATATGTAGATAATCAAATAGAAGGATATCAATTGTTTTATATTCTCATAAGCCTATAAAATAAAGATGGCTGAACGATTTGATGTTCTTGTCCAGGGAATAAGTGAGCAAGAGGCACTCTCCCTATTATTGGCTCAAACGTCAACTGTTCAAAGGCCTGCAGATCGCTATTTCGCTGCCACTCGACTTGGCTTGAGCAAGACCGAAGAATCTCTAGATGCACTATTAACAGCAACAACTAAACTAAATATTGATGAATTATACGATCGAATAACACGAAGAAAAGCTATCGAATCCTTAGGAAGGAGAAAGGACAAACGGGCAATTCCAGCCTTAACTAATGTTTTGACCTGTACAGATACGGAGGCCGTAATTAATGCAATCAATGCCCTAGTACGCATCGATTGGGATCCAAGTGAGAAAGACAAAGATCTGCTCTTATCGCTTTTGAATGGGGAATGTACCTTGGTTCGAGCAGTGATTCAGGCTCATACAAGACTCAATATTCAACATTCAAAAGCCGAAAAATTGATTGCGGAACTTTGTGATCATGAACAAGCCTTGATCGCTGGAGCCGCACGAGCTTATCAAGCCAAACTCTATGGAAAAACTGAACTTTTAAATCTACTCGAATCACAGTTACTCAATCTCACTGCAGGAAAACGACGTTCAGCAGTGATCGATCTAGGCGATGCGAGAGATCCAAATCGAATCCAGAGCTTGGTAGATGCACCGATCTCGATGTCACTAAGAGCGAACAGTTGTTTTCAGATTATTGATGATCAGAGTGCACTACAGCAAAAAAATTTCAATTCACAACTTGAAGTTCTTTTAACTGACAATCCAAAACATCTAAAGATTAGATCTGAATGGCAGTGCGATCCTAATCCTGAGGAGATCGAGCGATGCCTTAGTCATCGAGATGAAGCTATTCAATATGGAGCCGCATTGAGTCTTATGAATCTTAATTCAGAGGATTGTCTTCAGATCATCAACAGCATGGAAGAACGACTCTGGTCGGACTATGTGACACACTATTACCTCACTTGCATTGTAGGGTTAAGACAATTCTCCGAGAAAAGTTACTTGATAAGATCAGCTCTTGCAGAGACCACTCCTCAATACACGAAGTCGAGGGTTGCAGCAGCTTGGGCTTGTTTGAAGCTCAATCTTTATGATCAATTAGACCTTCTATACCAGTTATCAAGTTCCGCATACTGGAAGCCACTGCGATGGTCTTGCCAACAAGTATTTGCCAGAATGATTGATCAGCAACAATCTCAAAAAGAAATATAGATTTTCAGTTACTCGACGTAGATTGTTTTCTTGGAATGAATCCACGCAGACGCGACAAGACTCTTTGAAGAAACTGCTCAGAACGAGATAAGCGACTGTCGTATTCAGGACGGTTCCACATCCGTTGCCGCCCCGCAAATTCTCCGATGATGTTGATGCTGCGGCGCCGTTCGATCGGTTTCAAACGTGGCGTCACGCTGTGGACCGCCCCCAACACATTGAGGAATAAACAAAAGGTATTGGGTCGATAGGCGATGGTGCGCACCGGCGTGTGCAACTCAGACGACAGCTGTCGGCCGATCGCCTTGTCGAGTCGTCGGATTGGCTGAGTCAGCCGATGAACCGTGAAGTCACCTCCCGCAGCTCGATCTTCAGGCTTCCGCATGTAAAGCAACCCGGCATAGATCTCCTTCGGATTATCCACATGGGCGGGCTGCGTCGTGGCATCCCCACCGACTGGCTCATTGAGCACGAATTGGCAGTCGGTCACCAGGTCACCGCGTGGTCCGATGCGACGTGGCGTCACCGATCCAGTCATTAACTGGTGCAGTTGGTCGGATCCAAGCGCTTCTAACAACTGCGGTTCAAACAAACGAACAACATCTCGCAGGTAGTCGGGGCTGGTATGAAAACGCAAAAAGTCGACCCAAATCGGGGCTAAATCGTTCCACTGCAGGGCCTCTGCCACCTTCAAGCGCCGGGTCGGACTCCCAGCATCAAGCCGCTGAATCCGTTCCAGCATCCATTGCTCTGGAAACGTTGCCTCGAGCTCCTCGTAGAGGGCATCCGGGAGTGCTTGTTCCACACAGGTATGGGGATAGGGATCGGTCTGAATCGATCGCACCGCCTGTAGACAGCTCAGACGCTCCACCACGAGATCACGCCGTAAACGGGGAGCTTCGCAAAGCTCAGGCCGGCAGCTCTAAGCAGCGATACAAATGATCAATGGCGTTGTGGCGATGACGCTGCATGGGGCTAAGGCCGATCATCCCCAACCAGAAACGTCCATTCCCCTGACACACCAATACGGGCTTTGCCGCTCCTTTGCCATGGGCCTCCAGCAGCGACATACAGAGCTTTTCGGCCACCTCAGCCCCCCGGGGGCGCTGGCGCAACCGTCGCAACAAGGGGTCGACCTGGGAGAACGACACAAAACTGGCTCGCTCGGAGTCGGTCACCAGGATCAAGCCATCGAGCCACTGCACGTCTTGCAGTAAATCCTCAATGTCGGACAACAAATTCGGGAGAGGAAAAGCCAAGAGGAATCCTCCTTCTTTATCTTTTCTTCAGCTTCTTTAAATCGTTTTGGCGGCTTAGCGCAAGCACCGCAAGCAAAGCTTCACTCACGGAGCTTTAGGCGCGGAGCATCAGGCAGCCCATTTGCCCTCCAACCATGGGCTGATGCTGGACCTCCGAAAACCCAGCTTGACGGGCCATCGCCTCCTGTTCATCACCCATCGGGAAGCGTTGCAAGCTCTCTTCGAGGTAGGCATATTCATCCCTCAAGCCCACCGAAGCGGCGATCGGAACTACCAGGCCTCGGAGGTAAAGGCGCTGAAACTGGGCTGCTGCCGTGCCAGGGATCAAACGATTGAAATCGAGCACCGCAGCGCGTCCGCCTGGTTTCAAAACCCGGCGCATTTCCGCAAGGCCAAGGGCGGGATCAACCAGGTTTCGCAGGCCATAGGCCATCACCAAGCCATCAGCAGTCGCCGATGGCAATCCCGTCGCCAGGGCATCACCTTGCTGAAACCTCACCGGCAACCATGGCTGACGCCGCTGACGTGCCGCAGCCCCTTGCAGTGGGGCGGCAGCGGCATCCATACCGATCACCGTTCCTCCTGGACGCACGCAACGGGCAAGCTCCAGGGCCAAATCCCCTGTACCGCAACACAAATCAAGCCAATTCTCGCCAGAAACGGGCTTTAACGAACGCACCACTTGCCGCTTCCACTGCCGATGCAAGCCAAAACTCAAAACATCGTTGAGACGGTCGTAGCGAGGAGCAACGGCATCAAAAAGCTGCTCAACAGCAGCAGCATCTCCAGGTTTCATGGTCGAATTTTGAGACCACGGGCCAGTAAATCGGCCTTGATTTGCTCCACGGTGAGCACTCCGTCGTGCAGCAACGATGCCAACAACGCAGCCGAAGCGTGCCCGCCCTCAGGGCCGGTCTCCAACGCTGCCGCGATGTGATCCAGACAACCAGCACCTCCAGAAGCAATCACCGGCACTGCAACGGCAGCAGCCACAGCACGGGTGAGCTCGAGGTCGTATCCGGCTTGGGTTCCATCTCCATCCATCGACGTGAGCAGAATCTCGCCTGCCCCTAACTCGGTGACCTGTTGCGCCCAGCTCACCACATCCAAACCGGTGTTGTCCCGTCCGCCTTTGACGTAGACATCCCAGCCATCCGTGCCGTTGTTACGACGTCGCGCATCAATCGCCACAACAATGCATTGACAACCAAAACGCTGCGCTCCTTCCCGAACTAGCTCCGGCCGGCCCACAGCGGAGGAGTTCAGACTCACCTTGTCGGCGCCGGCCCGCAGCAATTCGGTAATGCCTTCAACCGAAGAAATCCCACCTCCAACCGTGAATGGGATCGTCACAGACTCGGCGGTGCGTCGCACCAAATCAACCAGCGTTGCTCGTCCTTCATGGCTTGCAGCGATGTCGAGAAACACCAATTCATCAGCGCCAGCACGGCTGTAACGGCAGGCCAACTCGACGGGATCGCCGGCATCGCGGAGGCCCACGAAGTTGATGCCCTTCACCACCCGGCCACGGGCAACATCCAGGCAAGGAATAAGACGAAGGGCGACCATGGTTCTGTGGGCAAAAGCGACTGTTAAGGTTGCGCCACTCTCCAAGCCTCGCAGGCCATGTCCCAGGCTGCATCGATCACCATCGGTTCCAAAATCCGAATTTCCCGTGTCAGGGATCGGATTCCCCAAAACTTGGTGGATCTACTCAAGAAAGACCCCACTGGAACCGTGAAAGAGTTCCGGACCGTTGACGGCAAGGGAATTGGTGTGGTGGTTGACCTGAGCGACGGCTCCACCAGCTGGTTTTTTGAAGACGAAATCACCGCTGCCTGAGTTTTGATCCTGTGAGCGACGCACGTCAGCTACTGGGCATGAAAGGTGCCTCAGGCACCACCAACATTTGGAAGCTGCGGTTGCAGCTGATGAAACCGGTCACCTGGATCCCCTTGATTTGGGGTGTTATTTGCGGAGCAGCAGCCAGCGGCAACTACCACTGGCAGTTGGATCACGTGCTGGCAGCATTCGCTTGCATGTTGATGAGTGGTCCTTTGCTGGCTGGGTTTACCCAGACCATCAACGACTACTACGACCGAGACATTGACGCCATTAATGAGCCGTACCGGCCCATTCCCTCTGGAGCAATTTCTCTCGGGCAGGTCAAGCTTCAAATCTGGATCTTGCTGCTGGCAGGCCTCGGTGTGTCCTACGGGCTGGATTTGTGGGCCCAACACACCACACCCGTGGTGTTCCTGCTGGCTCTGGGTGGCTCCTTTGTGAGCTTTATCTACTCAGCCCCCCCCCTAAAGCTGAAGCAGAACGGCTGGCTCGGGAACTATGCCCTCGGCGCGAGCTACATCGCTTTGCCTTGGTGGGCCGGCCAAGCCCTATTTGGGCAGCTCACCTGGACGACAGCATTTCTCACCCTGGCCTACAGCTTGGCTGGGCTGGGCATTGCGGTGGTGAACGATTTCAAAAGCGTTGAGGGCGACCGTGCCCTTGGACTTCAGTCCCTTCCCGTGGTGTTTGGCATCAAACGTGCCAGCTGGATCAGTGCAGGAATGATCGATATTTTCCAACTGGCGATGGTGGGCGTATTAATTGCCATTGGCCAGCATTTCGCAGCGGTTCTTTTGGTGCTATTGATCATTCCCCAGATCACATTTCAGGACATCTGGCTGTTGACTGATCCCGTTGAATTTGATGTGAAATATCAAGCGAGTGCGCAGCCTTTCTTGGTTCTTGGCATGTTGGTGACAGCATTGGCTGTCGGCCACAGTTCTCTGACCCAGGTGATGTGAATCGCACTCGTCTCCATTGGGCCCTGATCGCAGGTACAGCAGCTGCTGTTGGCGTCGGCGCAGCCCTAGGAACCCGTGCTGTAACGGAACTAGTGGATTCGACCCTTCCCGATGCAAGGGGAATCGCCAGTTTCAACCGACCCGGAACCATCACGCTGCTCTCGTCCCAGGGCAAAATCATCCAAAAGTTGGGTCCTGCGACTCGAGAAAAAATCAAACCAGGCGCCATGCCGCCGCTGGTTCAAAACGCTTTTATTGCTGCGGAAGACCGCAGGTTTTTTCAGCACAATGGCGTCGATGTTTGGGGCATTGCACGGGCGGTGGTCACCAACGTGCGACAGGGTGCCGTGCGTGAGGGGGCGAGCACGATCACCCAACAATTGGCTCGGATTGTTTTTCTGAGCCAAGACCGCACCATCACCCGCAAACTGAAGGAAGCCGCTCTGGCGCTCAAGCTTGAGCGGCAACTGAGTAAGCAACAAATTCTCGAGCAATACCTGAACTACGTGTATTTGGGGTCCGGTGCCTATGGCGTGTCAGATGCCGCATGGATTTACTTCTCAAAAACCACCGATCAACTGACGGTTGCTGAGGCTGCGTTGATCGCAGGGCTCCCACCAGCTCCATCGATCTATTCACCCTTGGTGAATCCAGATTTAGCCCGAAAGCAGCGGGCCTTAGTGCTTGATCGCATGGCCCAGTCGGGGGCGATCAGCCGCGTGGAAGCTGAACGAGCCAGCGCCTCCCCCCTCGCCCTGAAGCCGGCCACACCCAAGTATTTCAACAGCTCCGCTCCGTACTTCACCACCTGGGTGGCTCAGGAATTACCCAATCTGGTGACCCCAGAACAATTGGAGGTGGGCGGGATCAAGGTACGAACCAGCTTGAACCTTGATTGGCAAACAAAAGCTCGCAATGTGATTCTCAAGAACGCCCCCTTCGATACCGAGGGCGTGATGGTGTCGATCGAACCAGGGACCGGCCTGGTTCGAGTGATGGTGGGCGGTCGCGACTTTTACGAAAGTCAGTTCAACCGAGCCACCTTGGCATTGCGCTCACCGGGCTCCACCTTCAAGCTGTTCCCCTACGCCACAGCCATCGATCTAGGTGTGAAACCGGAAACCATTGTTCTCGATAAAAAGCGCTGCTGGAAAGGATATTGCCCGAAAAATTTTGGCAATAAGTATTACGGGAAAGTATCGCTGGCGAATGCCCTGAAGAACTCCCTCAACACCGTGGCTGTGCAATTGCAAGACATCGTGGGGTTCGACGCCATCATCAAAACCGCCAACAAATTTGAAATTGGAACCCAACGCCCGCTCGGCAAGTACTACCCGATGGCGATTGGTGCCTATGAGCAAACCGTCTTGGATATGGCCGCGGCCTATGCCGGTGTCGCCAACCGTGGAGTCTTCGTTAAGCCCACTCCCTTTGAAGAAATCCGAGGGCCAGAAAGCAACATTCTCTGGAGCCGGCGGGTCGATGGAGACCGGGGACGGCGGGCTCTCGACAGTGATGTAGCCGATGCGATGAACTGGATGTTCCAGCGCGTGGTAACCGGAGGAACAGGCATCGCAGCAAAACTGGATGATCGTCAGGTGGCTGGCAAAACAGGCACCTCAGAGGGTGCGCGGGATCTCTGGTTTATCGGTTCCATCCCCCAACTCACCACCGCGGTGTGGTTCGGCTACGACGACAACCGTGAAACCAAAAGCAACAGCGGCGAGGCGGCATGGACTTGGAAACAGTTCATGCTTCAAATCACAGAGGAACTTCCCGTTCAGGCGTTCCCACCAAAGCCTGAGCTGAACCGTCCTTGGCGAGTGCCTGGCAAAAAGAAACCGAAGACAACCGACAAAAAGGCTGAGTACCTCGGATATGAGCACGAAAAAGAATCTCTAGAACAGGTCGACGCCCCAGATGGGAGTGAATATCCAGCAACGGACAATCCATTCCCTCCGGAGTTTGCACCGCCCGCACCGGTTCCATCCCCAAGGGAGAACCTGGCACCTGCTGCGAGCCCACAACGGAATTGGATGAAGCCACGCATTCAGGAGCGGCGCTGGACCCGCTGAAGAACGGCGGCATAAAAACCATCACCACCTTCTTCCGCATCCGGCCAACGTTGTTGTTCCCGCTCCAGGGTCAACTCAGAACAACGTTTGAGAAGGTTGGCCATTTGTTCACCATTTTCAGCTGGGTGCATCGTGCAAGTGGCATACACCAGCCGTCCTCCGGGAGCCAATAAGGGAACGAGGCCGTCCAACAACGCCTGCTGCTGAGGAAGCAAATCTTGAATGGCTTTCGGTGTCATCCGCCAACGCGCATCGGGATGGCGCGCCAAGGTACCCAACCCCGAACACGGTGCATCGATCAGGATTGATTGAAAAGCTTCACGCCACTCGGGACGCTCCTTCGAGAGCAACGCCGCATCAGCGGCCAAAGCCTGAATTGAACCGAGTCCAAGCCTCGCCGCATTCACTGCCACCCGTTTGAGACGCCCCGCTGAACGGTCAACGGCCCAGATTTCACCCACATCACCCATGAGTTCTGCAAGATGTGTGGCCTTGCCGCCGGGAGCTGCACAAGCATCCAAAACTCGATCCCCAGGATTGGGATCCAGTAAGGGAGCCACCCACTGAGCCGCCCGGTCTTGAACACACCAATATCCCTCCGCATACCCCGGCCAATGCCGCAGATCACCGCTGTGGCCCAACACCTGCAACCCATTCGCGCAACCTGCAATCGGACACGTTTCAATTCCAACCTCCGCTAAGTCACGACCCACCTGCTCGGGCGTCGATCGCAACCGATTGACGCGCAGATCAAGATCCGGAACGTGATTACAGGCAGCGGCCACCGCTGCGGCTCCCTCTGGGCCCCGCCATTGAATGAGCGATGCAGCCAACCAATCGGGCAGTGAAGCCTGCTGAGCCAACTGAATCGCAGGGTCGGCGGACAACTCCAGCGTTTCGCCGGATTCATGGGCCCGCAGCACCCCTCGAAGCAGCCCATTCACCACCGGTGCCAAGCGGGCAAGGCCGCTCACCTTGGCCAGTTCCACCGTGGTATTAACGGCTGCTGCGGAGGGAATCCGCTCCATCATCAGCAATTGATAGAGACCAACATGCAGCAACCAGCGCAATTTTGGTGGTTGCTTCGCGGCAGGCACCTTGCCCATGCGATCGAGCCAGCCATCCAAAATGCGACGCTGACGAATCGCCCCATAGGCCAGCTCCGTTGCCAAACCTCGATCAGGACCCTGCAGAGGGTGGTCCCGGAGGCAGCGTTCGAGCGCCACATCCGCATAGGCCCCAGCGGCAACCGCTTGCAACACCTTCCATGCCAGCTGGCGTGGCGCAATTCCGATGCTCGCAGAGGTGGTCAAGGGCTATTGGCTTGATGCACCAGAGATAGCGACTGGACGCCAAAGAAACCGCTTCAAAGGCAAACGTCCCTCTTGATCCACAGGAATTCCCTCCGTGATCAGCAAGTCTCGTTGCATCCAGTCGCTGCCTTCACGGCTCGGGCTCATCGAAATTTGCCCTTTGGCATTCACCACACGATGCCAAGGCACTTCGGAAGGCAAATGAAGCCGCCGCAGCGCCCAACCCACCTGCCGTGCACAGCCCCAAGCACCAATGAGATCTGCGATCTGACCGTAGGTGGCAAGCCGGCCATGGGGGATTTGCTCAACAACGGCCCAAACGCGTTGATCGAAGGTTGGGTGAACCAAGGATTCATCACGTTTCGGCATTGGCCATTGCTGTCTTGAAACGATGGGGTGGTGCTCTCAATGGAACAGCCTGGGACGTACGGTTTAACCAGGGATCCTTCAACACGGATCACGACACTCTTTGACGATCAACTCTGTCGATGCCCCTGCTGCCTCGTCGGTTTGAACGACTCAAGTCCGTCTTAAACCACCGCATGGCGGATCTCACCGTGCTGCTCGAGCACGTGGAGAAGCCCCATAACCTTTCGGCCATCCTGCGTAGCTGCGATGCCGTTGGAGCCCTGGAGGCCCATGCGGTGAGTTTCTCGGGACGGCCGCGCACCTACAACAGCACGGCCCAAGGGAGCCAAAAGTGGGTGCCGTTGAACGATCATCCCGACATCGAAACGGCAATCAAGGTTCTGAAGGCCAAAGGATTCCGCTTGTATGGCACCCATCTCGGCACGAACGCCCGGGACTATCGCGATTGCGATTTCACCGGACCCACCGCATTTGTGCTTGGAGCAGAGAAATGGGGCCTGAGCGATCAAGCTCGGGATCTAATGGATGAAGCCCTGTTCATTCCGATGCGAGGGATGGTGCAGTCCCTGAACGTGTCCGTCGCCACAGCAACGCTGCTGTTCGAATCGCTGCGACAACGACAAGCGGCAGGGGTGGCCCCCAGTCGTGGGGAAGGGCTCACAGCTGAGCATTACCAACGACTGCTGCTCGAATGGTCATACCCCGAGGTGGCTGCCTGGTGCCGTGAGCAGAACAGGCCCTATCCAGACCTCAATGAACAGGGGGAACTGATGGAAGAGTTGCCGCGCACGGTGAAGCTGCGCTGCTGAAACTTCATCGAATCTTGTTTCCCACACATCCTTGAGCCATAACTCAAACAGTTGCTTTGTCAGGGATGGATCACAAACGGATGCATCAATACGCGGTGACGTATCACTGCGGCAAGGACTGGGGTGAGGAAATGGTCCAATCTGTCGATCTTGGCCATGCCGTGGAAGCAGCCCATGCGATCTTCCCGAGTTCCTGCAGGATCTCCATTCGGGAAGTGAAAGCAAAGAGCCAGGATTAAGCCGGCAGCTTCAGGAGGGGGTGCGACGCGCTTTCGGCAAGACAAAGGCGATCAACAAAGCCACCCCCTCCAACAGCACGCTGCGATTGAGCAGCAACACAAGCATCACGGCGGTGACGGCGATGATCTTCTCGAGAAGACCGATCACATCGTCCGAATTATCACGGGCAAGCAGCCAAAGCAGAGCAGCAGCCGTTAAGAACAGAGCGCTGACTCCCCAAGACATCAAAACTCCTCTGCCAACGCCAGTGTGACGCTCAGTCTGATGCTGGACGTGCTTCGCCGCCGCTCACCCACGCTTCGATCCCCTCACCAAGGAAGGAGAGACCGAGCACAAGGATGAACATCGCCAGCCCCGGGAAGAGCGCCGTCCACCAAACGCCCGTGGGGACCGCTGCCAGGGCAAGGTTCAAATCCCCTCCCCACTCCGGCACCGTTTCAGGCAAGCCAAGGCCGAGAAAACCAAGACCACCCAACACCAAAACGGCATCGGCAGCATTCAAGGTGAGCAACACCGGCACCGACGTAATCACATTGCGAAATAGGTAGCGCCGCAAGATCCACACCGGTCCGGCCCCAAGCGACTGGGCCGCTTCCACAAACAACTCACTTTTGACCTGTGCTGTTTGGTTGCGCACCACCCTGAAGTACTGGGGCACGTACACAACACATAAAGCCGCGGCGGCATTGGGGATGCCCTTACCGAGCAGGAAAGCCAACACCACCGACAACAACAAAACCGGCAGGGTGTAGAGGGTGTCCATCAGCAGCACCAGCGTTCGGTCGATCGCGCCGCCGAAATAACCGCTCACCATTCCCAGGGGCACACCCAAGACAAGAGCAAAGCCCACAGCGAGCATCACCACCTGGAGAGCTACACCACTCCCGGCCATCGTGCGAACACACACATCCCGACCCAAGCGATCAGTGCCACACCAGTGGCTCCAGCTCGGGCTGTTGTAAATCGGGTTGGACAGACCGGCATTGGCATCGGGAAGCAAGCCCAAATGGATCAAGACTGGGGTGATCAAGGCCACCAGCAAGTACAGCCCAACAATCACAAGCCCCCAACGGGCCATTCGAAAGGAGAGGCTGCGGATCACAGGCCTTAAACGGTCCGAATGCAGTGCATTGTCCACCGAACTGATGAGAATGGGGTGATGCCATCCCAACGTCGCTGGCGACAACGGCTGCTCGGAAGCCTTCAGGGGCAGCTTCAGCTCGCCACCTATCTCGTGGTGTTTGCCGGTTTTACTGGCGCCTCAACGGCCGGTTTGTGGGTGGGTCAACGGACCCTGATCCACAACGAAACACAAACACTTCGCAGCAGTGCCGGCGCGATTCAGACATCGCTTCGGTCCAATCAGAGCGCTAGGGCCAATGCCGATGCTGCCCATGCCCTTGAACATCTTCAGCTCGAGCTCCTGGTCCACTCCAGCCATCGCACTCGGCTTTGGATCGAACAGCCCGATGGACGCCTGATCCTTCCTCAAAGAGAGCATCTAAAGAGTTCGGACACGGCGCTTCGCGCCGCCATGCGAAGCAATCCCGGAGGCGTGGTGGGTCGCCAAGAGCAGATCAGCCTCGACAACACGCGCTACCTCAGCGAGTTGGTGGAAGAGCTTCCCGGTGGAGGGCGGCTCTGGATCTTGCAGGACGTGGGAGCCAATCAACAGGCCCTCGGCAACTACTTGCAGTTGATGATTCTCACTTGGGGTAGCTGCTTGGCGATCACCTTGTTGGCCGTGAGCTGGCTGGTGCGACGCATCGTGAAACCACTGGAACAGCTCAATGCCACCACGTCTCAAGTCACGGCTGACAACCTCAACACAGCGCGGCTTCAACTCACCATGGCTGGAACATCTATCACAAAAAACACATGGTTACTACAATCAAATCGACAAAGAATCGATTGAGAACAATCAAGACGATTTCGGTTAAATTAATCAATCAAAAGGATAAAAAGACTATCAATCATTCAACTTGAGCACCGCCATGAAGGCTTCCTGGGGCACATCCACCTTACCCATCGCCTTCATCCGCTTCTTACCCTTCGCCTGTTTCTTCAGCAATTTCTTCTTCCGTGAGATATCACCGCCATAACACTTGGCTAACACATCTTTGCGGATCGCACTGATGCTGGTGGAGGCAATAATGCGGCTACCAATCGAGGCCTGAAGCGGAATCTTGAACTGTTGGCGCGGAATCAGTTCTTTCAACTTATCCACTAAGGCCTTACCCACGTTGTAGGCCTTGTCTTGATGAACAATCGTGGTGAGTGGATCAGCGCGATCGCCATTGATCAACACATCAAGGCGCACCAATTGGTTTTTGCGATAACCGATCAGGTGATATTCCATCGAGGCATAACCCTGGGTGCGGGTTTTCATCTGATCAAAGAAATCCGTCACCACCTCAGCCAGCGGCAACTCATAGATCAACGTCACCCGATCTTTGGTGATGTATTTCATATCGAGGTATTCACCGCGCCGCTCTTGGCAGAGCCCCATCAGGGCACCGTTGTAATCATTGGGCGCAAAGATTTCCATGCGCACATAGGGCTCTTCGATCGATTCCCGCTTCTGCGGTTCCGGCAGCGTGGCGGGGTTATCCACCAATTCCTCACTGCCATCCACCATGTTCACCTTGTAGATCACCGATGGCGCGGTGACGATCAGATCAAGGTCGTATTCACGCTCAAGCCGTTCTTGGACAATCTCCATATGCAGAAGACCCAAGAACCCACAACGAAAACCAAAGCCCATCGCGCTGCTGGTTTCCGGCTCAAACTTCAGCGCCGCATCCGACAACTGCAGCTTGTGCAGTGCTTCCCGTAGGTCGGGATATTGATCCGCTTCGGTGGGGAACAACCCGCAAAACACCATTGGCTTGGCTTCTGCATATCCAGGCAGCTCTTCGTCGGCTGGCGCATTTAACAGCGTGATCGTGTCGCCCACCCGGGCATCAGCCACCGCTTTGATTGAGGCGGCGAGGTAGCCCACTTCACCGGCGTGAAGTTCATCCACCTTGCGCTCATTGGGCGCCATGATCCCAATTTCATCCAGCTCATAGGTTTTCTTGCTGGCCATCAGCAGCACTTTGTCTTTGCAACTGATCCGGCCACTCATCACCCGGAAATACACAATCACACCCCGATAAGGGTCGTAATAGGAATCAAAAATCAGCGCTTTGGTGGGTTCATCCACCGCATCAGCAGGGGCCGGAACCCGATCCACCACCGCCTGAAGGATCTCCGGCACCCCTAGGCCTGTTTTGGCGGAGCAGTTGATCGCGTTGCTGCAATCAAGGCCGATGATCGCTTCCACCTCTTCCTTAATCCGATCTGGATCGGCGCCGGGAAGGTCGATTTTGTTCAGCACAGGAATGATCTCAAGATCATTTTCCAGAGCCAGATACACGTTGGCCAGGGTTTGCGCTTCAACGCCCTGGCTGGCATCCACCACCAACAGCGCCCCTTCACAGGCCAACAAGCTGCGGCTCACCTCATAAGAAAAATCGACATGCCCAGGCGTGTCGATCAGGTTGAGCACGTATTGCTCACCATCCGCCGCCGTGTAGTTCATCCGGGCGGCCTGAAGCTTGATCGTGATCCCCCGTTCTCGCTCCAGTTCCATGTTGTCGAGGAACTGCTCTTGCATGTCCCGGTTGGCCACCGTGCCCGTGTCCTGCAGCAGTCGATCAGCCAGCGTCGACTTGCCGTGGTCGATATGGGCAATGATGCAGAAGTTGCGGATCCGTGAAACGGGGGCGTCGGTCATGCAGCGGCGAACTCCCTTCCTTGGGGCAACGATCTGATCTCAACTAATCCTAAGGAGATGCGCTCGGTTGCCACTGAATAATCCCTGGATCCTGCTCCTTCTCGCCATTAGTGCTGAGGTGATTGGCACCTCATGTCTCCGACTCTCTGAGGGCATGACCAGGCCGCTGCCCACCCTCCTGGTGTTCAGCGCTTACGCCATTGCCATGGCCCTGCTCTCGAAAGTGGTGATGAGCATTCCGCTTGGCATCACCTATGCCCTCTGGAGTGGCATCGGCACCGTGGCGATTGTTTTGGTTGGTCGCTTCGCGTATCAACAAACAATGGGAGCTGGGCAACTCTTCGGGATCGTCCTGATCACAGCGGGAGTGGTGCTGGTGAACCTCAAGCCGTAACGCCCAAGGAAGTCATCAGCGGCTGAGGCCCAGCAGGCCGTCGCTGCGCTCCCGCATCCCCTTCAACACTTCCGGGTCGTTCTTGGGATCGCTGTAGAAACTTGGCAGCAATGCCAAAAGTCGTTCTTGCCACTCAGCATTGGCGAGCCGTTCTGGAAAGCAGCGCTGCAACACCTCCAACATGATCGTCACCGCCGTGCTGGCCCCCGGCGATGCCCCCAGCAACGCCGCCAATGAGCCATCGGCAGCAGCCACCACTTCCGTACCGAGTTGCAGGCGACCGCCCTCTTTGCTGCGTTTGATGATCTGCACCCGCTGGCCCGCCACCGACAAACTCCAATCGTCTTGCCGCGCTGTCGGCAGAAAATCCCGCAGCGCATCAAAGCGTTGTGCTGGGGTCTGACGCAGCTGATTGATCAAATACCGCACCAATTCAACGTTGGTGGCTCCCACTTGCAGCATCGGCAACAGGTTTGTTGGCCGCACCGAAGCCGGCAAATCCAGCAGAGATCCCTGCTTTAGAAATTTGCTGCTGAATCCCGCGAAGGGGCCAAACAACAGGGAACGACGCCCATCCATCCAACGGGTGTCGAGGTGGGGCACCGACATTGGTGGAGCCCCCACCGCCGCCTTGCCGTACACCTTGGCCCGCTGCTGTTCCGCCAGGGCTGCGTCGTTGCACACCAGCCAAAGACCGCTCACCGGAAAACCAGCAAAATCGTCGCCTTCAGGAATCCCAGACCGTTGCAACAGCGGAAGGGCACCACCGCCGGCCCCAAGAAACACAAAGGGCGCACGGACCTCACGCCGACCGGAAGGCCCCTTGGTGATCACCCGCCAATCCCCTTCAGTCATGTTGGGGCGACGCAATCGCTTGAGATTGCTCACCTCGGTGCCGTATTGAACCGTGAGAGCACCGCTGCTCTGCAACGGCAGAAGGTAGGCCCGGGTGAGGGCACCGAAGTCCACATCGGTGCCGCGCTCAATCCTGGTGGCAGCAACCGCCTGGGTGGGATCGCGGCCCTCCATCACCAGGGGCATCCACTCCGATAAGTCCTGGCGATCTTCGGTCCAGCGCATCTCAGCAAAGGCTGGGATGTCTTTGAGCTGCTCAAAGCGCTGCCTGAGAAAAGCGATGTTGGCAGGAGTCCACACAGCACTGATATGAGCTGCTCGATGCAGAAAATCGGTGGATGTGAGCCGACCTCGCTCGAGCAGAGACCCCCAGAACTCAAGGCTGCGCTCAAAGGCGGCATTGATGGCCACGGCTTTATCGGTGGCGACCCGACCATTCGGTTGCATCGGGGTGTAGTTCAGCTCGCAGTTGGCTGCATGGCCTGTGCCTGCGTTGTTCACCGCAGCGGAGCTCTCTAATGCTGGGGCCTCGAGGCGTTCCACGAGCAGCAGACGCATCTGCGGATCCAGCTCATGCAGCAGCGCCGCGAGGGTGGCGCTCATGATTCCAGCGCCCACCAACACAGCGTCGTAGCTGGCTTCCGGATCGAACGTGCCGTCGTTTTGCACCAGTGCCTTGGGTGGAAACCGCTCTCGTCAGCCTATGGGGGCACTCCGTAGGCTGGGATCAAAGTTGAAGTGGACATCCGATGAGCACCGAAACCAAGGCCTTGACACTCGAGAACGTGGAAACCGTGCTCGACGAATTGCGCCCATTCCTGATGGCCGACGGCGGCAACGTGGAGGTTGTTGAGATCGACGGTCCGATCGTGAAGGTGCGCCTCCAGGGAGCATGCGGCAGCTGCCCCAGCAGCACCATGACGCTGAAAATGGGGATTGAGCGCAAGATGCGCGAGTCAATCCCCGAGGTGAGTGAAGTGGTTCAGGTGCTCTGAGGGCACCACCCCCTTCATCTCTGGATGGCGACCGATGAGAGCCATCAATCCATCAGGACGGTCAGCAATATTTCGGCATTGATGCCCAAACATCTAGATGAGAGAACTGTGATCACCAGGGTTTGTTGTCGGCCATCAAGATAGAAGCCACCGGTCTGAGCACGATGCAGCTTCGCCAACAGATGCCGGCCCTAGCGAACAAGACCTACTTCAACTACGGCGGCCAAGGCCCGTTACCTACAGCATCCCTAGAGGCCATCACCGCGAGCTGGCACCGCATTCAGGAGCTTGGACCCTTCACCACCGATGTTTGGCCGTTTATTGCCGCGGAAGTAAATCGCACCCGCCGTCTCCTGGCGCAATGGTGTGGGGTCCCCCCCCACCGCATGGCACTCACCGAAAATGTAACCAGTGGCTGCGTTTTACCGCTCTGGGGACTGCCGTTTAGCAGCGGAGACCACCTGCTAATTAGCGACTGCGAGCACCCGGGGGTGGTGGCCGCATGCGTCGAGCTGGCCCGCCGTGAACAGCTGGTGATCGACACCCTTCCGGTGAAGCATCTGCGGGGAACAGCGAGCGATACCGATACAGGGGTTCTCCAAAGCCTGGAAACATCTCTCGATCCCCGCACGCGCCTCGTCGTACTCAGCCATCTGCTCTGGAACACCGGCCAAGTGATGCCGATTGAAGCGGTGGCCAATCAGCTCAAGCAGCACCACCAACATCCATTTCTGCTCGTGGATGCAGCCCAGAGCATGGGGCAGATCCCCGTGCAGGCGGCAGCTGCCGCGTCCGACATCTATGGCTTTACAGGCCACAAATGGTGTTTTGGACCCGAGGGGCTCGGCGGGGTTGCCCTCTCCCAACGGGTCCTCGAGCAGGGCCAGCCCACCCTGATCGGCTGGCGCAGCTTGAAGGATGAAAGCAAAGCCGTCTTCGATGCAGAGGATCCCTTTCATCACGACAGCCGTCGTTTTGAAGTGGCCACCAGCTGCGTGCCGCTGATGGCAGGGTTGCGCTGCTCACTCGAGCTCATGGAGCAACAAGGATCCGCCGAAGAGCGGCTGGATCAGATCCGCCAACACAGCGAAACGCTGTGGCAGAGCTTGGATGCGATGGATGGGGTCACACCGCTGCTCTCGGTGCCACCCACAAGCGGCCTGGTGAGTTTTCAACTACACAATGCTCCTCCACCGGCCGACGTCGTGACGGGACTCGGCAAACAAGGGATTTGGATTCGAGACCTGGCCGACCCGGCTTGCCTGAGGGCTTGCACCCACATCACCACCTCAAATGAGGAACTCGTCCAGCTGAGTGAGGCCCTCGCTACCCATCAAGGTTGAAGCCGACGTCGCAGTGCTTTTTGCGCTTCCTCTCGGTCGTCGAAGTGCACCTTCTCGATGCCGAGAATCTGGTAGTCCTCATGGCCCTTACCAGCCACCAGCACCAGATCAGCGGCATCAGCCTCGGCAATCGTTTGGGCAATCGCTGCCCCACGGTCTGGATCCACCACCCGATCAACGCCGTCCGGGATGCCCTTCACCACATCCTCAAGGATGCGCAGGGGATCCTCGGTGCGTGGGTTGTCGGAAGTCACTACAACCCGATCGGCCAAGCGTGCGGCAATCGCAGCCATCTGAGGACGCTTGCCCCGGTCGCGATCACCACCGCAGCCAAACACGCAGATCAACTTGCCCTCAGCAAAGGGGCGTGCTGCAGCCAGGGCATTCTCCAAGCCATCCGGCGTATGGGCGTAATCCACCAGCACCGTGGGGAGCGTGGTGGTGATTGCGTCCTCCAACAGCACCCGTTCCATCCGTCCAGGCACGCCACGGAAATCACTCACGGCCCGCAGCAGGTCTGGCAGAGGCAACTGCTGCTGGAGCAGAACACCCACTGCCTGCAACAGATTCATCAAGTTGAAGCGACCCAATAAAGGCGACTGAAACGCACCCTCTCCCAACGGACTGATCAACCGTCCTGACACCCCATGGCTGGTCATGCAGAGATCCTCCATGCGCAACTCAGCCGTTGGATCGGTAAGGGAGCTGCGCCAGCACTGCGCTCCAAGCCGTTCGGCCAGCTTTGCCCCCCAGGGGTCATCGCCATTCACTACCGCCCGGGCGGGGCCGGCCTGCAACAACGCCTCTGAAAACAACAGGGCTTTCGCCTCGAAATAGTCCTCCATCGACAAGTGGTAATCGAGGTGGTCTTGAGTGAGATTCGTGAACACAGCGCCAGCAAAGCGGCACCCCGCCACCCGATGCTGTGCGAGGGCATGGGAACTGATTTCCATCGCCGCGAGCAGGCTCCCAGCCGATGCCGCCTCCGCCAGTTGGGCCTGAAGGCGATCGGCAAACGCCGTGGTGTGGGTGGCGGTGATGCTGTGGCCAGACCAACGATTCACGAGGGTGCCAAACAGCGCAGTGGATCTCCCGCAGGCCAGAGCCAGATGTTCGATCAGATAGGTAGTGGTGGTTTTTCCATTCGTCCCGGTCACACCCAACAGCGCCATGCGCTCACTCGGTCGGCTCCAGAACGACGCCGCCAGCTCACCAAGCGTGCTGGCCAAAGGATCGGCCACCACCACCACTTGATCGCTATCCCCTGGTGGATCCACAGCTGCAGCAGCAGGACCAATCACCGCCGCCGCGGCTCCCGCGTTTAAGGCTTGACGCCAAAACAAACCTCCATCGACCCGATCACCAGGCAATCCCACAAACAAGCTGCCTGGACCAGCCAAGCGGGAGTCGCTGGTGACGGACTCGATCTGCGGATTGCTCCCACCGACGGTGGGCGTGAGGCCCACGTCTCGAAGAAGCTCATCCAGGCGCTGACCCATCGAAAACTCCGATCAACCTGAACCCTGATGCCGTTCTAAAGCGATCCGAGCAAGAAGAAAAGTGGCTGGCCTAAAAAAGTATTTATCCCATCAAAACCCTTGACAGCAATGATCCAAAACAACCACAAGCTTTCTTGAAAGCGATCGTGTCAATCAATACTTAAAAATCAAATATCCACCACAAAAAAACTCAGTAGCCATACAAAGCGAACGAGTTCATTGCAACCAAAGCCCAGAGCAAAAAGCTCATGAACTCTCAAGCAGGCAATGTTTAACCAGCCACTTCAACAAACCATCCCCCGACAATCTTGGCGAAACCCTCGGCAATTCCTTGTGATCCAGGGCTAAAACGGGTACTTCGAGGTCGTAACGGGCTTTCCACTCGGAGGGAGTCTCAGGATGGTCGATATCTACTGTTGTCAGTGTCAGTTGAAGGCTGTCTAAATCCAACTGCCGCAGGCGCTCCTCGAGGCCGGCACAAAGGCAGCAGCCTTGACGGCTGTAGAGGCGTAAGTCGCGCATCAATCAGGAACCGGATCGCAACCGCAAGGCGTGAAGGGATGGCAACGCAGGACACGTTTCAGCGTGAGCCAGCCACCGCGCCACGGTCCGTGGCGTTGAATCGCTTCCAGCCCATAGGCGCTGCAGGTGGGCGTAAAGCGGCAACGCGGGCCGAGCAAAGGCGAGATAAAGGCTCGATAAAAGCCAATCAAAGCCAGGAACAGCGCCGCAACACGACGATTGAAGCCAGCCCAGCGAGTGGGTTGGTCTTCATTGGATAAGATGGGAGATTCGTGCATCGATGGATGCGCTGATACCTGTAATGGGTCCAGCATGCCCAAAGATCGCGCGATTTGATCTAACACCTTCTCCTTATGTCTCGCTACCGCGGCCCTCGCCTGAGGATCACGCGGCGCTTGGGAGACCTCCCTGGTCTCACCCGGAAGGCCGCAAAGCGGTCCTATCCCCCCGGTCAGCACGGCCAAGCCCGTCGCAAGCGCTCCGAATACGCAATCCGCCTCGAAGAAAAGCAAAAACTTCGCTTCAACTACGGAGTCTCCGAGCGCCAACTCGTGCGCTACGTGAAAAAGGCCCGTGCCCAGGAGGGTTCCACTGGAACCAACCTGCTCAAGCTTTTGGAAAGCAGACTGGACAACATCTGCTTCCGCCTCGGCTTCGGCCCCACCGTTCCTGGATCCCGTCAGCTGGTGAACCATGGCCACGTGACCGTGAACGGTCGTGTCACGGACATCGCCAGTTATCAGGTGAAGCCCGGCGACGTGTTGGCCATCCGCGAAAAGAAAGGCAGCAAACAGCTAGCCGAAGGCAACCTTGCCTTCCCCGGCCTATCCAACATCCCTCCCCACTTGGAGTTGGATAAAGCCAAGTTGAGCGCCAAGTGCACCGGTCGCTGCGAACGCGAATGGGTTGCCCTGGAAATCAACGAATTGCTGGTGGTGGAGTACTACTCCCGCAAGGTCT
The DNA here is from genome assembly GCF_000153805.1 of Synechococcus sp. BL107. Taxonomy (NCBI): domain Bacteria; kingdom Bacillati; phylum Cyanobacteriota; class Cyanophyceae; order Synechococcales; family Synechococcaceae; genus Synechococcus; species Synechococcus sp. BL107. Next base: position 1,113,006 of record NZ_DS022298.1, on the reverse strand, counting down.
AAGCTTCGCTCACGGCAAGGAATTCGAGCTTTTTTCGAATCCCTACTCAAACTTTACTCAAACTCTTGCTACCGTTTTCTTGAACGGTCAGCAGGAGTTTTTTTATGCCTGCCATTGCTCAAAAGGCCAAAGCGCTAGGCGGCAAAGGGGTCGTCTTGTCGTACGTGGATAAGCCCGAGAACTTCTACTGGCGCGAAAAGGTACCCAACACCAAGCGGTACTTACATCGACTGCTGCCTAACTCCTCCACCATTGAGGACGCTTTAGAAGAGTGCATCGAGGCTTATACGGCGCTCAGAAAAGATCAAGCCATTCCGCACGGAACTGATGGAACGACTCAGAAACATGCCTTAGGGAGTCAAGGAAGAGCCACTAGAAACTCAAACACCGGCAGATACAAGAACAGACCAATAGAGGCTTGTGTCACTGAGTTTTTAGAAGCCGAACAACGAAAGGTCGATGCGGATCTACTCAAACCCCGAAGCCTTTTGAACAAGAGCCAGGCACTGCTTAAGCAGTTGCTCCCTTACCTGGCAGAGAAGGGAGTGACACACACACGACAGATCGACATCAATACGTTCGAGGACTATCCGACATGGCGAGATGCCGCCAAATCCACAAGAAAGCTTGAGCTGACGTACTTCGGAAATTTTCTCAACGAATTCTGTAAACGGCGTGGGCTACTAGACATCGAGGTTTCACCCCGCGAAGCCCTTCCAACCATTGCGATCAAAGATTCCGAAGTCGTTGCCAATCCACCTTTGATCGAACAAGGCAATTGGCAGAAGGTGGTCGTTGCATTGAGCAACAACCGGGATCGTGCAGCGAAGCTACGAAACCATCGGGGCTTGTACTTCGCACAGTTGTTTTATCGGTGGTGCATCGTTTGCAGAAATGCTGGACTCCGACCGGACATTGAGCTGAACAAGCTTCGGTGGTGCGACGTACGACGAGAGAACGTCGGTCGATGGTCCAAGTCAGAGGAAAAGAAGAAGGACAAGTGGATTGCAGTCCTCCATGTCCGTGACTCAAAGACAGGCAAACAGCGCATCATCCCGACCAATGGAGTGGACAGTCAACTCATGCAATGGAAGGAGGAGCAAAGGCAATACATCGAGAAATATTGCACTGGAATAGAGATCACTGAAGAAACTCTGATCTTTGGTAATCCTCACAATGAAATGAAGCAATACGCCTATAACGGTTTCAACAGGACATGGAGAAAAGTCATTGATGGGATTAACCCCAGGCTCAAACCTTATGTATTCAGCGACAGAAACTATACGCCTTATAGCCTGCGAAGTACTTACATATGTAACCTAATTTTAGACAACAAAGATATTTACACAGTGGCAAAGCTTGCTGGACATACAATTGCTGTTTGCGAGAAGTACTACGCCAGGATTGACATGAGCAAAAAGGCAAAAGAGATAACGGATTTCAATTATGGATCTTCAAGTGTAAGAAATATCGAAACCGAAAGTTATTAATCCAATCAGCCATGAAAACCAAACAACATCAACACGAAATAGACACAACGATCGAAGCACTGCGTAAGAGGGAGAATCAGGTCAGGCAAGCAATCGAGCGCGGGTATTTCTCCAGCACTGCAGAAGGACAACAACTCACCCGATACATCTTCATCGAGTACAGCAAAGCGGTCGAATCCCATGTCACGCATCTGGTGGGACGCAACGGAAGGTTTGCATCAGCAGCTTCCCATTTGTACTTCCAGCTCAAGGATTTAGAGGTCTCGTTCGAACACGTGGCATTTGTTGCTCTGCGGAAGCTGATCGATTGCATCCACACCAAACAGAACCAGCGCACTCACGTCTGCACTGCCATCGGGCGAGCCATCCAAGAGGAGTTGAGGAACCAGTTCTTCACCTTGAACTTGGATGAGAACGGAAAGAAGATCCGAAACAAACGGCTGAAGAAGCCGCGTTCAACACCCAAGTATCGAAACCTCGGTGTGAAGCTGGCGATGGAACGCCGACTGCTGGAAAAGGGGTGGGCTAAGGACGATCTCTACCAGGACTGGCCTTCAGTACTGCATACCCAGGTGGGATCACTGCTGCTGGATCCAGCAATTAAGGAGAAGTACTTCGATGCGCAGACAAGGTGGGTCGCCAAGAACCGATCAGAGAAGTTTGTCGTCCCAACGCCTGCGCTGGAAGAGCATCTATCCAAACGAAAGGAACAAATCGACGACCTAGTGACGACAAAGGATGTCTTGATCGAACCGCCATTGGACTGGCAGCTACAAGACGGTGAAGCCCGGTTCAACTTCAGTGGCGGCTATCACCTGCCGTACACACGCAAACCAAACAACCCGTTGTGCAGGGGTCGGCACTACGAAACCCGGTTTGGATCTGATGCGATCAACCTTCTGAACACCCTTGGGAGAACTGCCTTCCAAGTGGATCCACTTGTCTTTGAGGTGATCGACGACTGCTGGGAAACGCAGCGCAGCATCGCCGGGTTCAACAGTCCCTTTGAGAACCCAGAGCTGAACCAAGAGATGCCAGATCATTTGAAGGCTCTGGATAAAAAACACCCGGACAGAGTTGCCTGGCGCAAACGGCAGGCATACCTCCACGACCAAGAGCAGGAGCACATCGAGAAAACGCAGAGTGCTCAGGCTGTCCTTATTTCCGCGCGGAAAAACGAGACCCGTCAACGCTTCTGGCTGTCGTGGAGCTGTGACTTCCGGGGACGGATCTACTCGCAGCAATCGTGGCTGGACCCACAGTCCCGAGACTTCGAGCGTTCAGTCCTGAGGTTTGCCGATGGCTGCCGACTGGACGAACAAGGAAAGGAGTGGGCAGCACGGGCAGTCGGTGCGGCGTTCGGCGGTACAAAGCAGAGCTACGCAGCAAGAAGCCAGTGGACCTACGAAAACACTGAGTTGATTGCTGCCATTGCTTCTGACCCAATCAGACACAGCAGCCAATGGGAGAACGCCGATGAACCCTGGCAGTTCCTTCAGATGGCAATGGAGTGGAACGCCGTTGTCCTTCAACAGACGAAGCCGCTTTGGCAGGTGCCGGTGAGTGTGGACAGCACTGCATCGGGGTTGCAGCTGCTGAGTGCGATGCGTCGTGACCCAGTCGGCATGAAGTGGACGAACCTCATCCCTTCAGAAGACCCCGACCAACCACCGCGTGATGCGTATCTGGAGGTACTCCGTGTAGCACGGGAGATAGCGGAAGCCGATCCTCAAACCGTATGGCTTGCAAAACATCTGACGGATCGAAGCCTGGGCAAACCTGTACTGATGATTGCAATCTACGGAGGGTCATATCGAACCAACAGAGGCGACATCGTCGATGCGCTGAGAAAGTTGGGCTCATATCCAGACATGGTCAGCTGGGATGACACCAAGGTGATGACAGACATCCTGCAGAAAGCCAGCAAGCAGGTTTTCCCGGCCGCCTTTGAAACCCTTGATTGGTTAAGACAGCTATGCACCAAAGCCATCGAAAACGGTGCGACATCACTCTGGTGGGAGACACCATGTAGTGATCAGATCCATCAATCCGAATACGAAGTCGACTCAATTGAGGTGGACACCTACGGCCACGGACGGATGCGAATCGCTGTGGGCTCGGTCAATGAGCCAAACGAGAAGAAGCTAAAGAGTGGATTCGCACCCAACTTCGTTCACAGCTACGACGCATGCCTGCTGAAGACAGCCTTTCAGCAGTGGAGCAAGCCATTGGGGACCATCCACGACTGCATCTCAGTGCTGCCAAACGATATGGACCAAGCTCATGAACGTGTACGCAAGGCTTTTATAGAAATTTGTCATGGCGACCCCTTAGCTCGCCTTGCAAATAATTTGAAAGTTCCCTCTAAAGAGCATCCAAAACTCGTTCAAGGAAAGGGTGATTTACAAAAAATATTGAATAGCCAATATATGTTTAATTAAGCAGTGCGAAGAATCAGCAAATACAGAGAAGACACAATTTAAATTATTTACTTTAGGAACTAATCAAAAGTCTGAAATGTACTCATGCAATTTCCACTGTTTTCCATCTCGCCCAAGCACATAGGTGACGGTCAAAGCTCCTGCAGGTGTCTGATCAATGGTGGTTCCGGAGCGATCAAGTGTTTGATCGGAGTAAACCACCTCAACCTTCACAGCAATGCGCCGTGGGGTTCGGCTCACCACCTCAACACTGGTGACAGAAGACTTGATGATTTTTGTATAGCCCAGCGCGGCATCAGCGGCGCGCTCTGCTTGCACCCGTTGCAACAACCGATCGCGGGCAACGGTGGAAATCTCCTTCGAAACTGCATAAGGCACAGCATTTGTCTGACCAGCAAGTGCTTTGGCTGTGGCGTTCAGCCAGGCTTGGACGAGATCCCCTAACTGCTTATCCGTTGGTATATCACTCGTCAGTGGCTCAATTGAACTATTCAGAGGCTGCTTCGGCTGCTCAACACCACCATCTTTCGCAAAAGATCTAATGCGTTTGCCAATAGGAGCATTAGCAGAACCAATTGTTGACTTGGAATAAATATTTGTATATTGACCAGCACTATCTTGAAGGAATAATGGAATACCTTGATTCTGCCCAGTTTTAACCGCTATTCCTGTTTGACTTGTCAAAGTAGCTTCCACTTCACCTCTTCCATGCATAGCAACAACTTGGCCAGAACTATTAAATACAGGCGAACCACTCATGCCTGGAAGTGTTGAATTTGAGTATAAAACTTGATATCCACCGACAACTTTCTCATCAAGAACTGCAATTAACTTACCATCGGTAAATCGGAGACTTCTATTAGGAACTGCGGTAGTCGCAAGTGGGAAGCCCGAAACATACAAGGTTTCTCCTACTTGAAGTGGAGATTCAACAGAGCCTCGACTTACTTTAGACGAATTTAAAATATTCAAAGAAGAATACTTAGGGACTTCGATATTAAATGTCAGTCGAGCAATATCAAGACCTGATGAATTGATTTCCACAGAAGTAACACCATGCGCCGCCCCATCAAAAGTAATAACGGATAATTCATCATCACTCCGCAAATCTTGGACAACATGCGCAGCCGTTATTACCTTATATTCGATATTGCAATAAGGTTTACTAAAAGGTGATCTACTTATTCCGCCTGCGCAAGAAATACCTTCAATAAATCCACTACCTTGTGTAGAGCCTTCAATTTTGACAGAGCCTGATCTTGCCAGTTTCGCAATATTTTCTGGATCTAGCGTAGTCTTGGTATCAGAACAACCAGACAAACCAACAACAAGAATTGGGACCAGAAAAGAAAGAGCCTTCCTTGCATCAAATATCAGGAATTCCGAAAAAGAACGTTTCAACTGTATTCATGCCAGCGAGCTAGCAACAAAGAAAACAACATCCTAATAAAATGGATATCATCCAAGGTAACACATCAAAAGCAAAGTCTTTTTAGAGCAAAAGGAGACACCGAAGGAGGCTGTAAAACAAGAAGAGATAAAGTCTCTTAAAAAGGATTTAGCAAATAGTTGATCGACAATGCCAAAAGAATTACCAAAATAAATGCGGCATTCTTAACTATGACTAGAAGTACGCCAAGAAGGTATTACTATTGGGTAAATAATCTAATCTGATGGCAAGAGGATTCGTAATTGCTACAGCCATCGTTGCTTGTGTAGTTCCTACAGGACTCCGAGTAAATGCGAGTTCTGCCCTAGCTTCATCAATCTCCTGCATGAACGCTGACGGAGTGCCAGCCACCGTCGTCCAAACCAAAACGGATAAGCAAGTACCAATCATCTACTGGAAGAGCACAACCTTCTCTGGTGCTGGTTGGACGCCAGAACGTAGATGCCAAGAGGTCTCAAGCCGTTTCCAAAGTTTCCATGCAGCTGGCAATCTCGATTACATCACCACTGGACGTATGAATGGCATGCCGGTGATCTGCGTCGCCAAATCAGATGGTGGTGCGTGCGCTGGACTGCTTTACACCTTGAAGCCTGGTCAGAACGCCACGGCTACCTTGCAAAAGCTGTTCGACATTCGCTCTAAGCCAGGAGCTGCACCACTTGAAGAAACAACAGCACGGATGTACGTGAGTGTGGACTCGATCATTAGGAATAAGTCAGGTGCTGTCGTTGCTCCAATGCCTTCCGCCACACCAAGCAGCACTTCACCACTACCCCTGTTCTGAATACTCATATGAGAGCTCGTCAGCTACTTGCAAGCCTGCTTATCCCTACCCAGCTACTTGGTTTCCTATCTCTGACGACGCCTGCAATCGCTGACTCTTGGAAAGATGTCGAAGACTTGATAGAGCTTGTAAAAGGCACAGGTACCAAGGTCCAAAAGCTGGACACCTGTGACGGACAGACGATGGGGTTCTATCAACCACCTCGTAAAGACGGCAGTGGCGATCGCCTCGTCTTCTGTACGAACAACATTGATATGGAAGACGTCAGTGCAGTGTGGGAAGTCCTCGCACATGAAAGCGCTCATGTCATGCAGGCATGTAACGGTGGTCTGATCTGGAAAGCGGAATACCACCCACGCTTGCTGAGGAACTTGAAATCAAGAGCTCCCCACTACGCGTCAATCCTCGATCAATACAGAGGAAGGGACAAGATGATGGAGTTAGAAGCATTTGATATGGAGCTGAAATCACCTGAACAGGTTGTGGATATCTTTTTGAGAGCTTGCTCTAAGAACGAAGGTTCTTCTAACAACTCTGGTGCAGGCGATTCAACAACTCAACCGTCAGAGAGTGAAGAGAGCATCCTTTCCATTGTGGGGGGAGAGGATTCCTTCAAGGTTCTATTGGCGTGGGCAAAAGAGAATTACACCAGAGAGGAGTTAGTTGAATTAGGGGAGATACTCCAGTCAGGCGATGCACCCAAGATCAAGAGAGCACTGATTGCACTATTGCGCAGATTTAATCAATCACAATCATATGAAAACTATCGTTTGTTTTAGAGGATGAAAAAGGACATAAACGGAGCAGCGCCGAATCTCCTACCAATATTCCAGCACCTTCTGGTTAGTAGATCTTTGGCAGTTGGCCTTGCAGCCTCAGCAGTAGTACTGGCTCCGAATGCAGCAGTAGCGCAGGATGCTTCAAATATTGCTCGTATCGCGAAGGAAATCACTGTTCGCGTAGAAGGCGCTACGCAGGGGTCAGGGGTAATTGTCAAAAAAGATGGGAACACCTACACGGTGCTTACTGCTTGGCATGTACTCAAATCCAATCAACCAGGAGAAGAGATTACTTTAGTCATTAACGATAATCAGTATTTTCATCTTCCCTCCTCTGTAAAGAGGGTTAAAAATGTTGATTTAGCTACTATTAAATTCACATCTACCAATAACTATAAAACAGCACGCATTGCAAGTATTGATAAAAATATGATTGGCTCGAGCATATTTGTTGGAGGCTTTCCATTGCGAACAGATTCGGTTAACTCTAGAATTTTTAGATTTTTGGATGGCAGAGTTATTGCATATGACCCAAATATCCAACTTCCTAATGGCTATAACTTTCTATACTCTAATAATACTTTGCCTGGGATGAGTGGTGGACCTGTGCTTGGCACTCAAGGAGAATTATTGGCAATTCATGGCCTTGGAGAGATCGATGTAGAAATGACTTCTAATAAAAATATTTTAGTCAAGACTGGAACGAATCAAGGGATCCCCCTTTCCTTTTTTAGCTCAGAGATAAAAGAAGTACCTTCTAGTAATCGAAATACTGGCGGGATGATCAGCAGTGCCGATAAGTATTTACTCAAAATAGAGTCACTACTTAGAAGCGGCAACTCGGACCCCGTAGAGATTATGATCTTGGCTGATAAGGCTAGTTTAATCGAAACAAGTGCTCGAAGTGAATATTATCGAGCTGTTGGAATGTATTCGATTAGATCCTTTAGATCTGCCTTGGCTGGTGCAGAGAGAGCGATAAGCCTTGATCCATCTTTTTCGAAGGCTTATAGATTAAAGGCGACTATTAATATCATAAGGAGAGACCATATTTCAGCGTTAGTCGACCTTACGGCAGCAATAACGTTAGATCCTAATGATTTCCAATCACTCTTAAATCGAGCTTCAATTTATTATGATACTTATAAAAGCATTGACGCTGCCAAGCGAGATTTAGAAAAAGCTCTTTTGATTAAGCCCAATGATTCCGCTACCATTAAAATGCTGGATTACATTAAAAATAATTCTTAGCCATTTATTTATATAAATAGTGATTTCAACGGCAATTCTTAGTATTTTATACAATTAGGTTCTCAGGTAACTTTCCATAAATATACTTCCATCCGTGCATATTTAAAATTGCTTGCCTAGGAGACTCTCGAAGTCATTTAGGTCATGAACAACGTGTGCTTCCTCGCCTGAACTCCATGAATTTGCAAAGCTTGTAATAGCAAATGGCATAGCTCGAGTAGCAATGAAGCCAGAGAAAAATCAAATAGCCACGATCGACAGACTACAAACAAGTACCATCAGCTAAACACTAAATTTTCTAATGAGCTGCTGATAGGACTCTGAGATCATTTTAAATTTCTCAGCAGCTTTAACATCATTTGGATTCAAGTCAGGATGACAGGATTTAGCTAAGGTCCAATAGGCATGTTTTATTTGCCGAGGTCCGGCATTTTTTTCAAGACCTAATACATCGTAGTGATCAACACTCTTTCCGCTTGCAGAGGAAACAAAGTCATTAATGTCAAATTCAATCCTATATGTATTTCTTTTAGACCATTCGTTACTTTGACGCCTATCCTCAGCCGCTTGCTCTACTCGTGCCCTATATCTTGCCTCATATTCCTCAGTAAATTGGTCAAAATACACGGCATAAATCCAAGGAACTTCTATGTCAGGACCCTCAATGAATTGCTTTAGAGATTTCCGAGTTGCTCCATATGCAAAACGTCCAGTCCTTCTTGCAGAGGCCGCTACAACCCAAAAATTTGACTTATCATCACAATCATCACCTGGAATGTATTCACTACATTCCCACGTCGTGTATTCACCTCGGCTTTTCTTGCCTTTCATATACATATCAATAAATAAGTACTCATTCTTCTTCTCACTATTTTTGGCTGCTTCCTGAAGAGGCCGGGGAGGGTCGCCATATTGTCCAGTAATCACAAAAATATAACCATCATTTCTAAAGTAAAAAGTCGAAGACGTCATGCTATTTATTCTTAACTTCTTCGTGTCCCGGATATCAACAAACCATCGCGGCACAGAAGACCTCATCCCTGGACATTCATTCGTGCCGAAACCCTCCTCCCAAAACATTCGCCCCGAGACCGTCTTTACGACCTCGCGAGACTGAGTTACTAGTATCACTTTCTCCTCTTGATCGAGATCTTGATCATTTACTTCGTCAGAAATTTTTTTATTTAACCCTGCTTTATTTCTATTCGTGATTTGATAATTTATCGAATCATCCGATAAATCCTTGGACCTTATGACAAGAATCACTATGAGAAATATCATTATGATGAATAGGAAAGTAGCCACAACTTCACCGGCAAGTTATCTCTATTCTCGCACTTCACTTATGTATTGATGAGGTGTCAAACCCTTAGAACGACGCGGTCAGGAAAATGGTCTTAACTCAATGGAACACAAATGAGCCAATGAAGCGCTCAAGAGTTCACCGGCAGCGGGGATGGTCACACTCACTCAAGGCATACCTTGGGCTATGCCTCTTTGCGACGCTTCTGCTCCCGAAGGTCGCACTGGGACAAACCTCAGAACAGGTTGTGATAACCAGTTGCTACGACGGAGACACCTGCACCAGCAGCACCGGCGAAAAGATCAGGTTGGCTTGCATTGATACCCCTGAGTTACGGGGTAAACGCGCAGAGCCTGTCCAGGCAATAGAAGCGCGCGACTATCTGAGGGAACTGGTAGTTGGTCGCAAGATCACCATTCGGCGTATTACCACTGATCGTTATGGACGAACCGTGGCAGAGCTCTTTGTAGATGGATCCAATGTCCAGCAACAGCTAGTAGCAAGTGGACACGCCTCGATCTATTGGCGTTATGCAGATCAATGTCCCTGGATCCGGTAGCGCTGCAAAGAAGGATTCAGTCCTTACCTTCAACAGGTTCCTTCGTCATCCAGTCGAGGAGGCGGTCAATGACCTCACCTTTACTTTTCAGCCCCCACTGCTTACGACGTCCTTCAATGGCTGCTGATAGCTCAGGCGTGATGCAGATAGTCGTCATCTTCCTGACGCTGGTCATGAGGTGCTCCTGAGTAGTAATTAAATGATGCTGCTTAATGCAAGCGAGGCAAGGAAGATCAAACGAGGTGCTTTTAATGGACTTAATTTCTTTTCAGAAAACCAGTTTCGAACTTTTATTCCGTTATTTTGTTATTTACCGCATCCCCGCGGTGGGTCCCAGATGAATCCAATTTTATCAAGAAGTTGGATGCGCTCTTGTGATAATTGATCTACCCTCTTTGTTCTTCGTTGAGTTCTAACCCAAGTTCCAAGTGTTGGATGTTTATCGGGAACTTTGGCATCACCATTGTGATTAATATATTTTTTGAGAAGTTGGTACTTTTCTTGCCATCTTTCTTCTCTTACACCCCAGATGAAACCAATTTTATCAAGAAGTTGGATTCGTTCTTCTGATAATTTCCCTTCCTTTCTTTCAGATCTCTGCGAACGACACCATACCCTAAGTACTGAATGATTGGAAACTTCATTACTGCCATTATGCTCAATGAAGTTCTTAAGTTCTTGATATTTTTTTTGCCAAGGTTCTGCAAATGGTTCCCATATGAAACCAATATCATTCAGCATTTGTATCTGATCTTCCGACAACTGTCCATTTTTCCTCTTTGATCTCTGCTTTTTAACCCATCTCCCAAGTACTGGATAATTTTCAGAAACTCTTATACTCCCATTGTCCTCTGTATATTGCTTTAGTTCTTGACATCTTATTTTCCATAAATCTGCGAATGGATCCCATGAGAATCCAAGAATGTTAAGAAGTTGAATTCGTTCTTCTTGTAACTTGTCTCTTTTCTTGTGTAATCGTTGCACCTCCACCCATCTTCCGAGTTCTGGATGAGTTTGGGGAACTAAAGCATTGCCATTCACCTCAATATATTGCTTAAATTGACCATACTTTTCCATCCAGTTCTCTGTCGTTTCTCTTACAAGTATGGTCGTCAGTGAATCCGCAAAAGTAGTTGAAATACTAGAAGGTAGGTCAAAGATAATCTTGGATAATCCTTTGACTGATTCCGTTGGAGCATTCCTTCTGCCGAGTTCTACTCTCAATTGATCCAACTCGTCACGCATACAGTCATCTTGGGATTTTAGAGCAAGAATAATGCTCCAAATATCTTTAAACCTGCTTTGCAGGATCTCATCTTCGACATTGGTAGTATCACCAAGATAAACAGGAAGGATGATGTATCCATCGGTTTTATTCTCACTCTTTCGGATTGCACGACCAACTGCCTGAATGATGTCGACCTGACTGCTCCTGGGATCGAAAAATGCAATTCCATCAAGAGTCGGGACATCAACTCCTTCAGATAAGCATCTTGCGTTGGCAAGTATTCCAAACTCTTGCTCACTGACATTTTTCAACTTATTGATTTCAGTATTTCTATTTTTTGCGTTCATCTCTCCTGAAACGTATGAAGTCATTGCCGACTTCGATGATTTGGATGCTTCAGGGATCCAATCAAGGATTAAAGGGTGGTCCTCAGAGAATTTCTTTGCTGACTTGACCCGACTATGAAAGGTGATCATTCGACTCAGGTCATAATCTTTAATTGCCTTTGCAAGAGCAATATGATTCGCAAGTGTTTCTGTATCGATATTGCATTCATTACCTGTATCTACAATCACTCTGTCCAGTATTTTGGCCTGAACAGATGGGTCATCAACGCCTACGATGACAACCTGATAATCGCTTAACAGATCATTCTCAATTGCCTCTGAGAAATTGAGTTGATGGAATACTTCACCGAATTGTGAACTGTCATCCATACAGGCAAGATTGATATTCTCTTCATCTGCTTTGTTCTTAATTTGCTTTGACAGCACTCTTGGTGTTGCAGTCATGAACAAGCGTTTTTTTGACCTAATCTTCTGGTCATCAAGGATGCTGCCAAAAGCACTTGAAACTTTTCCTGCACAACGATGTGCCTCGTCTGCAAATGCAATATCAAATGATGGGACTTCTGGTGATCTCTGCGACTCTTCGACTAATGGAGAGGATTGATATGTCGAGAACACAATTCCACCGTCATTGCCCAGAAGGAATCTTTTGATTTCATCTGGGTCGCTTGTGACGGGAACACCAAGTGCACTGACACGCTCAATCATGCTGTCAGTGGTGTTGTCCTGCTTTGCGACTGACTTGTCAGAGCAGACACAGATCCAGTTGAATTTCTCCTGACTCGTTGCTGACCACTCCCTAAGGGTCTGAGACAGAAGACTGAGGGACGGGAGAAGAACAAGTGTCCGCTTGACCTTCAGTGCTTCTTTAATCCAAAGCGAAGTCAGTGTCTTTCCTGTGCCACACGCCATTAGGAGTTGACCCCTGTCTTCCTGCTGGAAACCCTCTACGACGTTGTTGATTGCTTCCAGTTGATGGGGGAGTGGTGTGCGCTTCTTCCTTCTCTGACCCCCTGAAAGATCTTCTGAGGACGTTGGGTACTCGACCTCTGATTGCCTGAACTGCTCAAGCAAGAAACAGACAACTTGCTTTTCCTGTCTATCAAGGACTTGTTGTGCGTTCTTGCCGATGCCATCCGTTGAGGCGATCAGCAGTCGTCCATGAATCCTGGAATCACTTGACTCACTGAGGAAACTATCGATTTCTGCCTTGGAGATCTCACGCTCAGGCGCAACACACTTGCTTTGAATTGCCCAGTGCTTTCCCTCAGTATCCTCATAAACGAGATCAATTCCACAATCCTTGCCCCATCGTTGTGGATAGTCGTCCCATAGCCAGACCTGATTGACCTTGGATGACCACACAGGGTCTGTCTTTAGGAACCAAGGAATGAATATCTTCTCGAAATACTCCCCTCTCTTATTACTGTCCTCTGGTAGAGATCTATAAAAATCGTCAAAAGTTACCATCTTTAGTTCCTCCTAGCTAGCCAAATCGAAAGCACTTTGCTCATCTGCAACTTCTTCACCATGAACTTCATACCATTCACCAAGTAGATCGAGCCATTTCTGTTGATACTCAAGAAGAAGATTTCCTTGTGTCGATACAACAGTCACAGGTTTACCCTCTTCAGGATGAGCAAATAAAAGACTTGTCCGTGTGATTGGTGATGGAAGCTGGTCTTGATAAAGATCACTTATTGCAAGGGAATATGCAGCTAGTTGAAGTCTCTGCTGCTCACAATATTTGGGGCTGACATACTTTCCAGGACGCTTGGTCTTGTAGTCAATAAGCACTACATCGCCTTTGACAAGCATGACTCCATCACAACTCCCTGCATATGAGCCAACACCAGCAATCGAATAGTGGAGAGGAATCTCCACAGCCAAGGTTTTGGTGGCTCTTGAGACAAGGCTTTGAAGTGGGTAAATCCACTTCAAATGCTTTTCAATAGGTGTGTGGTCGTGGCTTTGTAACCACTTCTCCATAGCTAAGTGAACTGCAGTGCCTCGTTGGGCTGATTCTCTGGTAACAGCATCGTGATCAATATCAGGCTCAGACTTCTTCCACCTCGACTTATCAAATGGGAATCTCCATCCCAAGATCGAAGTCACATTGGGTGCAACCCTTCCACCGGATTCATAGAGACCAAATGACCGTCCCTTTGGGAACCAACGCTCACTAACACGTTTAGGTGTGATTGGTTCAAAGACGGGCGGCTGCATCTCGCTAGAGGTGAGTAAGAAACGAGACGCCTGTATTTTGGCTGGACTTTGGATTGATGTCATGAGATTGGGTCCTGAGGCTTTGCTGTTCGCAATCAATTGGTTCGTATCAGACCTTATTTAGTTGTAGGTATTGACGTAATATTTTGAGTTTTTACTTCTCCATCCATACCTTAAAAATAAGATAGGTGCCTGGCAAAGCCACAAGCAATGCAAGTATTGGTGAGAGTGTCGCTCTATATAAATCGTATGACATGACATCACTAAGCAAGATGTATGTGCGAACTGATAGCCATGGAGAAAATCGCATACCAAAGACCAAGTAAAGGCAGCTAAAGGCAATAGTCCAAATAAATTTTTGATTGTCTGTCATTTCACGCTAGATCAAACGGAGGACAGAACTTCCTAGAGACAGAATATTCAAACAGTATCATTCTCGCCCTTCTCTTCGATTTGATTGGCACTATCAAGCATGTACATCTTTTCCAAGAAATCAATCCTAGGATCTGACTTCTCAGAAATAAGTCGGACTGCTTCTGCATTCAGACGATCAACAGATGCACTCTCACGCATAAGATGCCGAGCTATTGTTGACTGAATTGCTGCTGGTTGATAATGCCATGGCACAATCTTTGCATGACGCTTGCCATCTACCAAAACAAACATTGTGGCAAGCATCTTATGGCGAAAAATGCTTCCCAGTAACCCAAGTGGAAACTCTAATTCGTGGCAATGACAATCATAGATAGTGCCATTTCTCCGTAGCTTTACCCTCATGACCATACCGGTTCCATTAGGGTCATCTATTAACTCTGGTATAGCCTCAATAACTCTGGCCATTTGGATAGATGCGGCAAAGGGTTTATTCATGTCTCAGATTTAAAATAAGTCCGTAGTCCCTTTGTTCGAATCAGACTCAACCCTTGACTTACAGTCGGCAGAAGTAAGATCGCAGAAGCGGCACTCCCCATAGCTTGCGCATGTAAGGGTTTCAACTTCATCACCGGGAGGCAAAGAGGTTATACCCATCACACTATTTAATGTATTGATTAAGTCAATATCATTAATAGCTTCACTTGGTACAGGAATAAGCTTATCCTTGTACTGAACTTCACCCCTAAAGAATAACCCCCTATGCCTTTCATTTGCTAATGGTAGTGCAAGCATATAGAGCTTGACTTGTGTCACATCTGAATTGCGTTGCTGACCTGTTTTGCAGTCAATAACGAGAGCATCACTCCCTTTGATTGCAACAATATCGGCTTTACCAGAAAGGGTCGCGCCACTCTTGCCGGTCAGAGCAAATGAGTTTTGATCCTCTAGAAAGACCTTATAACCCTGAGATATAAGCTCTTGCTTTCTTTTTTCGATCAAGGCTGTATGGTCTTCGCACCATTTCGCTAAGTTAAAAGTTTTAGGAACCTTGGAATAGCCAAGATTATTAGCCCTGAACCAAAGCTTGTATTTGCAGGACTCTTCACCTGAAATCAACTTAGTAACCCAAGTGACCCAGATGTAGGGGGAGGTTCTTGGCTTGGCTGTGCTTTTTGTTTGGAGCATTGTTTGAGACTGATACTGTTTAAAATTTGGAGTGTTAACGCTTAAGGCAGCGTTCTAGATAGTCGTCACCTCTTCGTGACTCCAGTTCATTGACCTTCTCTTTGATGGCATCAATTTCATGAGCCTGAGTATGGAGAAGATCACTTAATCGACTAATCAACTCATCAATAAGCTGTGTATATTTCATAGCTGCGAGGCGATCTGAGCTAACAACCTTTGTTGACGCTTACGTTTTCGTCCTTCAATCCGATTCTGTACAGACTGCTGCCACCTGGCCTCATCCAAGGCTTCAGCTGCTTTCATGACATGTTCTTCGGTCATTAACTCAAGCCAGTCATAAATTGCCTGACGTGCAAGAGCCGTTGTCTTTATACCTTTGTCCTTAGCTATTTGCTGAAGGATTACTCCTCTTGCTGGATCTAAAAGGAGTTGAAGATAAATCTTGTTGCCGTGTTGAAGTGCCATTTCAGTTTTCCTCTAGATGCTTAGATCCAGGATGTCGATCTGAGATCTTGGCGCCGTTCCAAGTAGCTAAGACCCGATTTTCCATCGCAGCAATCTGATAAATCCCTGAATTCTCGATTTGCTGAAGCACATCGTCGAACCTGAGTTCGTTCGCCAAACTCGAGACAGGTTGTTGCTCATGAGGATTCACGTGCCAGAACCTGACCGTCAGTTCGACGGTTGTTTCCCGAAGACCTTCCCTGGAAATCAAGGGAATTTCTGGTTGCTCTGATTTTGAAAAATTCATTTGATTCGACATCAGTAATTTCCTTTACGGCTGTCGAAGTCATATGCAGTAATCAGTACGCCATCACTGGCGACGACTACAACACCGCCTTTATCCAAGGCAGTACATAGGTTTTTGCGGATCTGGTCGAACTCTCCCATGAGGTTTTTGATCTGCTTCTTACCAAGGACGAATTTCTCGCCGTGGCGAATGCCATGACGAATAGCCAGTTCAACGGTGGCTTCCCGTATTCCTCTCTTGCTGATGCGTGATCCGTAGTGATGCGTTTTTGCCATGGGAATGAATTAGACTCAATAAGTATTGACCCACTAGTGGCCCAATGTCAAGCAATTCCCTGCGCTCGGATCCGCGCACGCGACGCAAGAAAGGCTCGACGTTGTCCAAGAATCCAGTCCTGGCTTGTTATTACGGCTATCCAGAAAGACAATAGGTATAGGGACTCGTGAATGCATGCTCAGGGAGGTCACAGTGATATTTGAGCATCAAAGGTTTGCCGGCCAGAGCATTGTTGACCCACTAGTGGCCCGATGGTAAGCTTCAGTTGTTCTGACTTAGGTACCCCGCATGCCATCAGATAAATTGATGGAATCGGCCAAGAGGGCAATTGAGAAAGGCGATCGCCCTGCAATTAAAGATCTATGGCTATTAGCAAGACAGCAAAATAATTTCGAGGTCGTAGGATTAATAGATGAATATGACTTTGTTGAGTCGAGCCGATGGAAAGAGAAAGAGCAGCTGCTCGATGCCACTCACCGTGCAATAAAGGACAACAATAAAGAAGATGCCTATTCAATACTTCAAAAGGCGAAAGAGAAAGGACACATTGAAGTCGTCAAACTAGTTGAGAAATCAGGACTCTCAGATTTATATAGAACTAGCGAAGATTATCTAAGGCAAGTCGAAGAAGCTATTAATCATATTGAATCACTTACTGTTTATAGATACAAAGATATAGACAGGCAGAATGTCCATCACCATCACGCCAAATCAATAACATTCCATTGCCCTGAGCACGGCACTTTTGCTATTAGCTCGACGTCAGCCTTAAAAATATTGCAAAAAACAGACCCGGCTGAGCTTGAGATCTGCCCTAATTGCAAGGGATTCAAACGAGCACGCGACAGACTTCAAGTCAATATCAAGCTGAGCCTTGACCACTCAAAAAAAATATCCGAATTACTATCTTTTTATCACAATCAAAATTTATCCTTTTTAGAAACCCAGTGCGATACAAGCGCGACTTCAAATGCTACGTCTCTTGGACGATTCATTCTGGAAACTGCAATCGAAAAAATTTACTACGAAATGCTCAATGAGCGACAAATCAATGAATTGGCTGATTGGATTCAACTTGATGAATTCCAAGAGGTCAGATCTGCCATTGAGTCTCTAGGGAATGATCCAACCAAGCATATCGCTCTATATACGCCAGAATACATAAAGTTTCTCACTGTGGCTGATGCCAAACTTTTTCAAACTTATTTGAAACGCGCACGATCAGAATGGAAAGAGATGGCATCGAGCAATCTCTTCGAAAAGCTATTCGAGGGGCTTTGGCACGAGGCCATCGGCGTTGCCTTAAGCAGGTATCAGTCAAATCCAAGTTTCATTGAGCAAGACACCGAGATTCTGAAGCGTTTAGAGCAGATGAAATCAAGAGATGGTGGACTAAGTTAGCAATTGGTTTCGCTCAGAACAACTGCCTTGCAACACATTTACCCTTTTTACACCTACTATTGTGAAGGGAGAAAGACTCCCTAATGCTGGCTGGATGCCAGGATAAAAAAACAGTCTTGGATGAATGGCTAAAAGCAGTAGTTACAAGATTGCGTTAATACGCGCCTAGGAACACAAACGGTAGTGGCTGTTGTGGTTGGTCCCAATACGTATGCCTGACGTGACGTCTCGACAGCGGCACTGAAACCTCTCCCAAACATCTCAAAAGGTTCTGTCAATAGTGGCGGAGCCTTCGGCATACAAGCCTTTCTACATCCCAAACATCTCTGTATCACCATTAGCCAGGACAAGTCACCAGCTAGTGGTGGAAGCTTTTTCCGTGCGGAAAAAAACCAATAAATACCATCTACATGAAATTAACAATCGAAATCCCAAAGCAGTATTACGACATCACTAGAGATAATCCTGCCTCACTAATTCTTGAGGTTGCCCAAACAGACTGGAAGGAGTTTGCATTTGATATGGCTGATGCTGTCGAACGAGCCCTGGAGGATCAGACATGAGCCTTAGACAGCTAATTACGCCCAAGAATGACGATGGAAGCATCGATCACCGATACGTTCTAATTGCCAAAGAAATTGCTGAACTAGCAGGTGAAAGAGTTGAAACTCAACTTCGAAAGCTATACGTCACAACAAACAACCTTGAAAAAGAATCTGCCTCTGCAGGACTACAACTTGTGATCGCCTTGTTCAGCGTCCCAATGGATGAACGCTACGAAAGGTCTAAGCTGAAAAAACATATTCGTGAACAGCTTCAAGAGATTGGATTCAAGCCATCAAAGGTTAGTAAGTTGATGAAGGCTGGAGAGTTTTATGCAAGATTGCATGGTAGGCGTTATGACGAATTTGAGTATTTTACAGAAACGGAGTTAATCAAAAGACAAAACAGTTTCCTTGACGAATACTTCAAGAATGTCTCCAAGCTCTACGAGCTGTCTCGCATGAGTGATGGAGCTATAGATCTAGTACGAAGAGAATTTCTCGACGACAACAAGGTTTATTCACAAGCTGAGTTAGAGACGTTGTGTCAGTCAAGTCCGAAGGATGAACATGAAAGGAGGGGACGTAAACGAAGTGCTACCAACTTTCACGAGATACGTCCAACGTATGCACTAGCCGCGCATGAGTCATTGGCTGTCATGGACGATGCCGTAGACGAATCCGTCATTGAAAAGCAAGAGTCCGGCCAAAGACTGATCAAGCAATTCTTCCAACTGTTTGTGTCAGGTGAAATAGAACACCGCCTCGACGGATTCACACCTGCTGCACAAGCTGACCTCATCGACGAAATCAAGGCGGGTATCCCTTTGCTTGAAGAGTTCGTTGCCAAAAATAAAACCATTGAAGTCATTCCTTTCCATTGATTTATGAATCAAGAACCACGCAGTAATTATGTACGACCACACATCAGGTTCTGGTGTCGTGGTCAGATTGCAGTTAGTGCACGACTACGTATCGACAGCATCCTCAAGTCACACCCCAGAGACGCTCAGGCGATGATCAGCGAATGGGTAATCGAATAATTAGCGGGTGTTTAAATTTCGAATTTGAAATCTTTTATTCAATAAAACAACAATGATCAAACCTATAACTAATTTCAACGAAGCCATTGAGATCTACTTCAAAGCAGGCAGTGCTCACCTACGTTTTAAAGAGGGGGTAAGTCTTGAATCTCTGCTTAAAGTGAAAATAGATGAGTCCAGGAATTTGTTTCCAAAAGACTTTTCTTAACTACCTCTTTCAATTGAGGCAGGGGTTCCGAAAACTCAGTGGGAGTGTGACACTATGCCTGGGTCAGCTCGACAAGGACCTTTGGATCCCTTATCAGGGGTAGACCCTGCAGAGCATCCGCTGTCTATACGGTCTGTCTACGTTTTGCTCGTCGTGCTCCTCAGTGCATGGGTTCTGGGTGCTGCTCTCCGGTTGAGCGCTGAGTTCGCCGGATGATGAGTCCGCTGAGCGATGGCGGCTCTTTATTCGAGTGTCCTTAGAGGCACCTGCATCCTTGGCGGTGCGGAGGCGAGGGATCGACCTGCTGCCTGATCTATCAACACAGACGTGACAGAGGAGAGAGATGGAGTGCTCAACGATATGGACGCATAACTGGATAGGGTCCGCAGAACTTTGGTCCAGCTCAACCGTGATCAAGAACCCCTTTCTTCAGAACGCTTGGAAGGTAATCACATGGCGGTGGAGGTTGCAGCTGGCAATCAATGCTCCCTTTGGACTGCTTTGGTTGGCAGATAAGACCAACCCTGCTGTGCACACCTTTGACATGGCAGTGCTTGCAGCACTTCATGCTGAGTGGTTGGCTCCAATGATGGGGATTGCTTGAGTCATCTCGTCGTCTTAAAGCACTACAGATTCAAAACAATGAAGAGGTACCAGCTAATGATGCACGCAACGCAGCAATGCGTCAGCAACGTCTAGAAGACGCTAGAGAACCTCTTAGAGAAGACGAAGCACCAGATGCTCCCATACTTCCTCCAATGGCTTCAGAGGTGATTACACAGCAAGCACGAGCCATTCCAATTACACATTCACAATCATCTAATGAAGTAGATAGAAATCGTGAATACAAGATTCGACGTGCTGCATTAGGAGATAACCCAACACAAGAGGAAATGGATGCTGTTGTTGCTTATGGGTTAGATCAACATCGAATTAATTTTCCAAATCTTTATTAGAAACTAGTTTTGATATGGTAATTTTTCAATTCTAGGGCAATATTTATTTGCTACAGCACGAGCAGTCTTGTCGTAGTAGACATCCTGCCAGCCTTTTTTAAAGGCACCAGCACTAATGTCACCTTTCCGGTTATAGGTGCGATCACGACAATCTAATTGGTACTCAAACCAACGCTTCTGAGTGCCACCTTGTGTTCCTGGTGAGTAGCTTGGAGCAATATATCCAGTGCGATTGCAAGAGGTTGTGGCAGTAGAACCGAATGAGTTTGTACTACAATTAATACTCCCAGGAGAGCCAGAATTGTAATAGCCAGGAGTGCCTGAGTAATCATTAATACTTCTGCCCCAAAAAGTTAAGTACCTTCCGTAATTTTCTCTAATCTTGAGCTGTTTGATTGTGCTCTTTCTGTAGGTATACCCTTCCGCAACTTCAACATCATCATTTTTTTTGCATTCCTCGCGGCTTGGCATATTAGTGCATATGAATTCTGTATATTCATTGTCATCCATGCAGAAAGTCCCAAATATATTTTTACGTAATTTCTTTCCGTTTCCTTTCTTACTGCAGGGATCTTTGCTGTTTTCCTGACTTGACTCAGTACTTTTCTCGTTGTTTTCTCTTATACAACCTGAGTAATCCTTTGCTTCGATGCATAGCTTGTGAATCTTACTATCTACTTCAGCAAACGCTGGCAGTGAAACGGCAAGAAGAAGTGGTGCAAGAAGAATTCTCATATACTAATGACTTGCCTTTCTAGTCTATTACGGGTTTAGGTAATCAGCAAATGACTACGTCTTTGCAAGAAAAAGTGGATGCAGCTGTTGCTAAATGATTAAAAAAGTCTTGGATAAATTTCCATAATCCTTATCAATAGTATTTTTTCAATATTTGATTGTCATTGTTTATTATCCTAGGCTAGTTATAGTGGTGTGGATAAGTTTGGTTTCTTTTATGAAAAAGACATTTCTTCTTGCTGCCTCTGTCTTTTCACTCACTGCCACTCTGTTCCCAATCGCACGAGCTGATGAGGCGACGCTATTCGTCTGCATCAAAAAATATACTGCTTTAGGCATTACTCCTGATACGGCGCTTTCTGAGTGCAAACAAAAGTCTCTCGCTGGCTGTATTAATACACTTCTTGGAAAGGACAAAGAAATCATTTCGACTGTCAAAAAGAATGATGGATATTTAATTGACTTAGGTGAAAATCAAGACAACTGGTTAGAAGGTGGTGGTTGGCGCGATAAAGGATGTAAACCTTATGTCAATGGAGCAAGTAAGACAACAAGAATAGGTGATCCTTGGAATGGCGAAGTGAAACTTGAGTGGTTTGCTCAAGGAATTTGCCCATCAAATACATACAACACTGGTATAAAGTATTCATTGGCAAGTGCAGAGTTAGCTTGCAAGCTTCGTGCCATTAAGGAATCTGAATAACTATTTAAAACCTTAAAAGACTAGAAAAAATCCCAAAAAAAATAATTTAAATATCTGAAGCCGTATTCGTATAAGCAAGGACATAAAACTCCCCCTGCCCCCTTGCTTCTTCGCTCTACAGCTCCTCAGACGCTCCCAAATAGGGCTCCACCTGTTTCCAGAGCTGTTCTGAAGCGTCACTCGGCGTGGCTAGCTCAAACTTTCAACAGAACCTACTCAAACTATTCCCAAAAATGATTGGCATGACTAAATAATCAGGACTACATAAACAAGTACCGCACCTTCAAAGTGACTTTCCAGCTGCTCTAGCTGCTTCGAGGCTTACAGAGACGTCTCGCAATCTGTCTTTGTTTAGCTCTGGTCAACAACGAGCCAACGGCCTACTCAAACTTTACTCGAACCTTTAAAACTAGCCTAAACCGCAGTCATAGGCTGAAAGCAGGTACTACTCCCGCAAGGTCTAAGTTCAAAGTTCATATCAAGAGCAAGAGATACCTTTTGCTCAACCTTTGCAAGCCTTGCCTCCTTTCTTTTGGAGAGCAAGGCTTTTTTGCGGTCCACCCTTTGGAGTGATTTCAGCAGGACTCGACCAATTGCAGGCTCATTGATGGGACATAGTCTTTGAGGCCTCGAGATTGTTGTTAGGCATGGAATCCATAAGCCCCCACGACTGGCTGAGCTTGGTTCATCCGGTGTTGATGATTCTGTTCGTCTACCCCGTATTCGGGGCCACGGTGCGTCTCGGAATCCTTGCCCGCGAAAAACGCCTAGATCTCAACCCCATCGCCGACACGGTGCCGATTGAACATGCCCAACATGCGGCCTGGGCCGTGGGAGGGATTCTTGTTGCCATCCCGATCGCCCTGAGCGTCAGCCTGCTCAAAACCACATCTCCATTCACGCTGGTGTTGGTCGCTGGGGTGGTGCTGTTCAGCTACAGCAAAGTTTTAAAGACAAAGCTGATTGGGCAACGCCTGGCCTGGGCCGCCACCAGCTGGATCGGACTCTTACTACTCGGACTCCAACCAGCAGTGGAGCGACTGAGCGATCAGCCATGGACCGTGTTGTTCTGGCAATCCCACTTTTGGATGGGCATGGCTCTCATCGCGCTGCTGCTTGCAACGACAGCAATGCAACCCAGCATTGGCCGCAACATGCAAATCAGGCGCCTGCATATCAGCGCCAATGTGATCGTTGCACTTCTTCTTTTCATGCAAGCTGTGTCTGGAGCCAGGAATTTATTGCTGCGCTAGTCGACTCAATTCCGCAAAATAGATGCGTTTGATCATACTTTTAATAAGCCTCTGAAGATAGCAATCACTGGCTCGAAAGAACCAACCCTTCAGTCGTCAAAGGCAACACATCTCGCAACCAAGGAAGGCTTAAGCCAATCACATTCGAATAACAACCATTTAATCCACGAATGAACAACCCACCGCGACCCTCCAGGGCAAACCCTCCCGCACAATGAAGCGGTTCCCCACTCGCCACATAGGCTTCAATTTCGCTCAAACCAAGCTCCGCAAAATGCACCGCGGTGCTGATGCAAGCCATCACCGTCTCCTGCTCCTCTGCGATCAGGCAGTGACCCGTCAGCAACTCGCCGCTATGGCCAGCCATACGTTGCCAGCGATTGATCGCCTCCTTGGCATCGACTGGCTTTCCAAATACCTCACCCTCGAAAACAAACACCGAATCGCATCCGAGCACAGCTGTGATCTCGGCATCGACAGAGGGTTCCAGACAACTCTGAACAGCTGAAGCCTTGGCAAACGCGAGCTGTTGCACGAGTGCGCTTGGGTCTCGAGCATCAATCGTGCTCTCATCAACACCGCTAACCCGAACACGATGGGGGATCGCCGCCTGCTCCAGCAGACGGCGACGGGCTGGAGATGCTGAGGCGAGGAGGAGCACAGAAACACAACGCTGAACAACGGTTCGTAGGCTGCCAGGGTTAGGCCTCAATGCCATCGCCCACCCCACCGACCTGCTTGACCAACGCAGCCGCAACAGGGCCAGTAGGGCGATGCGCTGCCTGCCGTTTTCTGAAGCTGTTTATCGAGGCCTTCAGGAACAAGGCCTCGATGCGGGCCAACTCCTGAATAATCCCAGCACGTATCAACGCAAGGGGAGTTGGTATCACAACAGTGATGCACTCGAGAACGATCTGCTTTGGCTGATTTGCGTGGGAGTCCTGCGCCGGGAAGTGGATGGCCAAGGCCTCACCAGCAGGTTCCGCCTAACCCCACTCGGCCGCCAACTGCTCGACGACACCCCAGACCTGCTGCACCTGCCGGTGTCTTGGACCGAGGCACTTCAACACTGGCTTCGGCGCAGGATGTCTTGAAACGATGCTTGCGATGCAGCGCCCACTGATGGTGCTCGGCACCTCCAGTGGTGCCGGCAAAACACTGATGACGGCAGCCCTCTGCCGGGTGCTGAAACGTCAGGGAGAGCAACCCCTGCCTTTCAAGGGTCAGAACATGAGTAACAACGCCTGGGTGGATGGCGCGGGAGGCGAGATGGCCTACTCCCAAGCGATGCAGGCCTGGGCCGCTGGTCTTGAACCCTGCTGCGCCATGAACCCTGTGCTGCTCAAGCCGAAGGGCGACAGCACGAGCGAGGTCATCCATTCAGGCCAAAGCGTCGGCACCGCCCGTGCCGAGCATTACTACCGCGATTGGTTTCGTCCAGGCTGGCAAGCCATTCGCAGCGGATTAACCGAGCTGCAACAGCAATGGCCTGAAGGACGTTTGGTTCTAGAAGGGGCCGGCAGCCCTGTGGAGGTGAACCTGCAACGGCGTGACCTCACCAACCTCAGGTTGGCGCAATACCTTCGGGCCAACTGTCTGCTCGTCGCCGACATCGAGCGGGGCGGCGTCTTTGCCCAAATTGTTGGCACCCTCGCCTTGCTTCGCCCCGTGGAACGACCGCTGATCAAAGGAATCTTGATCAACCGTTTCCGCGGCCGCCGTGAATTATTTGATCAGGGGAGAGTCTGGCTGGAAGACAACACCGGAGTGCCAGTGCTGGGAGTGATGCCCTGGCTGAATGAGTTGTTCCCCCCCGAAGACTCCCTCGACTTACTCGAGCGAAAGCCCAGCCGTGGTGCCACCGACCTGGACATCGCCGTGTTGCGATTGCCGTCGTTGAGCAACTTCTCCGATCTCGATCCTCTGGAAACGGAAGCCACAGTGCAGCTGCGATGGGTTGCTCCAGGGGAGGATCTTGGCGTGCCCGATGCCGTCGTGATTCCGGGCAGCAAGCAAACCCTGCGCGACTTGTCCGCCATGCGCAGCAGTGGACTTGCAGAAGCGCTGCAGTCCTACAGCTCAGGGGGAGGCCATGTGTTCGGCATTTGCGGTGGCATGCAGATGCTTGGCCAAGAGCTCGAGGATCCTCAGGGCCTTGAAGGTGGCGGCCCCTCTAGCGAAACCGGACTCGGCCTCCTTCCGCTTCACACCATCTTCACGGACAACAAAGCACTGCGGCAGCGCAGCAGTGCAGCTCTCTGGCCCGAAGGAAACTCACCCCTTCAGCTGGAGGGCTTTGAGCTGCACTACGGCCGCACCACAGCATCTGCCCCCTGCGAACCGTTGTGCGATGGGGAAGGACTGGGCTGGGCCAAACACTTCGGAGAGGATGGTGGCCTGGTGGCAGGCACCTATTTGCATGGAGTGTTTGAGAACGGTCCCTGGCGGCGACGCTGGCTGAACCAACTCAGAGCGGCCAAAGGATTGCCGCCGCTCACCGAGCAGCAGCCGCATCACAGCCGGCAGCGGGAAGCACTGCTCGATCGGCTCGCGGATGCCTTCGAAGAACACATCAATCTCGAACCACTTTTACGCTAAATAATCTTCACCACGTCTGCTTAGAAACTGAGGTTGGGCATTGCGGCCATCCCTCCATGAACTGTTCATACCAAAATCAAGCGAACAGAAGTCTCAACACGATCCACTCCACAAAACATCAAATTGACCCGAATAAATTGAGATTGACAATGCCGACAGACAAGACCCATCGAATGAACCTGATCGTTCGTCCATAGTGTTCATCCCGATGACAGCTCGATGAGCAGCATTCCTGTGCGTTGGCCCCATGGCCAAACCACCGTGGAAACCGTTGGTGAGGACTGGTTGAAAGCCGCTAGCAACGCAGACGTTTCGATTCCAACTGGCTGCTTGGGGGGCAGCTGTGGCGCCTGTGAAATCGAAGTGAACGGCAAAATGGTTCGGGCCTGCATCAGCACCGTTCCACCCTCAAAATCAGGAGAGTTGGTGGTGACATTTGCCACCGACCCCTACTGGTAAATCAATTCAGCCAGCTTGCATCGGCGCAAGACATCCCATCACCTTTAAGGTTCGAATACTCTGGGCAAAGAGTAAAAAACTCTGCTTTATTTCTTTTAGTCAGACCCACCAAACAAAAGAAGTCAGCAAACGGGCTGGACCATCAAGAGGTTGAGCGATACCGTTCGCCTATCAGCCATCTTGAAATGCGGAGTTACACAAAAACATTAAGGAGCGCTGCTTTAACAGGATTAGCGATGCTCGCAGCAGTGGCGATCACCATCCACATCGTTCTCACATTCTTTTTCATGCACGGCTTGCTTCTCACGATGTGCTTCCTTGCAGCCTTGATTGTGGTGATGCCAAGAATTGGCCGGTGGCATAGCAAACGACAACTCCATTCATCGACAAATTAAAAAGTCTGATGCAACGATTGGTATCAGTCGACATCAAAAACAAATAGATCCTATTTGTCCGAATCAAGAGATGACATTGGTGCACACTAGACCATAAAAATAATATGACGAATCGATCCACAACTAATTGGAATTTATTTTGGCAGCACCATTTAGGCAGCTGGTTAGGCCAGTGGACGCGTTATTCCAAATCGGGTAAAATTCAGGAAACATTTAAAAGCACACGTTCATTTTCAGCCAATTCAGATCACTCTGAGATCGCTCAAATCAATCAACAAACGGGTGTCAACGGCGATACAAATACTATGCAATGGAATTACTCCATCCATGAACATAGTCATAACGATGGATTTGCCCACCCAGCTAGCACCTTGATGCGGGGCTTTGCTTTTGAGAATGGAGCAGCAGCATGGTTAATACCGCAGCTTGAAGATACCCAATATCAACCCTTTGAACTCTTTCTAATGCAAAAGGATATTCGCCATAGCGTAGGAGTTCTATATGGAGATAGCGGGCAAATACTGCATACAGCAAGCATTCGCGAATACCGTGGCGACCTTTTAAATAACAGCTGGTCAACCAATATTGACCAAGTCAATCCCTGGAGCATTGAGGGAATGTGGCAAGGAGACAAACTCCAAATCAATTCGAATCTTTCCCGAAACCTCATTCAAGCCATTCAATGGCAATGGGATAAAGACGAACTTGAAGACAATCAATCCAATCACTTCTTCCCTGACAACATCATTCTTCGCTGCCCCAAAAAGCTATTAAAGGACAAGTTATTTAACATCACTATTTACTGGCAGACGAAAAACAATCAACTACAAATCATTCGATCAGATTACAACCAGCTCCACCAACTTATTAAAGTGAGCCAACAGACGATGCATCAAACAGCCACGCATCAGATAGCCAAAGAATCTTAAAGCAATGAATTTATTACATCCCTGCGCGTATGGCAGAAATCACTGCTTGGGTTCGATCTTTGACGCCCAGCTTACCAATTACAGTACTCACGTGGCTTTTAATTGTTTCGGGGCTGACGAACAAGACTTCGGCCATTTCCTTGTTACTCATGCCTTGGCACAAGGCTTCTAAAACTTCTGATTCACGGTCTGATAATCCTGCAAGCTCGATACTTTTCACATACCCAGCCATGGTTCTCACCTCTTTCGGATAGTAACTTGATCCATTCGCAATCGCTCGAATGGACTTTAGAAAATCACCATCAGCACTTTGACCAATCGAATGAACGAAAATAATTCCATCAACATTCGCCTCAATCGCTTCTCGCACAACGTCTTGACTTTCACGGTGCAAAAACAATAAAACCCTCGTTACTGGGGAAATATTTTTAACTTTTAAGGCAAGATTTATACCATAACCCTGCTCTAATTGTTCTGTGATATAAAGCAAATCTGGCTGCCTATCCTGACAAGCCGTCAACGCTTCTCGTTCTGTTGTATACGCACCCAGGAGTGAATGATTGATAGGAACAGCATGACTAAAGGCTGCCAGCGTGAGCATATCTCCCATACAAGCCATCGAAGTCTTACCTACTAACAGGCCTTTCACTTCCTCCAACGCTTCGCGCACGCGATCTGACTGAACCAAGTATTCCACGTTTGGGTAAGCAGTCCTTGCTGGTCATGATCCATTTTGGAGCTGAACTGGACCAATGTCACGGCAACGTGAACATGGAGCCAATGTCCACCAACCATTGGAGCTAAATCGTCAGTGGAGCTGCAGCACGATTTGTGATCT
This sequence comes from Synechococcus sp. BL107, assembly GCF_000153805.1. Taxonomy (NCBI): domain Bacteria; kingdom Bacillati; phylum Cyanobacteriota; class Cyanophyceae; order Synechococcales; family Synechococcaceae; genus Synechococcus; species Synechococcus sp. BL107. The sequence goes on along the minus strand of NZ_DS022298.1, from coordinate 1,084,501 downwards.
CAACAATACATTTCAACACTGCATCAAAATGACCAATCAAAATAATGAATACACTGGCAAAAGACAAACCATCAAAAAGCCTCCAGAGCCTTCTCCTTCTGACCACAAAAAAGCAGCCAGATCAAAGCAGGCAAGAACGTTAAAAACATCTAACTCAAAAACAATCGATTAATGGAATCACTGATTCAAAATAAACAACGACATAGGAGACTTTTTTTCGATCAGATCAAAGCAATCATGATCACTTTGGTGATCGCTTCCCATACTGTTCTACTCGCAAGCCTGTCGTCCAAAGGAGTCGGCCAACTCATCAAAGACGCACCACTATTCGAGGGATTCAATCTTTGGTTTGTCTGGGTATGCAATACATTTTTCATGAACATCTTATTTTTAATATCTGGATATCTTTTGCCGCAATCGATTCAAAAACAAGGCCTTAAGAAATTTGTCAAAAACCGTCTAATTCGCCTTGGAATTCCTTTAAGCTTAAGCATAATCTTGATCAACAATATTTTACCAATTGGCGGATTACTTGTACCCGATAGCCCTGCATTCGACCAGGTCTTTACAAGCCTCCCTCTCAACAGAATCGGACCACAATGGTTTCTACTGGTCTTGATTATTTTCAATGCGATGTATTGCCTATGGGCATGGCTACGCAACACTAAATTTTCAATCAATCAGAATACACCCGTTCCAGGATGGAGATCTTGGCTCATCAGTGCCGTCATTCTTGGAATAATAGAGATGGGAATGAGCCATTTCTCAAACCTTTGGATCAACCTGAAGGAGACGAACCTGGATGGGCTGGGATATCAAGGTATGCACCTCTTCACCTATGGATTTCTCTTTGCCGTTGGCTGCAAATCAGCATCCCATCGTTGGCTTGAACGGATCAATCAACGTTTGGCATATTCATGGTTTCAAGCCTCACTGTTAATTAGCTTGACCTTTCTTGCCGTCATGGTTGCCACAATTCTGATGGGCAACAATTCCTACTTTCTTCAGCAGGCATGGCCAATCTTATCGGCCTTCATTCCATTCGTAGGCTGGGGGTATATGGCTATTTTTCTGACTTGGACTCAGCACCATGAGCACATTGGCGGAGCGTGGTTGGCCGAAGCAGGACGAGATGGCTTTGGCGCCTATTTGATTCACATGCCCGTCCTCTATGGATGTTTTATGCCCCTCTACCTGTCAGGTGTAACCAACATCTGGATCCTGGGCCCATCGGCCACGATTTTGGCCATCGTTCTGTCGTTTTGGGGAAGTCATCAATTACGAAACATTCCTGCCATCCGTCGCATCATCTAATCCTTATCACTGCCAACAGACCAATCAGATAACAAGACGCCTTCAAAGACAACACCGACTGAAAAGACAACTACCCGTCTGCGCAGGCATCAGCGACACTCAGACCAACACCTCTCTCACCCTCCTCTGGTGAACCGTCTCCTAGTCAACAAACGTCTGGTCAACCAACTGCGCTTCAGCCTGATGGCGTTGCTCGCCGGCGCGGCAAGTGGGGCTGGCGTGGCATTGATCATCAGGCTGATTGATCTCGTCACACAACAGCTTTGGGGCGGTCCGGTTGAACAGGCCCTCGGCCAAGCGCCACCCTTGGCCTGGTCGGTACTGGTCTGCGGAGGCGTTGGCTTGCTTCTCTCTTTGATCCATCGCGGTGGTCCTTCCACCTTGCTGCCCGAACTCCCAGAAACCATGGAGGACTTGCGGCATCCAGACCAAGCACCAAAACGGAACGAGCGCAGGGCCCTTCTTGGGGCAGCCCTTGCCCAGATCGGTGGCGGGAGCATTGGTCCAGAAGCCTTGATGACGCGCCTCGCCACATTGATCAGTCGGTGGATCTGGAAAGGCAAGGATCATGCTTTGCAGTCGGCCTCTGTGGCAGGCAGCTTGGGATTTTTCGGCGCTCCTCTCTTAGGAGGCATGGTTGTCGGTGAGCGGAAACAAGACGTTCTTCGCCGTTGGATCCCTGGAATTCTGGGGGGTCTTAGTGGTTTCGCTGCGTTCCACGGCATTAATGAAGCCAGCGGTGGGTCTCTCAAAAACTTGCCTTACGTCTGGCCCTCCAACATTGGTGAAAGTTTCGACACCCTTGTTGCAGCTGTTTTAGCTGGGGCCGTTGGTTGCGGATTAGGACTCATCTTCCTGAGATGGCGTCACTGGCTGAAACAACAGCGGCTCATGGCGCACTGGTGCTGGTGGCCTCTGATCACCGGAGTGCTACTGGGTGCCTTGATGCATTGGCTTCCCCTCGTGCCCTTTGGTGGCGAAGAGCAGATGCGGCCTCTGCTGGAACACCAACAAAGCCATCCCACCGCGCTGCTGTTCCTATCCGCCTTCAGCAAGCTATTGATACTGGGCCTTTGCCTCGAGACAGGCTGGCGTGGTGGGATCTTTTTCCCTGTTTTTCTGATTGCCTGTGCCACCGGCACGGGGTTCCATCAAATGTTTCCAGACCTAGGCAGTCTCGGGAGTTGGTGCGGTGGGCTCACTGGCGCCTTCTATGGAATGCTCTTGCCGTCGCCACTGGTGGTTGTTGTGCTGGGCCTGGCTTTACTTCAGGGGCATGGGGCCAGTGGTCTACTGGTGGGAGTCGCCATGGCTCACCTGATCAGGCAGGGGACAACCCTGGGTGATGTCCCTCCACCTCCCCAGCGAACACCCGACTCGCACGAATGTCCGAAGCCTCAATGGTCATCAAGTCGTCCTTTGTGAAGGCCTCTCCCATTCGCGCAAACAATCGATTGGCCTGACGCAGCCGTGCACGATCGATGGCATTACGAATCGATCGGGCATTGGCAAAAAAGGGCAGCTGGCGGCGTCGACCGATGTACTCCTCAAAGGCCTCGTTCGCTTCAGGACTAAAGCAGTAGTGCTGAGCTTCAAGCAACAAATCTGCAATAGCCATCAACTCTGGATCGCTGTAATCAGGGAAATCAAGATGGTGAGCCACCCGTGATGAAAGGCCTGGATTGGAGCTGTAAAAAGTCTCCATCTTGTCTTTGTAGCCAGCAAAAATCACGACAAAGTCCGTTCGTTGTCGCTCCATTTCCTGCAACAGGATCTCAATCGCTTCGGCGCCATAGTCCCGCTCATTACCTGGCTTGTAGAGGTAATAGGCCTCATCGATAAACAGCACACCACCCTGGGCCCGCTTGATCATCTCTTTTGTTTTTGGTGCTGTGTGCCCCACATATTGACCAACAAGATCATCCCGGGTCGCCGTCACCACATGCCCTTTTCGCAAATATCCCAGACGGTGCAGGATCTGCGACATGCGCTGCGCCACGGTGGTTTTTCCTGTGCCAGGACGCCCCGTGAAGGACATATGCAAACTCGGAGCTGTGCTGGGGAGATCCATCTGTTGCCGAGCCTGATCAACAAGCAACAGAGCTGCAATCTCACGAATCCGCGTCTTCACCGAGGTCAGACCAATCAGCTCACGGTCCAGCTGCTCTTGAACATCGGCGACCCCAGATTCGGCATAGGCCGCCGCTAAATCAACGGAAGAGGGCATCAATCTCTACCGCAAAACTGCGATCAGCATCCGTCAAAGCAGCATCAGTCGCGTCCGATTCGGGGCGGAGCGTGATGTTCACATACGTTTTTCCAAAGCTGATGTCGGGGAAGCGTTGGGTTGCCTCACTGAACTCCCCGAGGCGATCCAAGAAATCCCTGGTGGCGTCGTAACTCTCGAATTCATAGCGGCGCTCAAGACAGACCGGACGCTTGCGTTCCTGCCACTGATCCATGCAACGTACCGAGACCGAGCTCTCCCTAAAACCTAGAGGAGCGCTCCCCGTTGACAGCCCATCAACCGACCCGACCAAGCATCGGCATAGGCGCGGTTGGCAGCTTGTTCATCAGCGTCGGAGGTATCGAGGGGGTGGGGCATTGTTCCCGCAATCGCTCCGTTAGTGACACAGAACATCGACTTCTGGAAACTGACGCAAATTTGAACGTGCACATCGACTTGACCACGGCCGTGATCGTCGTACCAACGGCTGAGTTCCTCAGGCAGATGCCGGAACATGTCTTTCATGCAAAGACTGGGGGGAATTCCAGCTCCCATACTTGGAATCGGATCGGCATAGAGAGCGCCGTACTTGAAATCGCTGATGTCTGGTGAAATCTGACGAGCCTGGGCGTTGTACGACACGGTGCCGAGGAACGGCATTCCTCTGAAAAAAACCGCTTCCACATACGGAACGGCGACGTCAACCAAAAACGTAAGTCCGGCTTCCGGAGGCAACACCCAGATTTTTTCTCCCGCAATCTCCACTTCATAGGTGATTGGGTTCGCCGCAGCGGCGACAAGCCCATCACGGATGTGATGCACCACATCATTGACGCAGGTGACTTCCTTAATCGCATAGCGACGAGCCAAATCAACGAAGAGATCACTCATCACCCGCCAGAACAAGCCCAAGCAGTAGATCGTGGTGAGAGAGCGGATCGACTCCGGAGCAAACCCTGGATACAGCTTGTTGGTGAGGGCCAACAAAGGATCGCGCTGGGACTTTCGCTGGATAATCCGCTGGCAAACATCCTGAAAAGGCTCACTATCGAGATAGGCATCCAGCCCCCCGGTGCCATGCCAGAACATCGCTTTTTGGCAATATTCGGCGTATTCAAAATTAATTCGATCACCGAGAAGGTGATCCCAGAGCCGCTGTGGCGTTAACCCCTCGTGGAAAAAACGGAAGATCGGGAAAGGGTTGAGCAACTGCTTCTCTCCTTGATCCACCAAGTTCTTGCTGTAAGCGTCAAGAACGATTCCATAGGTCTCCAAGACATTCACCACCTGAACGAGATGGTCTTGCGTATCCGCCAACAACGGGGTGTCGGACAACAGGCGCTTGATTAACTCCTCTTGATTGGGGAGGACAGGGGCGGTAAGTGGTTTCACTGTTGTGGTCATGACAGTCCTCCGCTGAGTTGACTCAGTCCCGTCGTGGCCGCCTCGCTGAGGTTAGACAGCAACTCCGGAGCCAAACCAAGAGCAAGAACACCAAGGCTCAAGGCAATCGCTGGCACCTGCTCGCGCAGGGCAACGGGATCCAAGATGCGTGGATTGGCGACCTCGCCTGGAGCAATGGCCAGACGGCCAAAGAAGGCGCGGTTCACCAACAACAGAAAATAAACAGCGGTTAGGCCCGATCCAACCATCGAGAGAAGGGTTGCCACGGGGAACGGTTGCAAACTGCCTCGGAAGATAAGGAATTCTGAGATAAAACCAGCCATACCAGGAATACCCGCACTCGCCATCACGCCGATGATCATCAGGGACCCCGTCAACGGAAGGCCCCGTTCGGGGTTGAGAAGGCCCCGTAAAACATTGAGATCTCGCGTTCCGGTCCGGGCGTACACCACGCCCACCAAAAGAAACAACACGCCTGAAATCAATCCGTGACTGATCATCTGGAACAGCGCTCCCATCAATCCCAGCGGAGTCGCCGCTGCTGCTGCCAACAGGACATATCCCATATGGCCAACGGAGCTGTAAGCCACCATCCGTTTCATATCCGTTTGGGCAATGGCTGCCAGCGACCCATACAGCACTGAAATGGCTGCCCAAGCAGCCAGCCAAGGGGCTGCGATCTGCCAAGCCTCTGGGAATAAACCCAAGCAAAAACGCAGCAGACCGTAGGTTCCCAACTTCAACAGAACACCGGCCAAGAGCACGGAAACTGGTGTGGATGCTTCCGTGTGGGCATCGGGTAGCCAGGTGTGGAAGGGGAACAGCGGGATCTTGATGCCGAAACCAATCAGTAGAGCTCCCATGAGCAGGAACTGGGCTTTCAATCCCAATTCACCGCTCAGGATCGGCCTCAGGCTGAAATCCATCGTTCCGGTGACAAAAGCAAGCCCCAGGAACGCGCCAAGAATCAACATTCCCGACACAGCCGTAACGATCAAGAACTTGGTTGCGGCATAGGAGCGATTCGCCCCTCCCCAAACAGCAATTAACAGCCATAGAGGAATCAGCTCCAATTCATAGAAGAGGAAGAACAGAAGCAGGTTTTGAGAGAGAAACGCTCCATTCACCGCACCACTAATCACCAGTAGGAGGGCGAAATAAATCCTCGGTCGGTTGTCAATCGATCGCGAGGCCACGGCTGCCACCAAACACAGCACGGCATTCATCAGCACCAGTGGCAGCGACAAGCCATCCACAGCCAGGGCGTAGTCCAGACCGATGGAGTGCACCCAGCGAGCCTGCTCGACTAGTTGAAGGGCTGCATCCGTGGGGTCGAAGGGAAGCAACAGAGCAAAACTGGCAACGCATTGCAGCGCCAAGATCACAATCGCGCCGATCCGAATCCGTTCGCTGCTCTGGGCCGTTGGCCAAAGCAGTAATCCGAGAGCCCCTGTGAAAGGGATAAGAAGTAGGAGCGAGAGGAGCATCAGATCAACTAAGTGAGGAACCAACTCACTGCTGTGAGAAAAAGAACAATGGCCACCAGAACCGTGAGCACATAGGACTGACTTTGACCGCTCACACTGAGCTTGAGGCCTTCAGCACTCTGCAAGGACAAGCGAGCCACACCATGAAGGACGCCATCGACAACGTTGCGGTCAAACCAAGCCGCAAGCCTGGAGAAAGCACCGACGACGTTGACAATCGTGAGTCGATAAAAGCGCTCGGTATAAAAGTCGTAGGCCAGTAGATCCTGAAACCAGCGCAGTGCTGGATTCAACGACCGCGACCAAGCTTTGCTTAAAGGGATTAATGCGCCGGCCAGCAGGCCAATCAAGCCACTACCAACAACGAGTCCTGCCGCCCATAAGGGAAAGGCCAGCAAACCATCGAGGGATTCAAGCCGCACCAGAAGAACAGGCGTGAGAAGAACCACGACAGACAAGGCGACCATCGGCAGCGCCATCTGCCAGTTCACCTCGGCGGCTCGACGGGATTTGATCAAAGCATCACCCAAGAACACGTGCCGGAAGACGCGAACCAAGCCCAAGGCCGTTAGCGCATTGGTGATTAAAAACACCGCCATAAACGGTATGGAGCGGACACTCAACAATTCGATCGACTGGGCAAAAGCGAGAAATCCACCCAGAGGCAGGAAGGCGACCAAGCCAGCGCCACCGATGATGAACGACGTGGTTGTGGCAGGCATCCTGCTGCCCAAACCACCCAGTTCGGTGATGTCTTGGCAGTTCGTAGCTGCAATCACGCCTCCGATGCTCATCGACAGCAACGCTTTCGAGACGGCATGGGAGAACAACAACAGCAACGCCAAAACAGGAATTTGTAAGGCAATCGCGATAAAAACCAAGCCCAAGTGAGCCGTTGTGGAATACGACAGGGTTCGCTTGATATCCACCTGAGCCAAGGCCACCAAAGAGCCGCCAATCGCACTGATGCTTCCGATCACCAAAAGCACCGTCAATGCCACCGGAGAGTGCTGAAGGATGGGCATCACCTTGAGCAAAACGATGGCGCCACAGGTCACCACCACGGAATTCCTCAAAATGGAAGCGGGATTTGGCCCCTCCATCGCTTCATCCAACCAAAGATGCATCGGGAACTGGGCGCACTTCCCCATGGGCCCTGCGATTAAACCGAGACCCAAAAGTGTTGCTGCAAGAGGTGAAAGGGAATCAGTGGCAGCCCATGCATAGAGATCGTTGAATCCCATCCCTCCGGCAAAACTGCATAGGGCCACTACGCCCATGAGCAGAAGCACATCACCCACACGTTTGGTGAGAAAGGCGTCCCGCGCGGCAGTAATCACCAGGGGCTGGGCGTACCAAAAACCCACTAATAGGTAAGTCGAGAGGGTGAGCATTTCCAAGAGGAAATAGCTCTGGAAAAGTGAGTCGCTCAGCACCACTCCACTCATCGCTCCCTCAAAGAAACCGAGCAGTGCAAAGAAACGAGCCAAAGCCCATTCCTTATCCATATATCCAAGCGAATACACCTGGGAAAACAGGCTCAAGCCTGTGATCAGCTCGAGGGCGACAAGGTTCGTCAGCGACAAGCTGAAGCTAATGTCCAGCTCCAAATCCGCAACTGTGAGCCAGGGATAGGAGAGGTCAACAGGTCCGGACTGAAACACCTCTTGGAGAATCAGGCTGCCGTGCACAAAAGCCAGCAGCGTGAGCAGGATATTGAGATAGGCCGCTGGCCGATGAGCCACACGACGGAACAAGCCTGCCGCCCAGGGCAGGGACACAAGCATCCCGACGAATCCGTACAACGGAATCATCCAGGCGGTTAGCAGAGAGAACGAAAGCTCCTGATTCAAAACGGCAAGCGGGATCGCAATCGGGCAGGTCGTTGATCGGGCCGAGAATCTAAGTGTGGAAAGGCCAATTGGAGGCCTCTTGTTAAACCAGTTTCATCGGTGATTTGTGAGTTCAACTGCGACGGATCGCTCCTGAGCCAACAAGAGCTGGCTCAACACCATCGTTGGGGCGGGCAATGATGTGGGCAGCCACGAGGCCGTCGCCAACGCGCTCGCAAGCATCAGCACCGGCGCGCACTGCAGCATTCACAGCACCGGTCTCACCACGCACCATCACGGTCACATATCCGCCACCGACATACTCTCGGCAAACCAAGCTCACTTCCGCTGCCTTGGTCATCGCATCAGCGGCTTCAATCGCGGGAACCATGCCGCGGGTTTCAATCATCCCAAGGGCCACTCCACCCACCCGGCCGTTCGAGCCTGCACCGGATTGGGCCAAGCCACCACCCCTCGGTGGTGTTGTGGCTATGGATTTCGAGGCAGGGCTCGACGACTTCTGAGCGGACTGAGCGGCCTTCGCCTTTGTAGTCGCGCCGGTGGTTGCTGCAGCCGTGGTCGCAGCAACCGGCTTCACATCAACGGTCTTGTTAGCAGCAGTGCTGCGACGGCGAGGTGTGGAGGAAGGAGTAGCCATAGCTGGTAAAAATTGGATGCAGAACGGAGGCGGAGGAGAGGAGGGACAGTCCCTATCCGTCCGGCGTCCAGTGGTCGATGATCCCGCCGATGGTGAGATCGGTGAGCACGGTGTTGTCTGGGCAGGCATGGCGCGCAGCCGAACCGCTGGCGGTGAAAACCCAGTTGCCCTTCCTGGCGCCCACGGGATCAACGGCAACCAGTTTCTTGCCCTTGTTGTTCACAAGAATGCGCAAATGCATGTGATCCAAACCGGCAACGCGGAAGGTGCAGATCAACGTGTCAGATACCTGCATGATCTCCATCAGGCTGCTGGGCCTCCTGAGGATTTAGTGGAGGGGGAAGAACTGGGGGAAGGAGACGCTGTCTTCGGCGGATCGGGTTCCCAATGATCGATGATCCCGACAATGGTGAGATCGCTGGGATACGACTTACTTCCAGCCGCTTCTCGAGCGGCTGAACTACTCACACAAATCACCCAGTCGCCTGGCTTGGCACCGACGGCATCGACCGCGACTTTTTTGGTGCTGCCATCAAGCACAACCTGCAAGTGCTTGTGCTCGAAATCTGGAATGCGATTGGTAGAAACCAGTGGCTTAATGACCTTGACGATGAGCATGATCAGTGAGCCTCCTGAATCTGGGGGTCGAGCGTAGAGCCGATGACCTCGGCGGTTGTCGCTTGATGTCGGTCGCGAACGGTCAAGCACGTGTGCAGCAAACCGTCTTTGACCAAATCGGAATAACGATCTGCGATGGCTTGATTCACACGCCAACAATCGGCAATGGCACGATCACGAGCACCGGGAACACGCCCCGAATAATCGAAGCGAACCAGCACCGGAATCGGTAAATCTCGGGACACATTGAGTCCCCGAAAAATTTTGACGCCCACATCGAGATCAGGGGCACCTTCCTCGACGGTGTCGAGGTGGGCGAAATAGGTGAGATTTCGAAGGTGCACTTCTTTAAAGCCAATGCCCACACCAATAAACCGCTCGGCATGACCGGCATCTGGATAAGGCGCTCCATGCAAATCCTGCACGTAATCAATCTGTGAGCAGTTGTTGGCTAATAAACGGGTCACAAAAGTGACCATGCCAGGCTCCATCGGACCTGGAGCAGCAGATTCCAAAGCCTCGGCCAATTGGGCCATGGCCTGATCCGGAGACATCCCTGCAGTTGCGGCATGGAGCTCGCGAGCACAAACCCAACGATCCAGCACCATTTCACTGTCACGATTCGGTGGATGAACCCGAATCGCATCGGTATCGGTATCAAGACCGATTAGAAGAAGATCAACGGATGCACCACAACAGAAGCTGTTTTCAACGGCTTCTCGAAAATCCAAGAGACGCTGAAGACCTGCTGATGCCGCCAACGCGTCGTTACTGCCATGGGCAGCGCAACCTTGATGATGGGGATCAAGGGAACTGAAGTGGTACGTGACCACCTTGAGGTAACGAGTTGGTTCCGTGGATGGATTGGGCTTTCCCTCCCGATGGCGGCGATGCTCTGTTTTCACCCAGCGATTCACCGTGTTTTCCACGTCGAACATCGCTCCTGCGTGGGAACGGCGACGAACAGCGCTAAACGGAATCCGCAACGCATAGGCGACCGTGTGAGCTAAGCGACCATCAGCACAGGGCGTCACATCCAAAAGATGAATGCCGCAATCGAGCAAGAACTGCTCAAATTCTTGGGCAGCAGCACTTCCTTCAGCGCCCTGCAACGGGTCGTCCTGAAAAAAGCGATCACTAAACAGGCGGTGGCTTTCGAACACACACCAGGCGAACAAGCCGCGCATGTCGAGGGGACGCACCCAAGCCCGTTCGAGGATGTGGCTGGGCAAATCAAAGCCCAGCTCAGCCCGACTCAAGCGCTGTGCTTGAACCAGGAAATCGGGCTCATGCTGGAGAGCGGAGACTTGCTGGAGCAGGGGAACAATGCGATCAAAGCGACCCTTTACATCCTGTTCGTAAGTACGAAGACGTTCGTTGGCAACCTGATTGGTTAGGGGGTGTTGACGAGAATTGAGAGGCAGGGAAGAACGACTGAGGTTGAACGGCACTGAGCGAGATGGTGCCTGATCCCGTCTCACCCATCCCGGTTGCTGGGGAGTCGGACGACGCTTGTCGCGTCCAGTGCGAATACGGCCAGCTCCAAGGGAACCCTGCACCACAACCGCAGCTTTACCAGCCGTTGTTAAAGCGCGTCGACGTTCGAGGGCGGCACTGCGAGCTGAACCGGTTGGCGTATTGGAAGTGGGGGAGCGATCCGTTTGATCGGAACGCTCTTGCTGCAACTGACGTCGACTCGGAGCCGTAGGGGCCTGAGCTCGCCCGCTGCGGGAAGGCATAGAGCGAACCATCAGCAGATCAGCCCCTGGCTCCGCCGGAAAGCGTGATCAAAGAGCCCTTGTCAGTGCTGCCACTGGATCCAGTGACACGGCTCATCGGCCACTCGATTTCATCATTGCGCTTGTTGTCCTTCGGAGCCATGGCACTCATCGGACCGGGACGGGTGGGGTTACGACGACGGGCCGAAACGCCTTCTGTACCGGTGACGTGCTCTCCACGATCCCAGTCATCACCTGTCACCTTGGTGGATGAACCTTCACCAGTCACCCGGGACACAGGCTTGGCAGGTTCTTTGTCGACCTGGGGAGGCATGACGGTGGGTTGAAACTCGCGGGTTTTTTGCTGACGGGTCTGGAACTCACGGTTGTCAAAGCGAAATTGCTCTGTACCGGTCACTTTCCCGCCAGCCAGGTCAAAAGGGCCAGTAATCCGTTGGCCGTCCTCATAAGACGTACCGGTGACAGAAGACGTTGCATCCCTCTGGAGCTGAGCTGCCCGAGCTGGCGATACAACGCTGAAGCTTGTCCATGGAGATCCGCTATCGGACTGCCCATGGCTCTCGGCACCAGCGGGAGCATCGGCTCCGCATGCCGCGGCCAGCTGATCACCACCGATGTAAGGCGTACCAGAAATCACTTCACAAGCACCGCGCTCAGCGCCAGTCATCACACCACCAATACCGGGCTGAATCCCAGTCATGGGAGCTGCTGGCGTACCAGGACGCGATGGCGTGCGTTGGCGAATGGCTTGAACCGCAGGGGTACCGCAGTACTGACCGGCTTGCTCAAGACCTGCGTAGGGCGTCCCGGTCACGGCTTTACAAGTACCGGGTTCATCTCCTGTGACGCGCTCCGACCGTCCTGTTTGGGTTCCACTCACCACCAGGTTGCGGTTGGTGACGCTGAAACCCACTTTGGGAGCTTCGGCTTGTGGCTTCGCACCACAGAAACCATTGACCTGTTCGGCACTGATGTACTGGTCACCAGTGACGCGATGACAAGATCCGAACTCATCACCGGTGACGGCGGACGAACGGCCGACCATCGTGCCGGTCACGCCTGTTCCAGAGAGGGTTTCAGACAAACCAACTTTGGTCGCTGGGCGTCCCTCAGGCAGGGGTTCAGACCCCAGGTATTGATCACCGGTCAGGCTGCGATTGGCGCCGGCCTCATTTCCGGTGACGTTGGACGACTGGCCGACCATGACGCCACTGATGGGTCTGCCCTGTTGGCTTTGGCTATGACCCACCTTGCGAGGGGAAGGGTTCGAACCGCCGCAATAGGCAGCGGATTGGTTGGCGGAGATGTACTCGGTACCGGTCACGCTCTTGCACGTACCGGGCTCATCACCCGTCACTTTTTCAGAACGACCAACTTCATTACCGGTGACCCGATTGCCATGGGTTGTGGCAGAGACACGAACCTTGGCAGGAGTGGTGGATTCCGGAGTGGTCTTACAGAAGGTCTGGAAGACCTCGGCCCCTAAATATTCAGTTCCCGTAATCGAACGGCAGGTGCTGGCTTCGTTGCCGGTGGTCTTCACCGAGCGATTGGCTTGCGTGCCGGTAACAACTTGTCCAGCGGAGGTCTCACTTTCACCAACTTTCCAATGGGCATCAGCAGCGGCTGCCTGCTTAGCGCCATGACGATTGGGTCCAGATGGACGCGTGATCCCCGCACTTTGTTTGGTGCGAGAGCCGGACTTGGCACGAAGTTCACGAACCTGCTGGGCGAGTTCGCGGCTGGTGAGGTCTGGATTGGCCTGGCGGGCCACTGCTGCAGCGCTCGTGGGCTGCTTACCAGCAGTTTTTCCATGCTTCGACATGGCATCACGACGAGCCAGAACCAAAGCGCGACTCGGATTTTCAATCGCACGACGCTTTGGTGTGGATTGACGCCTCTCGCTGGAGCGTCCACTCAACTGAACGGTGGCGGCAGCACGGGATGGCGGAGCAGATGACTCAGTCGTGGCTGCTGGCGCAACAACTGCTGAAGTAACAACTGGGGTCTGGCGAGCAACGTCAGCACGATTCCGATCACTGGTCTTGTCGGCCGTTTTCCCTCGGCGTGAAAGTGCTTCTCGACGGGCAAGCACCAATTCACGACTGGGATGACTGACAGCCTTAACGCGGGATCGCGGAGCTGACGATGGCGTCAATGTCTGCTGACGTCGCGGAGCTACAGCGACGGCAGGTGTTGACGCTTCAACAACGGCATCCGATGCATTGGCATTGGTACGTGTTGAACGAGCGTCAGCCGCTATGCGAACACGACCCGAACCGGAGGCAACCGAAGCCTTCTTCCCGGAGGTGGTGAGGGCCTTACGGCGCTCAAGTGCTAATTCGCGACTAGAAAGTCTGGCCATGTCCGCCCGAGAGTGTCGTCAATAAGTGAAGGGAATCTTTCCCTTCGAAAAGTCTTGAGCCCTGATCAAAAAGATCAGGGCTCTTTCGTTGTGGGAACGAAAGATCAGCGTCCTTCGAACACCACGAAGCAGGAGCCTTGGCCCTGGGTGTAGGCGTCGTAACCAACGATGCGAACGTGATGATCGGGGTATGCGCGGTGGCAAGCCTCGAGCTCACTAACAACAACGTTTAAATCCTTCTCGCCAAAGAAGGGAAGCTTCCAATACGACCAATAAGTGGCCATGGAATTGGAGGGGTGGACGTGCTCAACGAGCGGGCTCCAACCCTGGGCAATGATGTACGCGATCTGGTCATAGATCTCGTCCTGGGTCATCGGCGGAAGAAAGCCGAAGGTCTCCAGGGTGGCGACTGTTTGATAGTCACCCACGGTGCTCTGAAAAGGCATGGGGATCCTGGTTTAAGGAAAAGTGAGTGACCGGATATCCCAAAGAATTGGATTGAATCCGGTCGGAGTTATGACAAAAGGCGGTGGTTGGACGACGTTGATGCCGTCCAACCTGCCGATCACTGGACGTCGAGCTTGTCGACGGTGTCGAACTCGAACTTGATCTCCTTCCAGGTCTCGAGAGCGATAGCCAGCTCGGGGCTGTGCTTGCCGGCTTCCATAAGGATGTCGCGGCTTTCTTTCTCGATCTCGCGACCGGCGTTACGTGCCTTGACGCAGGCCTCAAGGGCGACGCGGTTGGCAGCAGCACCAGCTGCGGAGCCCCAGGGGTGACCGTGGGTACCACCACCGAACTGCAGGACGGAATCGTCTCCGAAGATCGCCACCAGTGCGGGCATGTGCCACACGTGGATACCACCGGAAGCAACGGCGAACACACCAGGCATGGAACCCCAGTCCTGATCGAAGAAGTTGCCGCGGCTGCGGTCTTCAGGAACGAAGGATTCACGCAGTTGGTCGATATAGCCGAGGGTGGTCTGACGATCACCTTCCAACTTGCCGACCACGGTGCCGGTGTGAAGCTGGTCACCACCGGAAAGACGCAGGCACTTCGCGAGAACGCGGAAGTGGATGCCGTGCTTGGGGTGACGGTCAATCACAGCGTGCATGGCACGGTGAATGTGCAGCAGCATGCCGTTCGCACGACACCACTTCGACAGACCGGTGTTGGCGGTAAAGCCACCGGTGATGAAGTCGTGCATGATGATCGGCTGATTGAGTTCCTTAGCGAACTCAGCGCGCTCATACATCTCTTCGGGAGTGTTGGCGGTCACGTTGAGGTAGTGACCCTTGCGCTCACCGGTCTCCTGTTCGGCCAGCTTGATGGCTTCCGCAACGAATTCGAAGCGGTTCTGCCAACGCTGGAACGGCTGGGAGTTGATGTTCTCGTCGTCCTTGGTGAAGTCCAGACCGCCACGCAGGCACTCATAGACAACACGGCCATAGTTCTTGCCACTCAAGCCAAGCTTTGGCTTGATGGTGCAACCCAACAGAGGACGGCCGTACTTGTTCATACGGTCACGCTCAACGGCAATGCCGTTTGGTGGGCCTGCGCAGCACTTGATGAATGCAATCGGGAAGCGAATATCTTCCAGACGCAGGTGGCGCAAAGCTTTGAAGCCGAACACGTTGCCGACCAATGAGGTCAGAACGTTGGTGATGGAACCCTCTTCGAACAGGTCGAGGGGGTAAGCGATGAAGGCATAGAACGCCTCCTTGTCACCAGGAACGTCTTCGATGCGGTAGCAACGGCCCTTGTAGAAGTCGAGGTCGGTGAGGAGCTCGGACCACACAGTGGACCAGGTGCCGGTTGAGGATTCAGCAGCCACAGCAGCGGCAACTTCTTCCTTGGGAACACCTTCTTGGCCGGTGCACTTGAAGCAGGCCAGGAGGTCGGTGTCTAGGGGAACGTAATCAGGAGTCCAGTAAGTGTCCCTGTACTCCTTGACCCCAGCGTCGTACTTCTTGCTCATGGGAAATCTCCGTTAATCGGTGAAGAGGGGGGTGAGACGTGATGGCCTCAATTGAGGCTCAGCTAGGTCTCAGTCCTTTTGACCAAGGAAATTGCCATTGCCCAATGCAGGCTCCACTTCGCGGTGGGGGCGAGCAATGATGTGAGCAGCAACCAGGCCGTCGCCCACACGCTCGCAAGCATCTGCACCTGCACGCACTGCAGCGTTAACAGCGCCGGTTTCACCGCGGACCAAAACGGTCACATAACCACCGCCGACGAACTCACGACCAATAAGACGCACTTCGGCGGCTTTGGTCATCGCATCAGCGGCTTCAATTGCGGGAACCAGGCCGCGAGTCTCGATCATGCCGAGAGCGATACCCATGGTTTCGTTAGCCATTGCCTACCGGAAAGAGGTTTGGAATGTTCGCTCGGGACATTGCTCTGCCAAGACCCTCGCCGTCAAGCGTTTCCAGAGTCGATCTCGATCACTGTCCATACTGAACTTAATAAGCTTTGCTTATCAGCCTGTCCCTGACTGTTCCGAACTGCTGTGGGAAGTCCTGTATGGACTTCCGCATAGTTCGTTGCCGACGCCTTTGTAACGGCATAGCTTTACAAATCGCAGTATTTCTTGGTGCTTCGAGCGGCCTGAAATTTCACGTCTTTTTCACTGTTGCTGCCAACGGAATAATCGTTCTCAGCTCTCCTAAGCACAGAATGGGTATCTCATCCCTGGGTCACCTTTGAGCCAGCTTTTGACCATCGCTAGCGGCAACCCGAGCAAGGTCGCAGAGATCGAAGCCATGCTCGGTCCGCTTCCCCTCGTTGTTCAACGCCAACCCGACGATTTGGACGTTGAGGAAACAGGTGACACCTACAGAGACAACGCGGATCTGAAAGCAACGGCCGCAGCCCTACGAACCAAAGGTTGGGCCCTAGCCGATGATTCCGGCCTGGAAGTGGATGCTCTTCAGGGAGCACCGGGCCTCTATTCAGCCCGGTATGCAAGCGGCGATCAGGCCAAAGTTCAACGAATCCTCGATGAATTAGGCAACAGTCCCTATCGAAGCGCCTGCTTCAGAAGCACGATGGTGCTCAGCGATCCGGCGGGCAACTGCGTTGCATCCGCTGAAGGGGTGTGCTGGGGAGAGATTCTTAAATCGCCTGCCTATCTCAATGGCGGGTACGAGTCGTTGCTCTGGGTGCGCGAAGCCGGCTGCACCTATGGCCAACTGAATGGATCACAACTCAGTCGACTGGGAAGTCGAGGCAAAGCAGCTCGCGCCTTGGCATCACACCTAAAACAATATTTGAACCTTCACTGAGAAACTCAGCGATAGGACGCGCTGCGATTGACCGTCTCAATCGCACGCATGGCGGCAGCGGCAGCCTCCTCAACATCGCCCTCACGTCCAGCCAGAGTCAGTCGCCCAAAAGCGCCGACAGCCTTCACATCCACAAGAGTGATGTTCGATGATTTTTCAGCTTCATTCGCCGCGATCAGCACGTAACCAGCCGGCTCTGTTTCGAGAATGAACATGCTCATGCCCGCCTCGATCATCGATCCGCGGCGGTTTTGGCGATTGATCAGTACGGCGTGATCAGGCGTGATCGCACGAATCACCTCAGTCCAGCTCACCTCAGCTGGATTGCGCTGGGCAATGGTGCTGCCGATGGCTTCGAGAACGACATCGCCGGAATGCAACACCGTGCTCTGGTCACGGTGGTAGAGGGCCATCGAGCCGAAAGCCCGTTCCACAATCATTTGGCCCAGACGAACGTTGCTGGCCTTAAGGGCAATATCCGTGACGCGGTGAACAGCCATCCCTGGCGACACTTCCATCCAGAGGCAGGCATCGCCGGGAATTGGAAGAAATCCCTGACTCACCGTTCCCATGTAGGCCGCCAGTTGCGGCTGAAGCGAGTCGATAAAAACGTATGTACGCAGCTCGATGGACTGAACATGGCTGTTTTGACGCAACAACCGCGGCGATTCTGAGTCGGTTGTGACCACGCAACTTGCACCGGCAGCAGAAATCTTCTGCACCTCTGTTCCAGTGACGAGCGAGCTACCACCAAGCCGCCGCTCCCGTTCCTCGAAGCTGGCGAATCGGGTCATCGCGAGAGTGTAACGGACGATTTATTACCCAAACCGGCCGTCAATGGTTCGACCCTGCGGTCTTGCGTGTTGGAACCCAAGCGATACCGTCCAATTAATCGATCCTTTGACCAATGGCGACCGCGGATCAAACCCCTACCAATGCCCTTGAGATCAATGCCGATCAAGCCCTAGGCATGGTGAGCTTCGGCTTGATGCAACGCTTGGCGCAAGATGGGCAAGTTGACTTGCCTTGGCTCGAAACGGGCGTCAACAGCACCACAGAACGAGCCCGTCAACTGCGTCAACGGCTCGAGCTGACAGCCCTGGCCATCGATACTGGTGCCCCATTAACGACAGCGGAAGTGACGATGTTGCTGGGAGCACGACCCGGCACAGAACGGGTGGAACGCGGCGGGCTGGTCGCTCGCCGCGTGAGTCGCAATGTTTGGAATTTGAGTCGGCTTAACAACACAGGGCGTTCGGAGAATGAGCGTTATGACGGCTTTCGGCGCCGGCTCTGATCAACACACTGACGTCGCGCCTAGATTTCACGATGATGGGCAACATCAATCTCACCCAAACAAATTGATTTGGGTGAGATTTTTTATGCACAAATTCATACCCACTTTGCGGATAGCACTAATCGGCAAACACTCGCCATCCGATTTCCATCGCCAAATCTCTCGACCCCTTTACATCAAGATTTCAGCACTAGAGTGATCAAAATTACAAAATCAATGAACCACAAATTCAAAGCGTCCTCGCCTTGAAACCATGATATCACAGGAGATTTTGATCTAGAACTCAACGACTGTAATCAGTGATTGATCATCAAAAAGAATTTATTTTTTAATCCGACATGCGCCAAGAGTAAAGCTTAAAAAGATCTTAGCCCATCAATAAATCGAGACAAACTCCACTCTCTACACAACACTATTACAACAAGAACGACGACAATGCCCATAGGCCGGAAAGCATCTTTGATCGCTCTCGAGCCTGAAGGGGTTATCAACAGTGCTGCGGTTAAGCATCACCGTCGACAGATCTTGTCTTCAATCCAAATTAATTAATAGAAGAGTTGCTGCCCACCCAGGCAACCGATCCCAAAGAGTTTGAGAACTATTGGGCCAAACAGCCTTTTCCTCATCACATTGAAGTCAGGTTCTTCGATGGAGCGGCCGATGTCCGGCCCAACCCTGCTTAAGGAGAGTGGACCGCGGGAGGTGTTCTGCGGTCTCACGTCGATTGTTTGGCTGCATCGGCGCATGCCAGATGCTTTTTTTCTGGTTGTTGGATCACGCACCTGTGCTCACTTAATCCAGAGCGCAGCGGGCGTGATGATTTTCGCTGAACCACGCTTCGGCACAGCCATCCTGAATGAGCGCGATTTGGCCGGTCTGGCCGATGCCCAAGAGGAGCTGGATCGCGTCGCCAAAGAGCTGCTGCAACGGCGGCCCGAAATTCGAACGCTGTTCCTCGTGGGCTCATGCCCAAGTGAAGTGATCAAGCTGGATCTCTCGCGAGCTGCGGAACGCCTGACCGACGAGCTGCAGGGTCGTGTGCGGGTCGTGAACTATTCCGGCAGCGGAATCGAAACCACCTTTACGCAGGGGGAAGACGGCGCACTTGCGGCTCTAATTCCGTTCCTTCCGTCGTCTGATGAACGCCAACTCCTTTTAGTGGGAACGTTGGCTGACGCGGTGGAGGATCGGCTTGTTCATCTGTTCAACAAGCTCAACATCAACGCGATCAAGAGCTTGCCCCCAAGGCAATCCACAGACCTTCCCGCCGTTGGCCCTGGCACCACGGTGCTGCTGACGCAGCCCTACCTCACAACAACAGCTCGGCTGCTCAAAGATCGCGGTGCTCGTGTGCTGACTGCTCCCTTCCCCCTCGGTGCCGAGGGCAGTCGGCGGTGGATGGAAACAGCAGCACGAGATTTTGAGGTAGATGAGGCGCAAATCGACAGTGTTCTTTCCCCCTTAATGGAGCGCGCTCAGATTGCCCTGGCTCCCCATCGCGAGGTGTTGAAGGGGAAGCGGATCTTCCTGTTACCTGAATCACAACTCGAACTTCCCCTTGCCCGCTTTCTTCAGCGGGAGTGCGGGATGGAACTCGTTGAGGTGGGTACGCCTTATCTCAATCGCGACCAAATGGCAGAAGAAATTGCCCTGCTACCGGAAGGCACACCGGTGATGGAGGGACAACACGTGGAGCTGCAATTGGACCGCGTTCGCGACAGCAAACCGGACCTGGTGGTTTGCGGCATGGGTCTCGCCAATCCCCTTGAAGCCGAGGGGATCGCCACCAAATGGTCGATCGAACTGGTGTTCAGCCCAATCCATGGCATCGATCAAGCCGGTGAGCTGGCCGAACTGTTCTCAAGACCTCTGCGGCGACATCAACTCCTCGCGCATTAACGACGACGAACACCGCATCGTTACGCCTTTTTTTAGCCCCCTCGTTTGTGATCTCCCATGGAATTAACGCTCTGGACCTATGAAGGCCCCCCCCATGTCGGGGCGATGCGCATCGCTGCATCGATGAAAGGCGTGCATTACGTCCTCCATGCACCCCAGGGAGATACCTACGCGGACCTGCTCTTCACGATGATTGAACGGCGCGGAAAAAGACCGCCGGTCACCTACACCACATTTCAGGCTCGGGACTTAGGCGGCGACACGGCAGAGCTGGTGAAGCGCCACATCCGTGAAGCCGTTGAACGCTTCAAGCCCGACGCCCTGCTTGTGGGTGAAAGCTGCACAGCAGAATTGATCCAAGATCAACCAGGAGCCCTTGCGGGCGGGATGGGCTTCGAGCTTCCAATCGTGAGCCTCGAGCTTCCGGCCTACAGCAAAAAAGAAAATTGGGGCGCATCGGAAACGCTGTACCAATTGGTACGAGGACTCCTCAAAAATCAAGAGGTCAACAGCGAAGGCCATAACCCAAAGGCATGGAAGGACCAGGGGCGTCGCCCCCGCGTCAACTTGATCGGTCCATCGCTCCTCGGATTCCGATGTCGCGATGATGTGATCGAAATCAGTCGACTTCTCGCCAGTCATGGCATTGATGTCAACACTGTTGTGCCTCTCGAGGCCACGGTGGCCGACATCATGCGGCTTCCAGAAGCCGATCTCAATGTCTGCCTCTATGCAGAAATTGCCGAATCCTGTTGCAGCTGGATGGAGCGGCAGTTTGGGATTCCATTCACCAAAACCATGCCGATCGGCGTGGGCGCGACAGCTGATTTCCTCGCAGAAGCGCACAACCTTCTTGGCATGGAAGCACCCGATGCCCGCGAAGGCGAGCACAGTTCCAAGTTGCCTTGGTATTCAGCATCGGTTGACTCGACTTATCTCACCGGCAAACGGGTGTTCATCTTTGGAGATGGAAGCCATGTGTTAGCCGCGGCCCGAATTGCCAGCGAAGAGCTGGGCTTTCAGGTGGTGGGGCTCGGCACCTACAGCCGAGAAATGGCACGGCCAGTCCGGGCGGCAGCCAAAGCTCTTGGCTTAGAAGCCCTGATCAGTGACGACTACCTGGCGGTGGAAGCTGCCATGGCAGAAGCCGTACCAGAGCTGGTGCTTGGAACACAGATGGAACGCCACAGCGCCAAACGGCTGGGCATCCCCTGTGCCGTGATCAGTACCCCCATGCACGTTCAAGATGTGCCCGCACGTTTCAGCCCTCAAATGGGCTGGGAAGGCGCCAATGTGATTTTCGACAGCTGGGTGCACCCATTAATGATGGGTTTAGAGGAACACCTGATTGGCATGTTCCGCCACGACTTTGAATTCGTCGATGGGCATCAAAGTCATCTTGGACACTTGGGCGGACTGCAAAGCGCCCAGGTGGACGACGTTCCCTCGATTGAGGAGAACGCTCCTGAGAGCAGTGCCACTGAGTCCAATGGATCATCCGTGGCTGTGGCGACAGCCAGCCTGGAATGGACGGTTGATGGCGAAGCGGAATTGAAAAAGATTCCCTTCTTTGTGCGGGGCAAAGTGCGCCGCAACACAGAAGCCTTTGCCAAAGAGAAAGGGCTCAATCGGATCAACAGCGAAACGCTCTATGACGCCAAGGCGCATTTCAGCGCTTAGCTATCAAAAGAAACCGTTTATTGCATAAGTATTTATCACCAACATTGCGGAAAAAACTGTGAGCGAACACACACTGTTCAACCACTTATGTCAAAACAACTCCGAACAATGCAGACGGGTCAACGCTGACCTTGAATACAAGTAAATAGTTGACCTCAATGACAACAACACTGTCGCGTCCGACGGACGGAGAGGGAAGTGTTCAGGTCCAACAGGACCCGTCGATGAAGATTGAAGAGGGTGCGCTAGTTATTGCTGTGTATGGCAAAGGTGGAATCGGTAAGTCCACCACGTCATCCAACTTGTCAGCAGCATTTTCCAAGCTGGGCAAGCGCGTTCTACAGATCGGCTGCGACCCCAAGCACGACAGCACCTTCACCCTCACCCATTCGATGGTGCCCACGGTGATTGACATCCTTGAGGAAGTCGATTTCCACAGCGAAGAGCTTCGTCCCGACGACTTCGTCTTCACTGGCTACAACGGTGTGAAGTGCGTTGAAAGTGGTGGCCCCCCAGCCGGAACAGGCTGCGGTGGCTATGTGACCGGCCAAACGGTGAAACTCCTCAAAGAGCATCACCTCCTGGAAGACACGGATGTGGTGATTTTCGATGTGCTCGGCGATGTGGTTTGCGGAGGTTTCGCAGCCCCGCTGCAGCATGCCAACTATTGCCTGATCGTGACGGCTAACGATTTCGACTCCATCTTTGCGATGAATCGGATTGTGCAGGCCATCCAAGCCAAGGCAAAAAATTACAAAGTTCGTCTTGGCGGTGTAGTTGCCAACCGATCGGCTGACACCGATCAAATCGACAAGTTCAACGAACGCACTGGCTTGCGCACCATGGCCCACTTCAAAGACGTGGATGCCATCCGTCGCTCACGCTTAAAAAAATGCACCATCTTTGAGATGGACGACGACGACGAGGCTGTTGAAGCCGTTCGTAACGAGTATCTACGATTGGCCCAGAATATGCTCGACAAAGTCGAGCCGCTGGAAGCTGTTTCCCTCAAAGATCGCGAAATCTTTGACCTACTTGGATTCGACTAGGCAAAATTCCGGCAAGGCATGGATTCATCGCCACGACCCCAATGCAAAGACTTTTTCTAAGCATTGGGGCGAAAAACCTGAACGACTTAGGCTGACTCATTTATATCTCGACATCCCGAAAACTTGCTCCAGAAAAAATACATTATTTGGCAGATTTCTATATATCCTTTTATTGCCAACCCAAGGACGCCTAAACCAACGTTTGAATAACGACTTCAAGACAGTAGATTTAAGGCAAAAAATAAACGCCACCTCTAACAGCGAAACACTGAATAAATCCCGTCAAACTTATAAATCAATAATACAAACATGGATTGAAGGATCAGGCCACAACGGAATCCAAATCCCACAACATTGACTTACCCATCAATCGATTCTCATTATGGAAGGCCTACAAGTTGTTTGGACAAGTCCCAAACACTTGATGCAGTCTCTGGATCTGTAGCCTTGTCTGATAACTCTTGACTAAATTGCTGACCATCTTTCTTCTGGCGATTTCCCCAACTCCAATGCACACCAGACTCTGCAAAATCTGGATCCGCCACAACTTGAGCAACGCGATCTCCAGCTAATGCTTGGGTGACATAGCCGCCGGTGATATTTTTTTGGAACCAAGGAAAAATTGTTTGAAAGGCCCTCGGGGTATTGCGAAACAATGGTGAATCTGCAACACAGCCTGGATAAAGCGAACTAAATGTAATTCCCGTGTCTTGATGTAGTCGTTGGTGTAGCTCCTGGGTCGTAATCATGTTGCATAGTTTGCTGTCTTTATATGCCTTACCAGGCTTGAAGGGTTGGCCATTCGCCATCGCGATGGGATCCAAGAAACCCTGATAAAAACCAGAAAGATCTCCCAAGTCAGCTGGAGCAGGAATCGGAATCTTGCCACCCAATTCTTTGGAATTTGCTGTAACAGTGCCAAGGATCACTACTCGACGAGAGGGATGTTTGGAACCCTTCAAACGATCGAGCAATAAGTGAATCAGTAGAAAGTGGCCAAGATGATTTGTGGCCATAGACAGTTCATATCCTTGCGGCGAACGTTCGGGCTGCTTCAACTTCGGCTTGTAGACCGCGGCATTACAAACAACGGCATCAAGGGTGGCAGGAAGACTTTGCACAGCCCGACGCACACTCTCCAAATCACCGAGATCCATCAGAACGTGCTGGAGACGTTCTTTCGGGATCCCCAAATCATCTGCCGCTGCCGCTGCCCGCTGAGGACTTCGATTCGCTGTGATCACCTGCCATCCACGGGAGGCCAAAGACTTGGCGGTGTTTAGGCCAACACCCGAGGTGGTGCCCGTGATCAGAACAATGCCAGGAGTACTGGTCATGGCAGAACCTCAATAGAAAAACAGTCTGAATGCCGTCGAAAAATCACTCACGCCAACCGTTACGAAACTCAGCGCCAAATAATCCGAATCCGATTGGGGGCAATCCACTGATCCTGTTCACCCATTAGACGCTGCTCCCCACCAATGCTGAACACATGGTCGAATCGTTTTTGAAGCGCTTCTAACTTCACCGTCTCCACGGCCACAACAGCAGCCAGCTCACCATGACGGTCGAGGCGCTGTTGATACGCACCAGACAGGCGGATCAAACTCACACCCCCCAAAATCACCAAACCAACTTTCACGGCCAAAGCCATGACGCTGCACTGCATCTCGCGTCGATCGTTCTGCAGCTGAATAGCGGCTGCCAGAGATGCTGCATCAAGCCGAGAGGATGACTGTGCTCGAACTTGAGACGAAGACAAGGGACAAGGCGCGTTATCCGCTTGTAACGCACCTCAATACCAATGCCAAGGTCATCCCCTTCATCAACGACTGATGTTCAGGCGCGATAGAGACTCACCGACAGGCGTAAGGCCAAGATCGCTGCGTGGGCGGCCACCACAAGAGCAATGAAGATCTCAGGGGAGGAAATGGCGGAGTCCATGGATGACATGCATCAAACGCATTCATTCTTCTCCCTTAAGGGCTCTAGAAGCCATCATTCGCAAAGGCCTGTCACACCTGCTCATGGATCCAGTTCTGATTGATGCTGAATCCATCCGCCGTCTTGATCTCAGTCCGCTGCGGATCTGCACTGATCAACCGCTCAATGAACTGCTGGAACAGGGGCCGATCCTTGAGCTCAACTTTCACTGGCCACGGGACCAAGACGACCCGCGGGAACTCGCGGAATGTCCAGAGCCTCGGCTGTGGGCCTTAAGGGCTGATGCCCGTTATCCCTGGCTTCCACTGATGCTGGAGCGGGATCGAGGCAGCCTGATTCGCCACGTTGCCATGGTGGTGCCCCACAGCTTTAACCGCACGGAAGGACTTCGCTTTGACCCCCAAGCCCTTGAGCTTTGGATCACGCATCGTTTGATGCAGCTTGATGACCTTTGCCAAGAACAACTCCACCGATCGATGCGCGGCAATCTCTCGCAAATGTCAGCAGCGCTCGGTTACGAGCTCAACGACAGCTTTTGGTCTCTCTTGAGCTGAAGCGCAATCAGCCGAATAACAATTGGGCGGCCCTTCGGCAGCTATCGATGGCCAAAACGATGGCCAATCCGCGCAAGCAGCGCACTAAAACCAACGGATCAAAGCGATCGAGACGGCTTGCGGTCCACTGGGCAGCCAACGCAGCCACTCCACCCAGCAGGAGTCCCATTAAGGGGATGCCGCGGCCTTCATGCACGAATTGCAGCGAAGCAGCACTGGCTGAACACAACACCGCCACGGTGCTGAGTCGGACGGCCTGATGGATGGGAACAGACAGGGGGCCACTCATCAGGGGCACCATCACCAATCCGCCACCAAGCCCCAGCATGCCGGCCGTCCAACCAGCGATACAGCCCACCCCGGCCAACCAAGACACAGGGGTCGACACCTCATCGGTGGAGTCGTCCGTCGCGGGTCGTTCACGCACGCAGAACGCCAACACGACATAGAGCACCGTCTGCATCGCCAGCAACATCCAACCGGCGGCTCGATCGGCCAATCCACCGAACAACAATGCCGAAGCAAAGGCCGCCACCCCGATCCCCGCCGCTGGTCGCAGGGGGATGCGGCCACCGCGCAGATGAATGATGGTGCCAGCTAACGCCGTTGGCACGATGGCAAAACTACTCGTCGCCAACGCCTGGTGAGCCGGTAAATCCAGCCAAAGCAAGAGCGGAGCGAAGATCAAGCCACCGCCAATTCCCAACAATCCCGCCAGCCCTCCGGCCAACAGACCAAGGCCGATCAAGATCGGTAGATCCCACCAGGGCAGCATGGCAACCGACTCCAATGCCTAACAACGCGACAGGAGACTCCAGCATGGTCCCTACAGGACGGTTGATCCCCACCCTGCAGGCGGATGGTTACACCCAGATGGCGTTGGATCAGATGTTGCTGGAGCAGTGTCAAACAAGCCAAACAAGCGGTCCCATGCTGCGTTTCTATCGCTGGGAGGGTCCATGGCTCTCCTTAGGACGGCATCAACAGCACTGGCCCAACTCCTGGGATGAGCTTGTCCGAAGCAAGACGATCGCCATGGTCCGTCGGCCGAGCGGCGGCCGGGCGGTGTTGCACGCCGGTGGTTTGACCTACGCACTGGTCTGGCCTGATGCACCCCGTCGGCGCAAACAGGCCTACCGAGATGCATGCCAATGGCTCATCGATGGCTTCAGCAGCCTGGGACTAGCCCTGCGGTTTGGGGACGAAACCGCCTCTGTGGCACACCCCAACTGCTTTGCACGATCCACGGCAGCCGACCTGGTGGACCAGGAGGGCATCAAACGCATTGGCAGTGCTCAGCGCTGGCAACACGGTTGCTTACTGCAACACGGAGAGATCCTGCTGGACCCTCCCCAGGAGCTATGGCAGAGCATCTTTACTGAATCCGCCCCTCCACCTGCTCCTGGATCCATTCCGAGAGAAGGCTTAGATCAACATCTCAGCAACGCCCTACAAACCGTTTGGAACCATGTGAACTGGTCAACAGACGCCTTAACGAATCAGGAAGGTGAGGCGCTGGCCTCATTGGTGAGCTCCTCATCCTCAACAGTCTGTTGAGCTTTCATCGAAGCCACCACCTGGGGAAGCATCACCAATCCCATGGGATAGGTGTTTTGTTGACGCGCCGCGGATATCACTGAAGGGGGCAAGGTGACTCCAAGCTGTTTGAGCACGGCATCACCCACATCACTGCGGTCCACCGTTCCATTCGGCAAGCCCGCTGCACTCAACACGAGCAATCTCCCCTCAGTCGATGCCTCAAGGGCTTCCACCGCCTGCCAAAGAGGGGCGGTGGAAGCGATGGACGGGAGCTCATTCAATGGCTTCATATGGTCTTCGACCGACTGTTGGTCCCACTGCTGAACGGGCAAATCCCTTAGGGGGCGATCATCAATCCAACCCACCCAGCGGCCCTGACGGCACACCAAGACCCAGTCCGCCGCTCCAGCGGTTTCGCTGGTCTGCAAGCGCATTTGGCTCATCCGGCGCAGGGGCTGGTCGGCTTCGAGCACGCGGAAGGCACGGCCCGCTGCTTGCTCAACCTTCAAATCCTGAAGAACCTTCTGCAGAAACAACATCTGAGACTCACTGCGGTTGGCTCCCAAGCCAAACCAACCGATCAGCATGAGCAACAGGCCATTCATTCCGGCGCCTTGCCAGAGCAAGACACCACCCATCACGATCATCAGGGTGGCGAGCACACGGCCTGAGGCGGAAGCCACCTCAACTCCCCGTTTCTTGCTGCCCGAAGCCTGCCAGACCAAAGATTTGAGGATCAAGCCGCCATCCAGTGGTAGGCCGGGCAAGAGGTTGAACAGGCCAAGCATCAGATTGAGCAACCCCACCTGAGTGAGCAACACCGTGAGCTGGGGTTGCTGTGTTGCAAGGCTTGCTGCGGCAAGCAACATTCCCAACGCAAGTGTGAGGCTCACCAAAGGGCCAGCAGCGGCAATCCGCAGGTTCCCCATCGCCGTAGGGCACTCCTTCTCGACCCGGGCGATGCCACCCAGGTGGAACAGGGTGATGCTCACCACTTTCACCCCCTCCCGCAGCGCCATCAGGGCATGACCCAGCTCATGGAGAAGCACCGATGTAAACAGCAGCAGCGTTGTCAACAACGCCAAGCCCCAACTCAGGGCAGCCGGCTCAACGCTGGCGGCATATCGAGGCTGAAACAGGGTTGTGAAGATCGCAACCGCAAACAACCAGGTGGGCTGAATCCTCAGAGGGATCCCAATGATCTTGAACAGCTGCCAACCTTCTCCCACCACTCATTCCGACGTGTGTGTCGCAGCAACGACTGTTATCCATGATCCTAGGGAGAGAACACGGCAGCCTCTGTGAGCGACACTCTCACCACGCCAGCCCTCAAGATTTGTGGGCTCACGGACGTTGAACAGGCCTTGGCGATCGCCGCCATGGATGTTCAGGCCATCGGAGTGATTGGTGTTGCAAACACCGCGCGGTTCGTCGAATCCGCAAGACGGCGAGAGATTTTTTCGGCCCTCGCCTTGCACCACCCATCGATCAAACGGGTGTGGGTTGTGGCCGATCCCAACCCCACGGATCTAGAGGACGCTTTGGCTAGAGAGGGTCATCCCACGGTTGTTCAGCTGCATGGCAACGAAACGCCCGCACGGTGTGCAGCGCTTCGAGAATGGCGACCAGACATTGCCTGGTGGAAAGCCTTAAGGCTGCGTGAAGCTAACGATGTAACGACTGCAAAGCATTACGTGGGCTCGGTTGATGCCCTACTTCTTGATGCTTGGAACCCCAAGCAACTCGGTGGTACGGGCCATCGCATTCCGTTGGACTGGATTTCAAACCAAAACCACGACGTTGCCTGGTGGCTGGCTGGTGGCATCAGTGCCGAATGGATTCCAGAGCTTTTGAAGGATGTTTCACCCGATGGGCTCGATGCCTCCAGCAGGCTTGAAATCAAACCCGGCTGGAAGGATCTCCAAAAAGTAAAAGACCTTGTGGAAGCTATACAGCATTCACAAGGTCTTTAAAAAGGGGCCTTAGAGGCGACGAGAACTTGAATTAAGAACTCAACAAGGCTTCTTGCTGACGAACCAATTCGAAGAATTCTTGCTTAAGGCTGGAATCGTGACGGAAATCGCCGCGAACCACAGAATTCACCATGCTGGTTTGAGGCTCTTTCACACCACGCCACTTCATGCAGTAGTGCTGAGCTTTGATGATGATGCCGAGACCCTGGGGCTCACAGAGCTTTTCGATCTCATCGGCGAGGATCATCACGGCCTCTTCTTGGATGTGAGGACGTGAGAAAACCCAATCAGCCACCCGGGTGAATTTGGACAATCCGATAACGCGAACTCCAGGCTTAATTCCAATCCAGCAATTACCCATGATGGGAACAAGGTGGTGTGAGCAGGCGGATCGAACCGTGATTGGTCCCACGGTATAAATCTCATCAAGCTGCTTCACATTGGGGAAGCTGGCAACTTTTGGCTGAGGGTGATAACGACCTTTAAAAACTTCGTGGAGATACATCCGAGCGACACGCTCAGCAGTCTCACTGGTGTTGTGATCGTTATCGATATCAATCACAAGAGTGCGCAGCAAATCACGCACCTTGTCGGCCACCTCAATCTCAAGAAGAGACAATTCACCCGGCTCTAAGTGATCGGAGATGTTGTCATTCGCGAGGAATGGAACGCCAGCGTTCTGGAGACGTTCGCGGATCTTCGAAGCAAGATCGGGATGGAGTGATGCGTTGCCATTGCCGTTGCTGAGAGCAGCGCCGCGGGAAACGAAGGGGACGGTTGTGGTCATAACGATCGTTTAAAAGGCGCCGGCAGCCGGCATAAGTGTTAGGTCTTCGATCACTTGGTTCGAGGGTTGCTCTGCCAAGTTCACCAAAGCATCAGCCGCTTGATCGACGGTGAGCATGGCACGACGATCGAAATCGCTTTGTACGGTTTCTGCATCCCACAGAGGGGTATTCACCGCACCGAGGGTGAGCGTGCAGGCACGAATGCCTTGATCACGCTCTTCTTCAGCTAAGCAGCGCGTGAAACTGGCCAGAGCGGCCTTGGTAATGCAGTAAGCACCCCATTGAGGGAATGCATTACGAGCAGCATGGCTACTCACGTTGATCACCAAGCCTCCCCGCGAACGCATGGAAGGAACCACAGCCGAACAAACCTGCATCACGCTGGTGAGATTCAGCTGAAGCAACCATTGCCAACGCTCTAAGGGCATTGCCAAGAGATCACCGGTGTAGGCAGCACCTGCATTGTTAATCAACACAGAGGGCGGCTCGCCCTCCGAAATCAACCTTGCAAATGCAGGCTGGATCTCGGAAGGGCTGGTGAGGTCAACTGCAGCAGTTGCAACAACCTGACTCGAAGTTCGCAAGCGAGTTGCGAGGTCTTCAAGGTCATGACCGCTGCGTGCCGTTAACAACAGGTTCCAGCCTCGCTCAGACAGGAGCTCCGCGGTGCGGCGCCCAATGCCTCGACTGGCCCCAGTGATTAATGCCGTTGGCAAACGCTGTTAGCGAACGAAGATATCCTAAGCGATATCATCAAATTCCTGTGACATTTCCTCAGCAAAACGCCCCATTGCGCGGAATTTCGTGTAACGCGCGTCTCGAAGCTCTTGTTCTGAAAGCATGAGCAGTTCGCTGAGGTGGCGTTCGAGGGCCGCGCGAAGGGTTTGACCAGCCTCCAACGGCGCCCAATTATTTCCTCCGGATGGCTCGTCAAGCACTTCATCCACCACACCCAGTTCCAACAAATCTCGGCCCGTAATCTTTAGGGCAGCAGCAGCATCAGGGGCCTTCGCCGCATCTCTCCAAAGGATGGATGCGCAGGCTTCTGGACTGGCAACGGTGTAAACGCTGTGCTCAAACATCAGCAAACGATCGGCAACGCCAATTCCCAAGGCACCACCAGAGCCGCCCTCACCAATCACCGTGGCGATCACAGGAACGCGCAAACCAAACATATCCCGCAGATTCACTGCGATGGCTTCCCCCTGCCCTTGCTCTTCGGCCTGGAGGCCTGCATAGGCTCCTGGAGTGTCGATGAAGGTAAGAATCGGCAACCGAAACCGATCGGCATGTTCCATCAGGCGCATGGCCTTGCGGTATCCACCGGGGGTGGCCATGCCGAAGTTGCGTGCCACATTTTCTTTGGTATCGCGCCCCTTCTGATGCCCAAGCAGAAGGACAGCACGATCCCCTAATCGACCCACGCCACCAATCAGGGCCTGATCATCGTTACCCCGACGGTCTCCATGGAGTTCAACGAAGTCGTCGCAAAACATCTGAATGAAGTCCAGCGTGCTCGGCCGATGAGGGTGACGAGCAACTTGAATCTTCTGGGCTGGGGTTAATCCCTGAAAAATCTCCTGCCGTCGTCTCGATGCGAGGGATTCGAGCTGTTGCAGCTGTTGGGTGACGTCGACTTCGGAATCGCGTGCAAGCTGGCGGATTTGTTCGATCTGCTGCTCTAGCTCCACCAGAGGCTTCTCGAACTCGAGTAAGGGACGACGGGGCATGGGATTGGGGAGGAGTTCAGGCGGCAGCGGCCTGAAGGTTCGTTTTGAGGTTGAGGGTTGAGAAGCCGTGGCGGACGGAGGCCGCGCCAATGAAGTCCATCTTTTCCAGGGTGATGTTGTTACGACCCCAGCTGAAATTGGTGTGGCAACGCTCGAACTCGAGCAACATCGCCTCCGCAAAACAAGCAAACATTTGTCGCTGAGGGTTTTCCATTTCAGCGATTTCCATCATCGACCAACCGATATCCCTGCAGAACTCCACGATCCCACCCTTGAGAACATGGATCCCTCCCCCAGCCACTTTTGAATCGAGGTTTTTGGGATACCCGCCATCAATCATCAAGCACGGCTTCTTCAGGCTGTTGTTATCGATTTCCAAGGTGCGCGGCATACTCGCCACCCAAACCACCACATCAGCCTCCGAAAGGGCATCGCTCAAGGCAAGGATGCGACCACCACCAAGTTCCGATTGAAGATCGGCCAGGGGTTGAGGCTGTCGGGCCACGAGGAGAAGTTCGCCCACATTGGTGCGAGCTGATAACCAACGACAAACTGCACTGCCGATATCTCCCGTCGCCCCGACAACAGCAACCTTGGCCGTCTTGAGATCGATCCCCAGGCTGGGTGCATTGTTCTCAACCTGACGGCAAATCACCCAAGCGGTATGGGTATTACCGGTAGTGAAACGCTGCCAATCCAAGGTGGTGCTGCGAATGGTTTGATGCTGCAGCAGGTTGAAATTTTCGAAAATAATTGAGGTAAATCCCCCTAGAGCCGTGATGTTGATGCCCTTTTTCTGGGCCAACTCCATGGCATTAAGAACCTTGCGACGGGCCGTTTTAAAACGACTCAGCATTTCGGGAACGAAGCAGGAATCGATGTACGCGCCTTCGATCGTGATGCCTGCAGGACTTGTGACCTCCACATGCTCCACAAGCTGTGGGGGAGCACTACACCAAACATCAAGATCACCATCGGCGATGTGATCGAACCCGAGCTCCAACGCCTTGCGGCGAGCCGCCTCAAAACTCGTTGAATGTCCGATCAGACCAAACATGTCCTGTCTCTGAGTTCCCGAAGGGACGCTTGCTAGATCCCATGGTCCCACGGCAACCGGTATCAATCACAACGAACGTGACTGATCACCGGTCACAAAAGACGGGGAAGGTCAAATCGCCAAAGCGGCAGCAGCCATTTTGGCGATATCTCTGGAACTAAAACCGATCTCGTTCAGAGCTTCCTGATACGCGATCAAGAAGTCTTCGATCAAGTCCTCTTTCTCCATATGGAGCACTGCAGCGTCTGCAGCCACGCCTTCAAGCATCGAGCGAATCAAGGGAAGATTGGCCTTGTTGGCTGCAAACATTTCGTCCTTGCTGGCCTCAAAGTTGGCTTTCAACCATTCCTGCCCGTAATTGAGGTGGGTGTACTCATCCTTCACAACCCCTTCGGTGATTTTGCGGGCGAAAGGATCTGCCACCGGGATGTAGATGTGATAAGCCGAAATCGCAAACGCCTCAATTAAGAGAGCCTGGATCAAAAGACAGGTCACAACCTTGCCTTCCTTTAAAGCAACTTGGAAGTTGCCGTGTAGAGGGCCAAAAAATTCCTTGGCAAAGGGCATGTCAGCCTCAACACCAAGGTTGCGCGCGCACGCCGTGAAGCCCTTCATGTGCTTCATTTCCATCCGGGCAAGACGGCTTAATTCCTCTGCTTGCTCTGGGATCAAAGTGCCTAGAGAGATGTAGTTGTCGTGAGCCTCTTGCTCACCCTCGATCACGATGGCGTTGATACGGCTGTAAGCGTCTTTGTATTCAGCTGTCGTGAAGTCCGGCAACGCGTCCTGGCCCTCCAGCACTGAAACTTCTGGTGCATTAAGGGTAGGCATAAGAAGTAATTCGACACATTGAATCCGATAGACAATAACCAGACCCTCAGGATTTCTGGACACTTGGGTCCAAACTTCAGGATTTTCAAGGCCGATCCATAACGCTCTCAGTCGGCGGCCAGTCACTGCTGAGCAGGCTTTTGAAGAGCTGCGTCCAATGCGAAATCAAAGCTTGTTCCAACTCCAAACCCAGCTCAGCGGACGCCAAACGAGCATCGCCAATCACCCCTGATTGGCTCAAATCGCTCGTCAACCAGGCACATGGAGCAGCCCCTTCCAAGCTCCAACCGTCCGGGGGGGCAAGGGGGGAGCTTGGTCCATGGTCCCCATCCACCGGACGCGACGGACCAACCAACTCCGGGGCCATATGCAGCATCAAACTTGTTTCCGCCTGACCGGCATGGAGTCCTTGGGCAAGTTCTTCCGGGGGCAGAAGGGACGACAAACCATCTACACCGCTCCAGAGAAAGCAGGGAAGGACGCCCATCGATGGACAGCGCAAGCGCAGCTGTCGTGCAGCAACCTGAAGCAAGCCGATCTGGCCGCCATGGGCGTTCAACAACACCAACCGTTCCACCCCCATGGCCGCCAACTGACCGCCGACCTGATCCACAAGCTGCAGCATCAGTTCAGCGGAGAGGCTCAACGTGCCTGGGAATGGCTGGTGTTCCGGCGAAAAACCAATCGACTGCAGCGGCAGTCGCCAGATCGGCCACTCACCATCGAGGTGTTGCAACACGGAATTCAAAATCCGATCAGCGAATAACGCATCGGTAGCCAAGGGCAACTGGGGGCCATGCTGTTCGCAAGCTCCAAATGGCCAAATAACCGTGGCGCCAGCCTGTTTTGCCGCTTTTTCGGCCTCCGGCCATGCCAGTTGATCGAAGTGTCGTCTTAAATCATCCATCCCGGTTCCCTTGCAGAGAGGCATTCGCAAACCTTCCCTGTCAGACTGGACTATCGATGATCCCGTTGGTTCATGGCCGCAGCCGGCAGTCCTCAGCCCAACCGCCCCAAGGCGCCGCAACAGGCTGCGAACAAGCCTCTGCAGGTGATGAAAATCAACCGCAAAGACGAGCAAGAACAACTGCAACGGGAGGCGGCAGAAGCCCGCGCGGCCGCTGAAGCAGCCGCCGAAAAAGCAAGAATGCTGGAGGAGCGCGCCGGACTCGCCGCTCCGCCACGGGCCCGTCAAGCCGAAGCTTCCAGCCAGAGCGATGAGGAGCGATTTGACATGGGTGCCATGGAAGGGATGTCCATGGCAGATCTCATGGGCTCACCCGACGACAAACCCAAACGAGAGCAGCGCAGCGAACCTCGCAGCGTGGACGATTTCGATTTCGACGAAGAAGCTTTCCTCGCCGCTTTGGATGAGAACGCCCCCGTCGGTACGACGGGTGAGGTAATTAAGGGCACTGTGATTGCCCTCGAGAGCGACGGTGTGTACGTGGATATCGGGGGCAAAGCCCCTGGTTTCATGCCCAAAAGCGAGGCTGGACTTGGTGTGATCACCAACTACCAAGAGCGCTTCCCCAAGGGCCTCGAAGTGGAAGTTCTCGTCACTCGGGAACAAAACGCCGATGGCATGGTCACAATCAGCTGTCGTGCACTGGAGTTGCGCAAGAGCTGGGACAAGGTGAAAGTTCTTGAAAAAGAAGGAAAGGTGGTGCAAGTGATCGTGAGCGGCTTCAACCGAGGTGGCGTCACTTGCGATTTGGAAGGCTTACGCGGTTTCATTCCCCGATCCCAACTCCAAGACGGCGAAAACCACCAAGAGCTTGTAGGCAAAACCCTTGGCGTGGCTTTTCTAGAAGTGAATTCAGGCACCCGGAAGCTTGTGCTGTCCGAAAAACGAGCATCCGTTGCAGCTCGCTTCCAAGAGCTCGAGGTGGGCCAGCTGGTTGACGGTCTTGTGGCCTCCGTAAAGCCCTACGGACTGTTCATCGACCTCGGCGGTATCAGTGGATTGCTGCACCAATCAGCCATTACGAATGGAAGTCTCCGCTCCATTCGTGAGGTCTTCGACGAGGGCGATCGCGTTTCGGCTCTGATTACCGATTTAGATCCAGGTCGGGGGCGGATTGGCCTCAATACAGCACTGCTGGAGGGCCCCCCCGGTGAGCTCCTGATCGATAAGGACAAAGTGATGGCAGAAGCCAGCGACCGAGCAACAAGGGCTCAAAACACGCTCAAGCAAAACGAACAATCAGCCGGATGAAAGCGGCCGTAAGCAAAGGCTCTGACTGGGAATTGGATTTTTACTCCAGACCCATTCTTGGTGCGGATGGACGCAAGCGATGGGAACTTTTAATCACCACAACGCCGTCCTCGGAGGATGGAGACAGCCCGTTTCGTTTTGCCAAGGTCTGCCCATCCACTGAGGTGAACTCGCTTTGGCTGAGCAGTGCGCTGTCTGAGGCACGCGAGCAAGCACTTCAGGCGGGTTATGGCGCCCCCGTTCGCCTGCGCTGCTGGCGCAGTTCGATGCGAACCATGGTGCAACGAGCCGCCACCGAACAAGACATCGAAGTGATTTCCAGTCGCCGCACATTTGCACTCCTCGATTGGCTGGAACAACGGGAACGCGAGGTATATCCCAAAGAAGAGGGCTTTATGGCGGGGCCTCTTGCCCCTCCTCCCGCCCCGGTGCAAACACCGCCGATCCCCCTTCCAGAGGAAGTGCAGGGGGATGCCTGGTCTTGGGCCACCCTTCCCGCCGGACTTCTGCGCGATGCGGACGACTGGCCCATGAGCTTCAGCGGGTTGCTTCCCGTTCCCACCAATCTTGAGGATGAGGCCCAAGTACCCGGCCTGCGCCTATTCAGCCAAACCCGTTCCCTCGCCATGGCGGGATGGCTAGGGGGCTTAGAACCAGTTCGTTTGCTCGTTGAGGGTCGCCAACTGATCCTTGAAGCCGGTCAGGACGACCGTTGGTTGGTGAGTGATCTCGATGGAGAGGCCTCAAAAAGCATTGCATCGGCCCTCGAAACCTCCCAAACCTCCGTTCGTGGCCTTCAATTCATCGCCATTCAAGCCAGCCCAGACGAGCAAGCCTTCGCAGGTTTCTGGATGATGCGCGACATTCCCATGGCATGAACGGAACCAGCATCGATCCGTTCGATCGCCCTGATAACCAGTTCAATACGCTCCGAGACTGGACCTGGATTGGTTGCTATGGCGGCTATTACCTGCAATCAGACCTGCTCCAAAAAGCGGGATTCGAACATGGTTTTTTCACCCGTTTGTGGCAAGGCCGCGAACCCGATGCTCTGGCCGGCTACATCAGTGCAGGCGTTTCAGTTCACCGCCCCCAGCAAATTCACAGTGGACGGGTTCTGTCGGCCAACGAGGCCAATGGATCTCCCTGGCCTGAGGCCGATGGTTTAGTGAGCGACCAAGGCGGGCAAAGCCTCTGGGTGTGCGGTGCCGACTGCACCCCCGTACTGATGGCTGATCCCGGCACTGGGCATGCGGCTGCATGCCATACCGGTTGGCGTGGCGTGGCCGCCAGGATTCTTCCCGAAGCGATCCGGCAGCTGGAAGCCTTGGGAGCTGATCGGTCTGACCTGTTGGTGGCGTTCGGCCCCGCCATCAGCGGGATGCATTACCAAGTCGGAGACGAGGTAGTGGAGGCGATCAGCAACAGCTTGAAGGCAGACCCATCCGACGGCATGTCCAACTCTCGGCTTCTCCACGACGCGCAGGCGCTGCTCCCCGACGATGAACCCGGACGGCACCGACTCGACATCCGTGGCGCAGCGGCACTCCAACTTCAACAGTACGGACTCGATTCAAACCAGATCAGTGAATGCCCGTTATGCACGCTGAGTGAACCAAACTTGTTTCATTCCTGGCGACGTGATCACGTGAAAGCCGTGCAATGGAGCGGGATTGTTGCTCAAGCACCTTCCACAATCTGAAGCGCTACCGCCTCCGCAGCTCGGATCCCATCGATACCAGCCGAAAGGATGCCACCGGCATAACCAGCGCCCTCTCCAGCAGGGAACAAGCCCCGCACATTCACCGACTCCAGCCCCAAATCCCTGGGGATTCGCACCGGAGACGATGTTCGTGTTTCCACGCCAGTGAGCACCGCATCAGGGTGGTCGTAACCGCGCACACGACGGGCAAAGGCAGGGAGAGCCTCCCGTAACGCCGCAATCATCGCTGGTGGAAGAAGCGCATGTAAATCAGACGGCTGAACTCCCGGCTGATAAGACGCTGCAATCGATCCAAGGCTTTCGGAGGGTTGATTGGCGAGGAAATCTTCCAAACGTTGGGCGGGAGCGGCATAGGTGCTACCACCGAGGAGATAGGCCCGATGTTCTAGATCCCGCTGCAGGGCAACGCCTGCCAAAGGGT
The DNA here is from genome assembly GCF_000153805.1 of Synechococcus sp. BL107. Lineage (NCBI taxonomy): Bacteria > Bacillati > Cyanobacteriota > Cyanophyceae > Synechococcales > Synechococcaceae > Synechococcus > Synechococcus sp. BL107. The sequence continues at coordinate 1,046,867 of NZ_DS022298.1, read as the reverse complement.
CTCCGGGATGCCGTTCATAGGGAGCGAGATCCTCGGGTTCCAGCTGCACCACTAACCCGCTGTTGGCATTGCGCTCATTGCGAGAGTGCTGACTCATCCCGTTGGTCACGACCCGACCCACTTCTGAGGTTGCGCCGACCACAAACCCACCTGGGCACATGCAAAAGCTGTAGACGCAGCGACCATTGGTGGCGTGATGCACCAGCTTGTATTCCGCAGGCCCCAGACGGGGATGGCCGGCAGACGGGCCCCAACGGGCGGCATCGATCAAAGGCTGGGGATGCTCAATCCGCACTCCAACCGAAAACGACTTGGCTTCAATTTGAACGCCGATTTGTTCGAGCATGGCAAAGCAATCTCGAGCCGAGTGGCCCGGTGCCAAAACGAGGTGGCGGCAGGGGATGGCATCGCCATTGGCCAACTCGAGGCCAACCAGTTGATGGCACTTCTCCCCCCCATTGGGTTCCAAGCGCAGCCACTCGACGCGGCTGCCAAAGCGAACTTCTCCACCCAAGGCCTCAATACGAGCGCGCAACCCCCTCACCACCGTGGCCAACTTGAAGGTGCCGATGTGGGGGCGTTGCAAGGTGAGAATGTCCTCATTGGCCCCAGAGGCCACCAATTCCTCGAGCACCTTGCGTCCGTAGTGCTCAGGATCACTCACCTGGCTGTAGAGCTTTCCATCCGAGAACGTTCCGGCGCCACCCTCTCCAAATTGGGCGTTGGACTCTGGATCAATGCCTGTTTCCCCACGCCAGAACGCGAAGGTCTGCAGCGTGCGCTGTTTCACAGGCTCCCCGCGCTCCAATAACAGCGGTCGAAACCCCATTTGCGCCAACAGCAACGCAGCGAAATAGCCACAGGGACCAGCCCCCACCACCACGGGTCTGTGCTCACCCCGAGCGAAACCAGCCTGGGGAAGATGGGTTACGGGTTTGTAGGTGGTGTCTGGCGCCTGGCGAACGCGCGATGTCTTGCCAAGACGCCGCAATAAAGCGGCCTCCCCACGCACCCGCACATCAACGGCGTAAATCAGCTGGATTTGATCGCGGCGACGCGCATCGATGCTGCGTTTCACCAGCCGTTGCTCAAAAACATCGTCAGGAGGAACGCGCAGCCGCTTAAGGACTGCCTTTTGAAGGGCATCCTCGGGGTGATCCAGCGGCAGCTTCAACTCACTCAGGCGCAGCATGGAAATCTCTTGCCTCGAACGTCTTGGATGCGTTCATCAAGTCTGTCGAGCCTGAGAGATCCCGCTCAAGGGGCATCGTCCAGCTCCTCCGATTCGTTTGCTGTGGCGTCATCCGTTCGCACCTGCGACAACAACCCCGCCACCACCAAACCCAACCCGATTCCAACCGCGAGATTCCGGTTTTCAGCTGCAGCACCTTGTCCCCATACAGCCGTCGCTAAAAAAGCTGCGCCGAGAAGGAGACAGGGCACTAAAACAATGCCTCGAGCAATCCTGTTGTCCGCCATTCAACCAAGCTCCGCGGAACAGCGATCGGTGGCCAAACCAGCGGCAATCAAACCATCGTTTAGGTCACTGTCCTCTCCCAATGGCGTCACCCGGGCGACCAATTGACCATTGCTGCTGCCCACGGGGCGGAGATTCACCCGACGGCGGCGGGGCAGCTGTTGACGCAACCAAGCGATGGCATCCGATTCTTGGCCTTCACCAACGGAAACACAGGCCAGCTCAACGGTATAGGTGCGATTGCGATCGCCAACCTGAAGCAGCGATCCACTTCTCACCTGAAGCACTTCAGCCGCGGAGGCCGGTGCCACTGCACAGCAAACCAAAAGAAAGCAGAGACAACAAAACCGGATCAAAGGGATGCGCCGCACTGGGGACAGAACCGGTGTTCATGGGCAGTGACGGTACCGCACTCTGCGAGGTTCCGTGTGGCGTCAATCGCCGGCTAATGCTGAGCAGGCAAACCCACCATCTCGGCGTTGCTCTTGCCAGGTGGAACCATCGGATAACAATTCTCACCCCGACGCACATGCACATCGATCAGCATCGGCTCGGGCGAATTGAGCGCAGCCTCGAGGTCTTGATGCAAGGAACCGCGCTCTGTGATTTTGACGCCGTTCACCCCAAAAGCCTTTGCCAAAGCAATGAAATCAGGCATTCCCCTCAGCATGTCTGAGGAGGAATAGCGCTCGTCGTAGAAGCTTTCCTGCCATTGACGCACCATGCCTTGCCACTGGTTGTTCACAATCACCACCTTCACAGGGAGGTTGTACGACGCGATCGTTCCCAACTCCTGAATGTTCATCAGGATGCTGGCATCACCGGCAATGCAGACCACCTGACGGCTGGGGCAGGCCACTTGTGCCCCCATGGCAGCAGGCATGCCATACCCCATCGTTCCAAGGCCAGCGCTGCTGATCCAGCCACGAGGTCCATTGCGTAAATACTGGGCAGCCCACATCTGATGTTGGCCCACATCGGTAGTCACAATCGCGTTCGGGGCAAGGTCGCGCACGGCCATCAGCACCTCCTGCGGATAAATCGCCCCTTCCTCTGGGGGAACCGAGAGCGGGTAACGCTGCTTCCAATCTTGAATTTGCTCCAACCAAGCGGCGGTGGATGGATTGGCCTGGCGCTCCATGCTCAGCTGCACCAGCCGCTCCATGCTCAAGCTCAGATCGCCCAGCACGGCCACCTCAGCGGTGCGGTTTTTGCCCACTTCGGCCGGATCGATCTCGAAGTGAATCACCTTGGCCCTTGGAGCAAACGTATCGAGCTTTCCGGTGACACGATCATCAAATCGCGCTCCCACTGCGATCAACAGATCGCACTCCGTGACGGCGAAATTGGCGTAGGCGGTGCCATGCATGCCGAGCATGCCCACGGCCAGCGGTGCATTTTCATCAAAAGCACCCTTACCCATCAGGGTTGTGGTGACGGGAATCTGATGGCGCTCAGCGATCACGCGCAGCTGGTCGTGGACTCCTGCGGAGATCGCTCCACCACCCACATACAACAACGGACGGTGGGATGTTTCGATCAAGTCGAGTGCTGCATGAAGCGCAGCATCAATCGGGGGTGCGGGCTGATAAAACCCGCGAGGCACAACGGAGCCTGGCTCCACAGGCACGTAATCGAACAGTTCTTGACCCACATCCTTTGGAATATCAATCAAGACAGGTCCGGGGCGACCACTGGCCGCAATCAGGAACGCCTGGGCAACGATGGAACCGAGATCGGCTGGATCACGCACCACCCAGGAATGCTTCACGATCGGCAGGGTGATCCCGAAAATATCGGTTTCTTGGAACGCATCGGTGCCAATGGCTGGACGCGGCACCTGCCCCGTAATCACCACCATGGGAACCGAATCCATCTGGGCTGTGGCAATCCCAGTGACGAGATTGGTGGCGCCAGGGCCTGACGTGCCAAAACAAACACCCACCCTGCCGGTGGCTCTGGCGTAGGCATCAGCTGCATGGGTGCCTGCCTGCTCGTGTCGCACCAAAAAGTGCTTCACCCAACCCTCACTCTCAGCGATATGAAGAGCGTCATAAATCGGGAGGATCGCTCCCCCCGGATAGCCAAATATCGTGTCGACCCCATGACGCCGCAGGGCATCCATCAGGGCGGTTGCGCCTGAAATCTGACCCGTCACCTCAGCAGCCTGACGTCCGCCAATTGCCGTTGAAGCGGAGGTGACTGTCACAGCGGCAACGGAATTACAGAGTCCAAGATTAGGCGTCAGCTGGTGGTTCGCATCCCCTGAAGGACGCGTCGTTCGACGATGACCCTCCGAGCTAGAGCAGGCCTAGGGCATGCAAGGGGCCATGCCCACTCAGGAGTTCAAGCAAAAACGCCGAAAAACCCACCATGGCGATACGACCATTCCAGACTTCTGAGCTGTTGTTCCAACCCCATTCCCATTTCTCTTGGGGATACAGCTTCACTTTCGTTGGCAACTCGGCAGCGGCATCAAGGCTCACTTCGGGGCCTTCCAGACTTGTGGTGACCAGATCGGCCAGACCCTCGATGAAAGGCTTGTAGGTATCGAGGGCGCGAACCCGCCGAAAATTCACAACCCCTGCTTCCGTGGCCAACTCTCGATATTCGATATCAATCTCTTCCAACGTTTCGATGTGCTCGCTGACGAAACTGATCGGTACAACGACGAGATCCTGAGTTTTGGCATGACCCAACTCTTCTAAGGCTTCTTCGGTGTAGGGCTGGAGCCACTCCACCGGACCGACGCGGCTTTGATAGGCGAGCGTATGGGGATTGCTATGGCCCACGAGTTCAGCCAGCTTCTCCATGATCAGTGCGGTGCATTTCTCGATCTCCTGTTGATAGGGATCGCCAGCCTCTTCGACGTAGCTCTTGGGAACGCCATGGGCACTGAAAAACACATGGGCAGCTTCCGGCACATCACTGTTGTGAATCTCAGTGGCGATCAACTCAGCCATCGATTGCAGATAGCCGGGGTGGTCGTACCAGCTGCGAATGCAACGAATCGGAAGCTGTTCAAACGCGTTATCTCCCTGCCTTAATCGCTGCAACTCGCGAAAACTCGATCCGCTCGTGCTGATCGAAAAATGGGGATACAGCGGAAGCACCACCACTTGGTCCATGCCGTCGGCCTTGATGTCGGCCACAGCCGATTCTGTGAAGGGGTGCCAGTAGCGCATGGCCACGTAGCTGGTGGCGTCAATACCCCGTTGCCGCAACAAGCTCTGAAGTTCACGGGCCTGTTGCTCTGTGATCCGTCTCAGGGGTGATCCGCCTCCGATCGAGCGATAAGCCTCCTGGGATTTGCCACTGCGCAGAGTGCTGATCAGCCAGGCCAGGGGCTTTTGCAGCGCCGGACTGGGCAATCGAATAATTTCTGGATCGGCAAAAAGGTTGTACAGGAACGGGCCGACGTCCTGGATTCTTTCTGGTCCTCCCAGGTTCAGCAGGATGACGCCGACGCGGGACATACGGACAAATGCGTTGTCGAGGGGTTGAGGCTAGCTGCCTCAAACGTCATCTTTGAAACGGATGACACAAACATGGAGCTGCAAAGCCAACTAATTGCCGCCAATGAACAGCTGGCGGCTCATGGTTCCCGCCTTCGTGTTGAGCAGCGGGGACACAAACTTTGTTTACGCGGCACCCTTCCCAACCGCGACGATTCAACGCGTCAATCCGTCCAAAGGATCAGCCTTGGATTAAATGCTGATCTCAGGGGATTAGAGGAAGCTGGCCAAACCGCCCGCATGGTTCAACGACAGCTGGAGCGCAGCACCTTCAAATGGGATGACTGGCAGTTGCGTTCCAGCAAACCAAAGGCGCCACCCAAAACGATGGCGCCCCAATCCGCCATCGAACGCTTCCGACAATCTTTTTTTGCCGACCCACGACGGCGGCGATCCCCGGCCGGAAGCAAAACAACTTGGACGGGGGCGTATCAGCCTTACTTGAGGCGATTGCAAGCTCTTGCAGAGCATCGGACGATCGATGCCGATCTGCTACTGGAAACCCTCCAGAGCTACGACGAAGGCAGCCGCAGCCGCCAGCAGTGCGCCACCGCGTTGGCTGCATTGGCCCGCCACTTAGAGATGGCCTTGCCAGAAGGATGGCGTCAAGAAGCGGGGGGATACGGACTGCATCGCGCCCAGTTCCGACAGCTACCAACCGACCGTCAGATCCTGGAGGCGGCCCTTCTCATTCCCAACCCCCGCTGGAGGCTGGCCTACGGGTTGATGGCCACCTACGGACTGCGCAATCACGAAGTGTTCTTTTGTGACGGTCATTCCCTTGCGGATGGCAGCGATCAAGTGCTGCGGATTCTTCCCACCACCAAAACCGGGGAGCATCAAAGTTGGCCCTTTCATCCCGAGTGGGTGGAGCGTTTTGGCTTATTGGAGCTGGCCCAAAACCCGAAAGCCCTACCGATGGTGACCACGGATCTCAAACACACCACCCTGCAACAGGTGGGGCGGCGGGTGAGTGAGCAATTCCGTCGCTACGAGCTACCGATCACCCCCTACGACCTGCGGCACGCATGGGCGATCCGCACCATCCACATCGGCCTCCCAGACACGGTGGCCGCCAGGATGATGGGGCATTCCGTGGCAATCCATACCCGCACTTACCACCACTGGATCACCCGCCGCGATCAGCAGCAGGCAGTGGATGCGGCCCTCGCCCGTCACCGTGCCTAATCAATGACGTCGTTTTTAAGACCGCTTGCTTACCGCCACCGTTGGATCTACGACAGCGTCACGGCCGTGTCGTCGTTGAGTGTGGGCGGCGTTGCGCGACTGCGCGGGCTAGGCCTTGAAAGCCTGAGGAACCGGCTCGAGCCCGATGCCGAGATTCTGGATCTCTGCTGCGGCAGTGGTGAAGCGGCGGCCCCTTGGATCAGCGCTGGCTATGCGGTCACAGGGCTGGATGTGTCTCCACTCGCTCTCGACTTAGCCGAGCAGCGTCACCCCTTAATGCAACGGGTTGAAGGGCTTGCTGAGGCGCCGCCGCTAAAGGATCAAAGCTTTCATGCCATCCAGCTCAGTGTTGCCCTCCACGAGTTCCCGCGAGCGGAGCGGGAGCAAGTACTCAGCAGCGCCTTGAAGCTTCTGAAACCCGGGGGCTGGTTGGTGGTAGTGGATTTACACCCGGCGGATCCACTGATGCGACTCCCGCAGCAGGTGTTCTGCGCTTTGTTTGAAACCGAGACCGCCACCGCCATGCTGGAGGACGACCTACCGGCTCAACTGTCGGCTCTCGGCTTCCTCCATGTGGAGCAGGAGCTGTTGGCAGGTCGGGCTCTGCAACGGATCACTGCCCAACGCCCATGACCAACAACGCTCCGGAAACGACCCAGCTCGACCAATCCGCCGCCGAGCTCGGCATGGGCGGACATCTGGCCCCTGAACAGGACGATGCGGGCTACCGCAAACGGATGGAACGGCGCCAGGAAGTGCAGCGCCAACGGGTAGAAGAGCGCAACAATGAAAAAGGCCTGGTGATGGTGTTCACCGGCCAAGGCAAGGGCAAAACAACAGCCTCACTCGGCCTCGTGTTACGCACCCTGGGCCATGGCAAGCGCGTCGCCGTGATTCAGTTCATCAAAGGAGGCTGGGAGCCCGGTGAGGCTCGAGCCCTGCGCACCTTTGGCGATCAAGTGGTGTGGCATGCCCTGGGAGAAGGGTTCACCTGGGAAACCCAAGACCGAGCCCGCGACCAACAACTCGTGGAGGCGGCGTGGCAAATGGCACTCACCTATTTGCGTGATGCAGAGATCCAGCTCGTGGTGCTCGATGAAGTGAATGTGGCGATGAAACTCGGCTATATCTCCAGCGAAACCGTGCTGGCCGGGGTTCGAGAACGCCCAGACCTTACCCACGTGGCCCTCACGGGCCGAGGCGCACCGAAGGAGCTGATCGAGAACGCTGATCTGGTCACAGAAATGACCCTGGTCCGCCACCCGTTCCGCGAACAGGGCGTCAAAGCGCAGGCCGGAGTCGAGTACTAATCCCCAGCACTTAGAGCTCAAGATCGTCGAGATCGTTCTGCAACAGCCGGGTTGCGGCCGTGAGCACCGACAATCCGCTCACCAACAGAGCGCGATACACCAGGGGATCGCTCCAACAAGCGGGATCATGGCTGGCGCGCTCGAGGGCCGACAGGGTGAGGCGGGCCATCACCGTGCTTTGACTCCCTTCGGCATCTGGCATGGCCCACAAGCAGTTGGGTTATCCAAGCGACAATCAAGACAGGTGGCCAGTGCTTGCTACTGTCAAAAAGATCTGGACCGTTGATGAAGTACACACGTGTCCTGCTGAAGCTCAGCGGCGAAGCCCTGATGGGATCTCAGGGGTATGGAATTGATCCTGCGATCGTTCATTCGATTGCGGAAGATGTTGCAAGAGTGGTGGCCAGCGGCACGCAGCTCGCGATTGTTGTGGGCGGAGGCAACATCTTCCGAGGACTCAAAGGATCTGCCGCCGGAATGGAAAGGGCCACGGCCGATTACGTGGGAATGTTGGCCACGGTGATGAACGCGATCACCCTGCAAGACGGTCTCGAAAGAGCAGGCGTTCCCACCCGTGTACAAACCGCCATAGCCATGCAAGAGGTGGCGGAGCCTTACATCCGGCGCAAAGCGATGCGACACCTCGAGAAAGGTCGGGTTGTGGTGTTTGGAGCTGGCTGCGGCAACCCCTTCTTCACAACCGATACCACCGCCGCCCTCCGCGCAGCTGAAATCAATGCCGATGTGGTGTTCAAAGCCACCAAGGTGGACGGCGTCTACGACAAGGATCCCGCCCAACATCCTGATGCCGTGAAACACGATCACCTCAGCTATCAGGATGTGCTGAGTGGGGAACTTGGCGTGATGGACGCCACGGCCATCTCCCTCTGCAAAGAGAACAACATCCCGATTGTGGTGTTCGATCTTTTCGAACCTGGCAACATCGGAAAAGCCGTTGCTGGCGAACCGATCGGCTCCCGAATCGGCAACCCAGCCTGAAGCAACCACCACCGACGTCGTTCCCCACCTCAATCATGTCGACCAAGGACCTCGAAGCCAGCATGCACAAGTCGCTGGAAGCGACCCAGCGCAACTTCAACACCATCCGCACAGGCCGGGCGAACTCATCGTTGTTGGATCGCATCAGCGTTGAGTATTACGGCGCAGAAACACCGCTCAAATCGCTCGCCACCCTCTCCACTCCTGATTCCCAAACGATCCAGATTCAGCCCTTCGATATCAGCGCATTGGCGTCGATCGAAAAGGCGATCGCGATGAGTGAGCTGGGCTTTACGCCGAACAACGATGGCAAGGTGATTCGAATCAACGTTCCACCGTTAACGGAAGAGCGTCGCAAAGAATTTTGCAAGTTGGCCTCGAGATACGCAGAAGAAGGAAAAGTGGCCCTACGCAATTTGCGCCGCGATGCCATCGACAAAGTGAAAAAACAGGAAAAGGATGGTGATTTCTCAGAAGATCAAAGCCGTGATGAACAAGATTCCATTCAAAAAGTGCTTGATAAAAACATCGTTGCGCTAGAGAAACAGCTTGCTGAGAAAGAGGCGGCCATCCTCAAAGTGTGAGCGAAATCGTTAAAGCCAGCTGCGATGTTCTCGTCATTGGAGCTGGAGCAGCGGGAGGAGCAGCAGCCATTCATCTCGCTGCCGCAGGCCACCGCGTCGTTCTGCTTGAAAAAGAGGCGGGCATCAGGGTAAAACCCTGTGGTGGAGGCATGGCGGCGTCTGTTCAAAACTGGTTCCCGTTTTCCCTTGAACCAGCCGTCGAACAGGTGATTCACGAGGTGGATTTCAGCTGGTGCCTCAAGGATCCGGTTGTGGCAGAGCTACCGGGCGATGCGCCATTTTGGATCGTTCGACGCGAACGGCTCGATCAACTTCTTGCCGAACACGCCGTTGAAGCAGGGGCTGAGATCAGCAGGGGGTG